>NZ_LADY01000064.1:0-328089 GCF_000961715.1 Roseovarius sp. BRH_c41 | reverse complement strand
ATCCGGTTGATCAGCGAGTTTATGCCAAAGCGCGGACGCTCTTCTGGCGCACGGGCCTCGGGCTCGGGGCGGCGCTGTTGTGGCTGCACCGGGGTGCGACCGACAGCGGCCTGCAACCGCTGCAATGCCTCAGGAGTGGGCGTGCCGGGGGCCGGGGCGCGCGGCGCGACATAGGCATCGAGATCATCCTCTTCGGCATAGGTGCTGCGCGCGAATTCCTCGACGCGCGGCTGATAGGCCGGCGGCGGCAGATCGTCAGCGGCGATCTCGTCGTCAAAGATATCCTCCATCTGCTCCTCGGCAGCGGCGCGCTGCGCGTCCATCGCACCAAAGAGCGAGGGCTCAGGCTCGGCCACTCGGGCGGCAACCGGTGCAGGCTCGGGCTGTGCAACCGGGGCCGGGGCCGGAACTTCGGCACTGACTTGCTGCTTGAGCGGCTGCGCCATCGAGCGGCGCGGCACGGGCAAATCGGCGGCCACTTGGCTCACGTCGATACCCGTCGCCACAACGCTGACACGGATCGAGCCTTCCATCGACGGATCAAGGGTCGACCCCACGATGATATTCGCATCCGGGTCCACTTCCTCGCGGATGCGGTTGGCGGCTTCGTCCAATTCGAACAGCGTGAGGTCATGACCGCCGGTGATGTTGATCAACACACCCTTGGCCCCGCGCAGGCTGATTTCATCCAGGAGCGGGTTGGCAATCGCCTTTTCTGCGGCCTGGATGGCGCGATCCTCGCCGCTATCCTCCCCGGTGCCCATCATCGCCTTGCCCATCTCGTCCATCACGGCGCGCACATCGGCGAAGTCAAGGTTGATGAGGCCGGGGCGCACCATCAGATCGGTCACACCCTTGACGCCCTGATAGAGAACATCGTCGGCCATGCTGAACGCCTCGGTAAAGGTCGTTTTTTCATTGGCCAGACGGAACAGGTTCTGGTTGGGGATGATGATCAGCGTGTCGACCATCTTTTGCAGCGCCTCAACGCCTTCTTCGGCCTGACGCATCCGCTTGGCGCCCTCGAACTGGAACGGCTTGGTGACAACACCCACCGTCAGCACGCCCAACTCACGCGCGGCCTGCGCGATGATCGGTGCGGCCCCGGTGCCGGTGCCCCCGCCCATGCCGGCGGTGATAAAGCACATATGCGCACCCGCCAGATGATCAACGATCTGCTCGATGCTCTCTTCGGCGGCGGCGGCCCCGACAGAGGCCCGCGCGCCTGCGCCCAGCCCCTCAGTTACCTTGACGCCCAGCTGAATGCGGCTTTCCGCATTGCTCTGGCTCAGGGCCTGCGCATCCGTGTTGGCCACCACGAAATCCACACCATCGAGTTGCTTCTCGATCATGTTGTTCACGGCGTTGCCACCCGCCCCACCCACACCGAAAACGGTGATACGGGGCTTCAGCTCGTCATGTCCGGGCATAGTGAGGTTGAGTGTCATAGCTTGTCCGCCTGTCCTGATGCCCACATTCGCGGGCTGTTTTCCGCCTGATTGGCACCATTCTTACCGATGGTTGGCCCAATCGTCACCTAAAAAACACGAAACAGCCACTAAATATGGCGCCTTTCGTGGTCTTTTTCGCGGGATTTCGCCGATGACGCCACATCTTGCGGTCACCAGTTGTCCCGAAACCATTTCATCGCCCGCTTCAGCGAGCGCGCCGGATAGCGATCGACGGGAATCTCGAAATCCCACCATTCGTCCTGCGGATTGGCCGCAAAGAGGCACATACCCACCGCACTGGCAAACCCCGCCCCGGTCGCCGCCTGCGGCAGCCCATGCACCCGCAGAGGCCGCCCCAGACGCACCTGCTGCCCCAAGATCTTGCTTGCCAACCCGTCAAGACCGGGGATCTGGCTGCCGCCTCCGGTCAACACGATCTGTTGGCTGGGCAGATGATCGAACCCTGCGGCATCCAACCGCGCGCGCACCTCTTCGAGAATTTCCTCGACCCTCGGGCGCATGATCCCGATCAGTTCGGCCCGGCTCACCCGCCGCCGATCATGCTCGTAATCGCCGGTGTCGCCCCCGATCTCGATCATCTCGCGGTCATCCATGCCGGTGGCCACGACACCGCCGTAAAAGGTCTTGATCCGCTCGGCGGTGGCCTGCGGCACCTGCAACCCCATGGAAATGTCATTGGTGACATGATCGCCGCCCATGCGGACGCTATCGGCATAGATCATGTGTTTCTTGATAAAGATCGACACACCCGACGTGCCGCCGCCCAGATCAATACAGGCGGCACCCAGTTCCTGCTCGTCCTCGACCAGCGCCGCGATGCCCGACACATAGGCAGAGCTGGCAACCCCTGCCAGTTCCAGGTCACACCGCTTGACGCAATAGGCTAGGTTCTGGATCGCGGCACCGTCCACCGTCAGCATATGCATGTCGGTGGACAAGACCTGCCCCATCTGCCCGCGCGGATCAATCAGGCCACTGCGATGATCCAGCGCAAAATTGACCGGCTGCGCATGCAGCACCTCGCGGCCCTCGCCGAAATCCGGCACGTCGCAGGCGCTCAGCACGCGGCTGATATCCTGTTCGCTGACGGTATGGCCTTCCAACTCGACTTGCCCGGCCAGACCATAGCTGCGCGGCCCTGCGCCCGAAAAACAGGCAATGACATGATCGACCCGGATATTGGCCATCTTCTGCGCCGCCTGAACGGCGGTGCGAATGGCGCGCTCGGTCTCGGCCATGGCGTCGATCTCGCCAAAGCGCACCCCGCGCGAGCGTGTCGTCGCCGCCCCGATCACCCGGAACCCGGCTTGCCCGGCCATCCGGCCAATTCCCTCGGCCTCATGCAACCGCTCGGTGCCATCAAACCGCAGCACCAGACAGGCGATCTTGGAGGTGCCCACATCCAGCACCGCGACCACGCCCCTCTGCATCGCCGCCTTGCGCATATGGCGCATCGCCCTTTGGGATTCATACAGCTCGATCATCGTCAGTTCGTCCCCAAGCTCATCTGAGTTATCGTCCACCAGTCTTCCATGGCCGCTTCGTTCAATCGGATCGTCGGACGCGCCGCGATCCGCATATCCACCGCCGCCAGATCCCGCTCCAGCATGTCCTGCGCCCCATGAAGCACCATCACCCGCTCTAACGCGCGCACCGCCCCGCTCTCGGGCAAGAGAACGCGCTTGCCATCCGATAGAACCAGATCCCAACGCCGCTCGCCCATCCGCACAAGACCGCGCAGCTCCAGCCCCATCGGAGCCGCAGCGTGCAGAACGTCCAGCGCTTCTGCCACCTGCTCGGGTGCGCCTTCGCCTGCCACCACCGGCAAATCGGCGCGCTCAGAGCGGGCATTGACCACCCCGATCACCTGACCTTCGATATCAATCACGTTCAGCGCATCCCGCGTTTTCCAGAGCGCGACCGGCACGCGCTCGGTGATCTCGGCCACCAAAACGCCACCCTGCCGAATGCGCACCTCAGCACGCGCCACGGCAGGCAATTCCTCGATCATCACCCGAATGTCGTCGAGCACGAGGTCGAACGAGCTCGCGGGAAGGTCATAGGGGAAAATCTCGCGAATATCCTCTTGCACGCTCGTGCTCGCGCCTTCGACCGACAAAAGGTTGACCATGAACTCGGGGCGCGTCTCAATCTGGTGGCGGAGGTCCGCAATCTGCTCCACCAGCGCCGTGCGCCGCGCCTCGCTGCCCAGATACCCTCCGACCAGCCCAGCAATCACGAGCACCGGCAAACCGAACCGGATCAGCCGTCGATAAAGCGGCGTCAGCATCAACCGCTGGAGGCGATATGACATCCGTGATGGTGCCGGATCAGCCCGCGGAATTACCGGTTGCATGACGCATCCTCCACCATCCAGCGGCACAATTCAGGAAAGGAAATGCCCAGCGCCTGCGCCTGTTCCGGCACCAAGGAGGTCGGCGTCATCCCCGGCTGCGTGTTGGTCTCAAGCAGGATCAACCCGTCAAGACCGCGCGCTTCATCCCAGCGAAAATCAGTGCGGCTCACCCCGCGACAGCCCAGAACCTCATGCGCCCGCAGCGCATAGTCGAGGCACGCGTCGAAGATCTCCTGCGGCACATCGGCAGGCACCACATGGCGCGAGCCACCGGGCTTGTATTTGGCATCGTAGTCATACCAGCCTTCGGTCAGGATATCCGTCACCGTCAGAGCCCGGTCGCCGATCACCGTGGTCGTGAGTTCACGCCCCGGTGCATAGCTCTCGACCATCACCACATCCGGCATATCATCCGAGAGCGCAGGCGGCCGGTTGGCCCCGGCCTCGACCAGATAGACGCCTACGGACGATCCCTCATTGTAGGGCTTGACCACATAGGGCGGCGGCATCACATGCCCGGCCCGCACCTCGTCACGCCGCGCCAACACGCTGTCGACCACAGGCAGACCGGCCGCGCGGTAGGCCACCTTGGTGCGCTCCTTGTCCATGGCGAGAGCGGACGACAGAACGCCCGAATGAGTATAGGGCAGGCCCAGCCATTCCAACATCCCCTGCACGCACCCATCCTCACCCCAACGCCCATGCAGGGCATTGAATACCACGTCCGGCTTTATGTCTTGTAAACGCGTGCAGAGGTCTGTCGCGGCATCCACCTCGACCACCTCAAACCCTGCTTCCCTCAACGCGACGGCGCATTCACGCCCTGAAGAGAGCGACACGTCCCTCTCCGCCGAGGGGCCGCCCATGATCACCGCCACTTTCGGGGTTGTTCTGCTCGAACCAACCACCATGTGCCTCAATGTCCCGGACCGGTTTACCGGCCCTGTTGTCGTATTGTTTTTGTTAGTCTGCCTGAGGGCTTGCGCCCGGAGCCGGTTCACCGACCCTCATGATTTCCCACTCTAACTCTATTCCACGCATTTGAAAAACCTTTTTTCGCACCTCGTCGCCGAGGCCCTCAAGATCAGCAGCAGAGGCCCCGCCGGTGTTGATCAAAAAGTTGGGATGCATCTCGCTCATCTGCGCCGCCCCCCGCCGCGCGCCGCGCAATCCCGCCTCGTCGATCACCTTCCAGGCCTTGAGATCCTGCACATCATCGGCCCGCCCGGTCGAGGAAAACCCGGCCGGATTGCGGAATGTGCTGCCGGCACTGCGCTCTTTGGTGGGCTGTGTGGCATCACGCTTGGCGATCTGCTCGGCCATCTTGGCCTCCAGCGTCGCCGGATCGCCCGGCACGCCTTCAAACGTCGCCTCAAAGATCACCCAGCCGTCCGGCAGCGCGCTGTGCCGATAGGCAAATTGCAGCGCATCGGGCGATAGCGTCACCACCTCACCGCCGCGTGTCACGGCCCGCGCCTCGATCAGATGATCCGCCACATAGGCCCCATAGCAGCCCGCGTTCATCCGCACCGCGCCACCGATGCTGCCCGGAATAGTGCGCAGAAATGTGAGGTCCACTCCCGCCTCCGCCGCCCGCCGTGCGACATGCGCATCGAGCGCGGCCGCCCCGGCAACGACGCGCGGACCCTCAACGCGAATACCGTTGAACCCGCGTCCCAACCGGATCACCACGGCATGAAGACCCCCATCGCGCACAATGAGATTGCTGCCCACACCCATGGGAAAAACTGGCACCGCCGCATCCAGCCCAGCCAGAAATGCTGCCAGATCCTCCAGATCAGCCGGTTGAAACAGCCAATCCGCTGGCCCGCCCACGCGCAACCAGGTCAGATCGGCCAAAGGCCTATTCGGGGTCAATGCGCCCCGCGTATCAGGAAATCTCATCATGGCGGTTCTTCTGCCTTCTGCCGCGCCCAAGGTAAAGCCCCATGCGCCCGAGCTACCCCAAGCGCTGCCTGATCCAACGCCCGAGATAGATCACCGGCCAACGCAAAACGCTCATGCCCGCGACCATCACCAACAGACCAATCCAAGGTCCGTTCTGCCATGTGACAAACCCGAGGATCGGCACGCCGAGCGCTATCAGAACATAGGCCCGCCGCCAGTAATTGTCGCGGCTTGGCAGCATCGCCAAGACATTTGCAGCCACCGCCCAGAGGCAGGCCAATATCAGAGACAGTGTCATCCCAACCCTCCAAGGCTCGCGCCCAAGGCGGCCAACGCCACCACCACACCAAAGACCGGCACCGCCACCGGCACCCGAAACGCCGCTTCGGGCACCCGCCGCTTCATCAGGATCAGCGCGCCATTGACCATCACGAACACCGTCAAGAGCAACGTCGAGGTCACACCCGCCAACTCCGCCACCGGCAAGGCCAGCGCGCCCCCGATGACCGCCACACCGATCAGTGCGGTTGCGCGCACTGGCGTGCCAAACCGGGGGTGCGCGTGGTGAAACACGGACAGCCATGCACTGCGCCGTCCCAGACCAAACAGAACCCGGCTCGCCATCACCATCTGCGCCAGAACGCCATTCAATGCCGCCACCACCGCGATCAATGACAAAAACGCGGCACTGCCGCCCTGCCCCATTTGCCACACCAGCGCCAAGGGCTGCTCACTCGCGCCAAGCCGCTCGAGCGGCACCGACCGCACCGCCGCCCAAGTGACCAACGCGTAAAGCAGGCTCGTGATGATCAGGGACAACAGGATTGCACGGGGCAGGACGCGCTCCGGTTCGCGCACCTCTTCGGCCATGTTGACGATATCCTCAAACCCGATGAAGGCGAAGAAAGCCAGCACCGCCCCGGCCGTCACGCCCGACCAGACTATCTCTTGCGGCATCTGAAAATCCGCGACAGGCACGGCGCTGAACCCTGCATAAACCACCAGACCCAGTCCCAGAACCTCAACCACCGTAAAGATCGCGGCAAGCGCAAGGCTCTCCAACACGCCGACCACGGCCACCGCCGCCAACAGCGCCCCGATCACCACCATGCTCGGCCCCGCAGGCCATCCCGTCACTGCGCCCAGATACCCCACGCCACCACGCAACACTGCCGCTGCCGATACCGCCCCGGCCATCACAATCGCCAGCCCGACCAGCGTGCCCAACCATGGCGCTTGCACCCCCTTTGCGACAAAGGCCGCCTCGCCGGCGGCTTCCGGAAACCGGGTGGAAAACTCAGCATAACTCAGCGCTGTGGGGGCGGCGATGACCCCCGCCAGCACAAAGGCCAAGGGTGCCCAGATTCCGGCTTCGGCGGCCACGGCCCCGACCAGAACGTAAATCCCGGCCCCCACCATGACCCCAACACCGTAAGCGGTCAGCAATCCTAGCCCGATCCTGCGTTTGAGGATCTCGGCCATGTCTCTATCCCTTGAGACGCGCAGGTAGCCCGTTGGCCCAGGCACTGATCGTGCCCGCGCCCAGACAGACAACCATATCCCCCGGTCCGGCCTGCTCGCGCACCAGCCGCTCCAGATCGTCCTCGTCACGGATAGCGCGGGCGTGTCGATGGCCGTGCCGGATGAGCCCCGCCACAAGATCATCCCGGCTCGCCCCCGGAATGGGATCTTCACCAGCGGCATAAACCTCGGCAATCGCCACCACATCCGCCTCGTTGAAGCAGCCGCAGAAATCATCAAACAGGCTCGACAGGCGGGTATAGCGATGCGGCTGATGCACCGCGATCACCCGACCGGTCGTCGCCTGCCGTGCGGCGCGCAGCACGGCGGCAATCTCCACCGGATGATGACCGTAATCGTCGATAATGGTGACACCGTCCACCTCGCCTACGCGGGTAAAGCGCCGGTTGACGCCGCCGAAACTGGCCAAGGCCGCGCGGATTTCATCGGCCTTCATGCCCAGATGCCGGGCCACCGCCACGGCACTCAGCGCATTGCTGACATTGTGATCGCCGGGCATCGGCAGGGTGCAGCCTTCGATCACCCGCCCTTCGGCCTGAAGAGCCACATCAAAATGCGCGACACCCTTCTCGTAGGTCAGATTGACCGCGCGCACATCGGCCTGCGCGTTGAACCCATAGGTCAGAACCCGACGGTCAGTGATCCGCCCCACCAGCGCCTGCACTTCGGGATGATCAGTGCAACAGACAGCCAGACCGTAAAACGGAATATTGCTGACAAAGTCGTAAAACCCCTGCCGCAACCGCTCGAAATCGCCCCAATGCTCCATATGCTCGGGGTCGATATTGGTGACGATGGCAATGGTCGCGGGCAGACGGTTAAAGGTGCCGTCGCTCTCGTCGGCCTCCACCACCATCCACTCGCCCTGCCCCATACGCGCATTGCTGCCATAGGCATGGATCACACCACCGTTGATCACCGTGGGATCAATCCCGCCCTTGACCAACAGCTCCGCGACAAGCGTCGTTGTGGTCGTCTTGCCATGGGTGCCCGCCACGGCGATGTTGGACTTGAGCCGCATCAGCTCTGCCAGCATCTCGGCCCGGCGCACGACCGGCAAGCCACGCTTGCGTGCCTCATCCAGCTCGGGATTGCCCGGCTTGATGGCCGAAGAAATGACCACCACCTCTGCCCCGTCCAGGTTCTCCGCCCGCTGCCCCTCGAATACCGTGGCGCCGATACCCGCCAACCGCTCGGTGATGGGGGTGGATTTCAGATCAGACCCCTGCACCCGGTAGCCATGGTTGATCAGCACCTCGGCAATCCCCGACATGCCAATACCGCCGATCCCCACGAAATGAATCGGTCCAATATCGGTCGGTAGCTTGGTGGCTGCATTCATCGGCTCTGCCCTTTATTCGCAATGTCTTCGACCATATCGGCCAGATGTTGTGGCGCGTCCGGCATCCCGCAGCTCAGCGCCGCCTGCGCCATCATCGACGCGCCCCTCGGATCGCTCAGCACAGCGGCAATCTGTTCGGTCAGCACCGCCTCGGATAGCCGGCTCTCGGGGATCACGATTGCCCCGCCAGCCGCCGCCAACCCGCGCGCATTGGCGGCCTGATGGTCCCCCGCCGCGGCGGCATAGGGGATCAGGATCGCAGGTCGCCCGATGATGGAAATATCGGCGATACTCGACGCTCCCGCCCGGCTGATGACCAATTGCGCCTCAGTCATGCGCCGCGGCACATCGCGGAAAAACGGCTGAACATCCGCATCAATCCCGGCCCCGGCGTAGAACCGCGCCACGCGGTTCATATCCTCTTCGCGCGCCTGATGGCTCACCCGGACATTGCGCAGGATCGCCTCCGGCAGCGCGGCAATCGCGGCGGGCACCACATCGCTGAGGATCCGCGCGCCTTGAGAGCCGCCGATCACCAGCACCGACATCGGATAATCTCCGGGCGCGATATACCCCGCCCCCGCCCGCTCCAGCACGGCCGCACGCACCGGATTGCCCACCGGCACGCCTTCGGCACCCTCCGGCAGCGTTGTCGGCCATGTGCCGCAGGCCACCACATCGACCCGCCTCGCAAAAATTCGATTGACCCGGCCCAGAACCCCGTTCTGCTCATGGACCATGCGCGGACGCCGCAACGCCCATGCCGCGACCAAGGCCGGAATGCTCGGATAGCCACCAAAGCCCACCACCACATCCGGCTTGTCGCGCATCATCCGCAGTCCGGCTCCCACCACGCCGCCCGCGACCTGAAACGGCACCATCACTTTGTTGACAAGGCCGCCCCGCGCAAAGGTGGCGCTAGCCACCTGCTCGATCTCGACGGAATGCGGAAAGCCGCCCACATAGCGCGCCCCGCGCGCATCGGTGCTCAGACGCACCCGCCAGCCCCGCCGCAGCATCACCTCGGCCAGCGCCTGCGCCGGAAACATATGCCCGCCCGTGCCGCCCGCCGCGATGATCAAGAGGGGCTGCCGCGCGCTCACCGCCGCCCCCGCAGAATATCCCCGATCTGGCCCTGTGGCCGCGTCCGGGTAAAGGCAAGAAGCATGCCCACGGCAATGCCCCCCGCTACCACAGAGGATCCACCATAGCTCACAAACGGCAGCGTCATGCCCTTCGCAGGCAGAAGGCGCACCGCCACACCCATGTTGATCATCGCTTGCGCCCCAAACATGATCACAAGCCCGGTCCCCGCCAACCGAATGAACGGATCGCGTTCCCGCATCAACCGCATCAGCGAGCGTACGACGACACTGGCATAAAGAGCAATGATGCAGAGCACGAGAACCAGCCCGTATTCCTCAGCCGCCACCGCGATGATGAAATCCGTATGCGCATCCGGCAGGCTCCATTTCACCTGTCCCTCACCCACGCCGACGCCAAAAAATCCGCCCTCGCGGATCGCATTGGTGGCAAAGCCAAGCTGCGTTGTCGGGTCCACCTCCGGGCTTAGAAACCCGTCGATCCGTCGCGCAAAATGCTCGGAATTGGAATAGGCAAAGGTCCCGACAAGCACCACGCCCCCCGCCATGCCCAACAGCAGCGTCACCGGCGCACCGGCCACAAAATACATCACACCCCAGCCAAACAGCACCAGCGCCGCCTGCCCAAAATCAGGCTGCATCGCCAGAAAGGCAAGGATCACGATGGTCAGCAGAAACGACCAACTCAGCCCCGGCGGCCCATTCACCTGTTGGCTTGCGGCCATCATCCAGGCCGCGACCACCACAAACACCGGCTTGAGAAACTCTGACGGCTGAACCGAGGCAAAGCCCAGACTGTACCACCGCACAGCGCCCTTGCCGAAATCGGTGCCGAGAAACGGCAGCGCCATCAGGGCAAGAAACGCAGCAAGGAACCCCAACACCGCCAGACGTCGCACCATCTCTGGGCGCATCATCGACACCAGCACCATCACTGCCAGCGCCATCCCGCCAAACAGCGCCTGCCTCTGCACGTAATAAAACGCACCAAGCCCGTTTTTCTCTGCCAAGGGCGGCGAGGCCGCAAGGCCCAGCAACATCCCGATACTGAACAGGATCAGAACACAGGTCAGCGACCATTTGTCGATCGTGCGCCACCATTTCGGAAGGACGGGCTCTGCGTCCCGCAGGGGCATTGCCCCGTAGACCATTTCTGTCATCTGACTGCCGCCTCATGCATCTTGCGCCCCTTTTCGGGGTCTGACACATATCCTAGCGTTATTTTCACCTTAATGCCAGAACTATCCCCTTGCCAATCGGCAGCATTTCGCGTCAGAGCCATGCCCATGCGCCACGCCTGCACCACTCTTATTCTCGGGGCCGGGGCCGCCGGCATGATGTGTGCCGCCCATGCCGGGCCGGGCACGCTGGTGATCGACCATGCACGCGCACCGGGCGAAAAGATCCGAATCTCGGGCGGCGGGCGCTGCAATTTCACCAACCTTGGCACGACACCGGCGAATTTCATCTCGGCCAACCCGCATTTCTGCAAGTCGGCGCTCTCGCGCTATACCCAATGGGATTTTCTCGATCTCATCGCGCGCCACGGCATCGCCTGGCACGAAAAAACCCTGGGCCAGCTCTTTTGTGACGACAAGGCGACCCAAATCGTTGCCATGCTGGTCAAGGAACTGCGCCAAGCCGGGGCCGAACTCTGGCTCTCGACGCAAGTGTCGGATGTCACGCATGACGGCCGCCACTTCTGCGTCACGCTCGACCGCGAGGGGCGGCGTGTCACGGTCACGGCCCGCAACCTCGTGCTCGCCACGGGCGGCAAATCCATCCCCAAGATGGGCGCCACCGGCATGGCCTATGACATCGCACAGCAATTCGGCCATCAGTTGACGGACATTCGCCCCGCCCTTGTGCCGCTCACCTTTTCCGACGCGCCCTTTGCCGCGCTCTCGGGCACCGCTCTGCCGGTGCGCGCCAGTTGCGACGGGATCAGCTTTGACGAGGCGGCGCTGTTCACCCATCGCGGCCTCTCTGGCCCCGCGATCCTGCAAATCTCGTCCGTCTGGCGTGAGGGTCAGCCGATATCCCTTGATCTTGACCCCAACGCCACGCTCTATGACGCACTCCGCCAACAGCGTCAGACCGCAGGTCGTCGCAACATTACCACCGACCTCAGCCATCACTTGCCCGCGAAACTGGTGGCCTATCTCGCCCCTGCCCTTGGTCTCGCAGGCAATCTCGCCGATCACTCCGACGCACGGTTGGCTGCGATCACCGACGCGCTGCGCGGCTGGACGCTCAAACCCACCGGCACCGAAGGCTACCGCACCGCCGAAGTCACGCTTGGCGGTATCGCCACCGACGGGCTCTCGTCCAAGACCCTCGAGTCCCGGCATCTCCCCGGCCTCTATGCCATTGGCGAGGCCGTGGATGTAACCGGCTGGCTTGGCGGCTACAACTTCCAATGGGCGTGGTCGTCGGGCTGGGCCGCAGGCACGGCGATTGCGCAAACCGGGACAGACGCCTAGCCGTTCGGTCCCAGCCCGCCTCGGTCAGGCCGACAGACCAAAGACTGTTTTGCGGCCTTTTGCTGACCTTGGCCTCAATCCCCAATGCGCGGAACAAAGGCGCGTAGCGCCGCCGCGCGGCGGTCGGGCACCACGCGGCTCATCGCTTGGGGTCAGCGTCAGCAAACGCCCCCACCGCCCCCCTTACACCCTATCCACGCGCCTCGCGAATGAGCCGCAGAATGTCCTTGGCCGCCTCGGGAATATTCGTGCCCGGCCCAAAGATCGCCTTGACCCCCGCTTTTTGCAAAAAGGCATAGTCCTGCTGCGGAATGACGCCGCCGCAGATCACGATAATATCGCCCGCATCGCGCGCCCGTAGCGCCTCGATCAGTTTGGGGGCCAGTGTCTTGTGCCCTGCCGCCTGAGAACTGATCCCCACGACATGCACGTCATTGTCTATGGCATCCTGCGCCGCCTCCTCGGGCGTTTGGAACAAGGGGCCGACATCGACGTCAAACCCGATATCGGCAAAGGCCGTGGCAATCACCTTGGCCCCCCGGTCATGCCCGTCCTGCCCCATCTTGACGACCAGCATGCGCGGCCGCCGCCCCTCTACCTCGGCGAAATCCTCCACCGATTTCTGAATGGCGGCAAAGCCCGCATCGCCCTCATAGGCCGCGCCATACACCCCGGCCAGCGTCTTGACCTCGGCGCGGTGCCGCCCGAATTCCTTTTCCAGTGCCATGCTGATCTCTCCCACAGTGGCGCGCGCCCGCGCGGCATCCACCGCCGCGTCAAGCAGATTGCCCCCCTCGCGCGCACGGCGCGTCAATTCGTCGAGCGCGGCCTGACAGGCGGCCTCGTCCCGGCTCGCCCGAATACGCTCCAACCGCGCGATCTGAGACTCCCGTACCTTGTCATTGTCGATGTCGAGAATGTCGATCGGGTCTTCCTTGTCCTTGCGATACTTGTTCACGCCGACGATCACCTCGTCACCCCGGTCGATCATCGCCTGCCGGGTCGCCGCCGTCTCCTCGATCCGCAATTTGGGCATGCCGCTCTCGACCGCGCGGGTCATGCCGCCCATGTCCTCGACTTCCTCGATCAGCGCCCAGGCCTTCTCCGCCAGATCATGCGTCAGCTTCTCGACGTAATACGACCCCGCCAGCGGATCGACCACCTTGGTCACCCCGGTTTCCTCCTGCAGGATCAACTGCGTGTTGCGCGCGATCCGCGCCGAGAAATCCGTGGGCAGGGCAATCGCCTCATCCAGCGCATTGGTATGCAGCGATTGCGTGCCGCCCAGAACCGCGCTCATCGCCTCATAGGCGGTGCGAATGACATTGTTATAGGGGTCCTGCTCCTGCAAACTCACACCACTGGTCTGACAATGGGTGCGCAGCATCTTGGAGGTCTCGCGCGTCGCGCCGAACTCGGTCATAATGCGGTGCCACAAGAGCCGCGCCGCCCGCAACTTGGCCGCCTCCATAAAGAAATTCATCCCGATGGCAAAGAAGAACGACAGACGCGGCGCGAAACTGTCGACATCCATCCCCGCCTCAATCGCGGCACGCACATATTCGCGCCCATCCGCCAGCGTATAGGCAAGCTCCTGCACAAGGTTCGCGCCCGCCTCCTGCATGTGATAGCCGGAAATCGAGATCGAGTTGAACTTCGGCATATGCTCGGCGGTATAGGCGATGATATCCGACACGATCCGCATCGACGGTTTGGGCGGATAGATATAGGTGTTGCGCACCATGAATTCTTTCAGAATGTCATTCTGAATGGTGCCCGACAGCAGGCTCTTGTCATGCCCCTGCTCTTCCCCCGCGACAATGAAACTGGCCAGAACCGGGATCACCGCACCGTTCATCGTCATGCTGACGCTGACCTTATCGAGCGGGATGCCATCAAAGAGGATTTTCATATCCTCGACGCTGTCAATCGCCACCCCGGCTTTGCCGACATCACCCTCGACGCGCGCATGATCGCTGTCATAGCCGCGATGCGTGGCCAGATCAAAGGCGACCGACACCCCCTGCTGCCCCGCCGCCAGATTGCGGCGGTAAAAGGCGTTCGACTCCTCCGCCGTGGAGAATCCGGCATATTGCCGGATCGTCCAGGGACGCCCGGCATACATCGTGGCCTTGACCCCGCGTGTGAACGGCGCTGCCCCCGGAATGCCCCCCATATGCGGCAGCTCCGCCACATCCTCGGCGGTATAGAGCGGCGCGACGGGAATGCCCTCCAGCGTCTTCCAGGTCAGATCTTCGAGCGGCCGTCCCTTGAGTTCCGCCGCCGCCAGCTTACGCCAATCGTCTTTCTTCAAAGCCATTCTGATGTCCTCTTGCATTCTGGCCAGAGGGCAGGTGTCTCCCCGCCTCATCCGGTCCGGTTTCCTCACATAGTCGCGCCAGACCCTCCGCCCCGGCTCCGAGCCAGAACAGATCGTCGGCATAGGCCTCTTGCAGGGCCAATCTCTGATCCCGGTCAAAGGGCTGCCAGCGCCCCTCGCCCTCGGGCAATTGCGTCACATCTCCGCCCCGCGCCGCCACAGCGCGGCGCAAAGCCGCCAGATCGGGCGCGCGGTTGAGCCAGAGCCGTGACGCCTTGCGCGGCAACGCCTCGATCCCGGTCATGGCGCGCAAGCGATCCTCGGGCCGCCCGGCATGTGCCTCATGCGGCAGCACCACCAGATCGACACCGCGCAGCGCACAGGCCAGATCGCCGATCACCTCGCGCCAATGGCGGTTGACCGTCACCAAGCGGTCCAGATCATCGACCTCCGGCACAGCATGACCACGCCCGACGCCATAGGCCAATGCCGAGGCCCACCAACTGTCTTGTCCCCGCACCGACAGGGCCACGCGGGTGATGCGCCCATCGAACGCATGCGCAAACCGCGCCATTCGCTCGCCTATGCCCGGATAGAGCCGGCCGCGCCGCAGGTTGCGCCGCGCCGCGCCGATCATGTTCTCGTCGCTCACCAGCACGCGCTTCAGCCCCTGCGCCCGCGCCTCGGCCAGCCGCAGCGCGATGCGCCCACGCGCACGGTCCAACTGCACGGTAGCGCTCATCGCTCCGGCGATCGGAATGACCCCGCTCAGCACCCCGTCGCGCGTCACCTCCGGCCCCCAATAGCCAAGGCCCTGCGCGGCCAACTCGGCCGCATTGGCCCGCATGTAATGCTGAAACGATGTCGAGGCGGTGCGATGCGCCCCCAGATGCAGGATGATCTCCATGTCAGGTCTGACCTTTCGAATCGCCGCAATCCGCGGCCGGAAACTCTTGCCTCCGATCCTGCGACCAATTCCTGACCATGCGCTTAACCCTGAAAAATTCACGCGGCTGCGGCATTCGCCCTTCGCAAACGCCACCAACCGGCCTATATCTGTGCCAGCAGGAGAGCCCATGAAACCCATCTTATCCCTTGTTTTAGCGGCATTTATCGCCACTACCGGTTTTGCGCAGGACAGTGGTACAGCCCCCGCATCCGCCTCAATCCTCACGGCCGATGCGATCAATTTGAATGATTTCCTCTGGCTCAAAAGACCGCTCGTGATCTTTGCCGATACCCCCGCCGATCCGCGATATGTCGAACAGATGGGGTATATCAGCGACCGGCTCGATGTGCTCACTGCCCTCGATGTGGTGGTGATCACCGATACGGACCCCGACGCCCGCTCGGACCTGCGCAAGACACTGCGCCCGCGCGGGTTTGGCCTTGTGCTCATCGGCAAGGATGGCGTCATATATCTGCGCAAGCCCGCGCCTTGGCATGTGCGCGAGATCATCCGCACCATCGACAAGCTGCCGATGCGCCAACAGGAACTGCGCGAGCGACCCGGCGACAGCTGATCCCCGCGCCCCATCAGCCCTCTCCCATCGCCACGATCAAGAGCCCGGTGCCGGGGTCCATCAGCATCAGCGCGCCGGTCTCGGCCTCCCAGGCCAGAACCACGCCGGGCGTGCCCAGCAGATGATGAAACGCGCTCTCGCTCACCTCACCCATACAGGCCCGCGCCTCAAGCCCCGCTCGCCGCATGGCCATGCCGGTGGGTCTGTCGACATTGGCCATTGCGATCATCGCGGCATCGGGGGCCTGCCCCGGCGCGCCCCATGCCGCGCGCCCCCGCGCGCCCAGCACCCGCGCCATCTCAGGCGCAGAGCCTGCCACCGGCATCGCCGCCTTGATCCGCCCGTCGGCCACCCGGTAGAGGCCGACGGCACAGTGCATCATCGCCGTGAATTCCACAGTCTCGCCCAAGGCAAACCACGCCGCCAACCGCCCCCGCTGCGCCGCCTCTGCGTCCCGCGCGCAGGCGGACAGCCCCACCAGTCCCGCCAAGCCGAACCCAAGGCCCGTGCGCCCGACACGGCCACATCGCTTGCGAAAGCCGACCAGCCACCCTATATTCAACGGGCAGAGCATGGTGCCCTGCGCAGGCTCAATCGAGGACACGGAACCAATGGAAAAAGATCCTGACATTCCCTTCACTCCGATCCCTGTGACCGGGCGGACAGGTCCGCGTCCCGGCTATTGATCAGCAGACGCTCCGCCGCAGATGCCCCATCGGCGGCATAGGCCTTGATCAGTTTGAGCGCGAATTGCCCGGTATCAAAGGCTTGGCGCCGCATCTCCAGATAATCTGAATACAGCAGAATGCGCCGGTCCTGAGACAGGCTTTGAAACCGATCTCCCCGCATGTCATCGGCAAGGTTCGCGATTCCCTTGACCAGACTGTAATAGGCCACAACCGCGTCAATCGTCTGCCGGGGCAGAACATCAATCTGCGTGGTGATCGCATCGAAAATGTGATCGTGATGCTCCCGCGGAATGAACGGGATGTAATCCGGCTCACGCTGCATCCGGTCTATGGTCTGTCTTGCATAGTCTTGCGCCCGGCCACTGTCCCACAACGCCGCCAGAGCATTGCCAATCTCGGCATAAATCGCCTTGTGAAAATCGCGCAACCGCTCGGCCTTGGCCTTGGCCTTGCCCAACTCGTTAAAGATTGCCCCCGTAAGCCAGCCACCCGCGATCACCAGCCCCGCGATCAAGGCCTGCATGATCGGCACGCTCACCCCCAGCCATGTGGCCAAGAGCAGCAAGGGCGTCACCACCAACACCAAGAGCGGCAAGGCAATCACAAACATGAATTGCCCGAACACCCGCCGCGCCACCGGCGCCTCCTCCATTACGAAGAAGGCGACCAGCAGAATGCCGGCGGCGCAAGCCCCCAGCAACAGCAGGTTATTCAGGGCAAGCTCGATCATCCCCTCATTCGAACTCCATGATCACATCATCCACCGCCAGGCTGTCGCCCGGTCCGGCATTGACCTTTGCCACGACGCCCTTGCGTTCGGCGCGCAGAATGTTTTCCATCTTCATCGCCTCCACGGTGCAGAGCGCCTGCCCCTCCTGCACCTCGTCGCCCGGCGCGACATTGACCTTCACGATCAACCCCGGCATCGGGCAGAGCAGCAACTTGGATGTATCAGGCGGCAGTTTCTCGGGCATTAACGCGGCCAGTTCCGCCTGACGCGGCGTGCGCACATGCACCTTGAGATCAGCGCCCCGCGTGCGGATACGGAACCCGCCGCTGATCTTGCCGACCTTGAGCACCAGCGTCCGGCCATCCACATCAAGCCGCGCCAATTGATCCCCCGGCGTCCAGTCGCTCGTGACCCGCAGCGTGTCACCATCCTCAAAGCGCACAGTCGCCCCCTCGCGGTCGGCGGCCACCACCACGCCAAAGCTCTTGCCCTGAAGGCTCACAACCCAGTCCTCGCCGACATGGCGCTCGTGATTGTCCATCCGCCCCGACACCCGCGTGCGCCGGATTTCCGCCACCCGGTGCATCGCCGCCGTGCTCGCGGCAATCGCGCGCAGAGCCTCTTCCGGCAGGGTCACGCCGGTAAAGCCTTCGGGATATTCCTCGGCAATGAACGCCGTGGTGATATCGCCGCTGACAAAGCGCGGGTGATCCATCACCGCGCTCAGGAACGGCAGGTTATGGCCAATCCCCTCAACCTCAAAGCTGTCCAGCGCCACCCGCATCCCCTCAATCGCCTCGGCGCGGGTATGCCCCCAGGTGCAGAGCTTGGCGATCATCGGATCGTAATACATGCTGATCTCGCCGCCCTCAAAGACGCCGGTGTCATTGCGCACCACCGCGCCGTCCATCGCCAGTTCCTCGGGCGGGCGATAGCGGGTCAGACGGCCAATCGACGGCAGGAACCCGCGATAGGGATCCTCGGCATAGAGGCGGCTCTCCATCGCCCAACCCTTGAGCTTTACATCGGCCTGCGTCAGGCTCAGCGCCTCGCCATTAGCCACCCGGATCATCTGCTCGACCAGATCGACACCGGTGATCAACTCCGTCACCGGATGCTCCACCTGCAACCGCGTGTTCATTTCAAGGAAGAAGAAATTCTTCTCGCCATCGACGATGAATTCGACCGTGCCGGCACTGGCATAGCCCACCGCCTGTGCCAGCGCCACGGCCTGTTCCCCCATCGCCTTGCGCGTGGCCTCATCCAGAAACGGGCTCGGCGCCTCTTCGATCACCTTTTGATTGCGGCGCTGAATGCTGCATTCCCGCTCGCCCAGATAGATGCCGTTGCCATGGGTATCGCACAGCACTTGAATCTCGATATGGCGTGGCTGCGTGACGAATTTCTCGATGAATATCCGGTCATCCCCAAAGGAACTCGCCGCCTCGTTCTTGGAGCTTTGAAACCCCTCGCGCGCCTCCTCGTCCGTCCAGGCGATCCGCATCCCCTTGCCGCCGCCGCCCGCAGAGGCCTTGATCATCACCGGATAACCGATCTGGTTCGAAATCGTCACCGCCTCTTCGGCATCGGCGATCAGGCCCATATAGCCGGGCACAGTGCTCACGCCCGCCTCCTGCGCGATCTTCTTCGAGGTGATCTTGTCCCCCATCGCCTCAATAGCCTTAACGGGAGGCCCGACAAAGGCCACACCCGCCGCCTCCAGCGCCTGTGCGAACTTGGGATTCTCGCTCAGAAATCCATAGCCGGGATGCACGGCCTCGGCCCCTGTGGCCTTGACCGCAGCCATCACCTTGTCGATGACGATATAGCTCTCAGACGCAGGGGCCGGTCCGATATGCACCGCCTCATCGGCCATGCGCACATGCAGCGCATTGCGATCCGCATCCGAATAGATCGCCACCGTGGCGATGCCCATCTTGCGCGCGGTCTTGATCACGCGACAGGCAATCTCGCCCCGGTTGGCGATCAATATCTTCTTGAACATCTTCCGTCCCTTCCTCACGTTACGCGGCAGCCCCTCAGGCGGCGCGCCGGATCTCTCTTGGCACAACAAAAAAACCACCGGCGCAGGGCGCGCCGATGGTTCGGTTTGAAATCTTGCGGCGGGCAGGCAAATCGCCTGCGTCCGCCTTGTGGATCAGAGTGTCAGCACCGGCCGGGATAGGCTTGGCAATAGACCACATTGCCCGCAGCGCCGACTGCGGCCCCTGTGATAACGCTGCCCCCGACAGCCGCCCCTGTAAGAGCGCCGGCACCGCCCCCCAACAGCGCCTGTTCGGGAACCGTGTCACCGCAGGCGACAAGCGTGCCAAGGGCAAGGACGGCCAAAATGGGGGCAATGCCCCGTCGGATCGGGTGCAATCGGATATTCTGCATGTGTGGCGTTCTCCTTTGGTGATGCATAGGATATCGCGGGCATAAAACGCTGCGAACAGGGCCGCGTCAAAGCGATTGCGCCTGCGGCCGCCTGCATCGGCGAATGCCCGCCCACCCGCACCAAGTGATGACTCCTCATCTGCGCGGATCGAAAATGTGGGCGATCCATGCACGCCCGCATAGGATCGCCCACAAGGGGAAGGGCGGCGGGACCGACGCAAGGTCGCAACCTCTGGGGAAAGGACTCCCGCCACTTGGCTTAATCTGCCAGCAACGCGCCGATGCGCCAAGCACGAGCTGCGCAACAGACCGGCGTCGGCAGACCTTTGCCCGTTTACACAACCTGTAGGCAAAATGCCGCCCAAAGCGCCACCAAAAACTGGGTCACCCCCTCCCATTCTCACTCGAACACCTCGGGAAAGGACGATCGCGCCACATCGAGATCAAGCACCAGCAGTGCCTCATAACTCGTGGGATCAAAGGGCTCCTCGGCAGGCTTCACCTCGCGCCCCAAAAGCCAGCTCAACCGCCCGGCATCCAGATTGCCCCGCTCAAAGGGCTCTGCGCCAAAACACTCCCAGATGGCGCGCAGGAATCCGACATCCGCCCGCTTGTCAGCGGGCCTACGGTCGCGAAACCGCTCACGAGGAAGCAGAGGGCTGGCCCCTTTGGGATTGGCGCGGCGAATGGTGAATTGGAAATCCGTGCCCGGCAAACGACCGGGAAAACCGCGATGCTTCAGCATGTTACGCCCTCCGAATCACCGGGGCGTTGCGCGGAAAGTTTGGTGGACGGGACGGCCCAACCGGTCCGTCCCGTACCTAGCCCAATGGGCTTACTTGTACTTGCCGGTCGAAACGGGCTCTGTGGTGATCGGCTCGACCACAACAAACTCTTCTTCGGCCTGCTGGGCACATGCTGCAACAAAGGCAACGAGGCCGATTGCGAGAATGCTCTTAACGCTCTTCGACATGTATATCTCCTGTCTCTCGTATCTTCATGAAAAGACGCGCAAGGACACCATGTCCCTGCCCGCCTTAGGGGCGAGGTAAAGGTCGCTTGGGTGCAACCTCGATTCAGCTTATCGGAATTTTTTGGATTTGAACATCTGTCTTCACCAATCCCGTGCGCCTGTGTCCCCAAAGCCTCAGTTGCTCCAAGGTCTTGATTTCGCGGCGCAACATTTTGCGTTTGCATTAGAACATCTCCCAGATGCAGGCTCCATCCTGCGGCCTGTAGGCCTCAAAGACCTGAATGACTGTGGGGTCGAAAACCCCGAATTCCGACGGTCGATCCGCCAGCGAAATCACAACCTGAGCGGGCGTTGGCCCAGTATTTGCCAATCGCGGCAGCGCGTAGCTCTCGCACAGCCAGATCAGATCGGCCAGCACCGTTTCCAGTTCCGCCTCTTCCTCGGACACGCCCTCGAATCCTTCCGCCACAAACCGGAACCGATAGGTGAGGCCCACGCCGGGTCGATCCGTCAGCACTTCCTGTATCCGCGCCACAAGACCCGAGGGTAGCGGCAGCGCCTCCTCCTGCGCTGCCGCCCCTTGGGCGAGAGCCAGCCCGGCGCTCAGCGCCACAGCCCGTCCCACCCGTCTCATCATGCGCGCCTCATCCAGCGCGCACGATTGTCCGCATCCTCCAACACCACCGCGATCAGGGCCTCGCAATTGGCGCGATCAAACCGCCCCGCCACGGCCCCTCCGGCCCGCACCTGCATCGCGTCCGCCCGGCGCGTCACCTGCACCACCGGGGCGTAGCCGCGCAGCGATTGCAACGCCCGCCACAGATCCTGTCGCACCAGATGCGCCAACCGCCGCCGCCCGGTGACGCCGGGCAACACCGTCTCCACCGCCAGATCAAAGCGCACAGGCACCCGCCGCGCCAGCGTCAGCGCGCCCTCCTCCTCGATCACATGCCAGCGGTCCCTGCCCATCCTGCCTCTCTTGCGCATCACGGTTCTGAAAATACTCCGGGGGTTTGGGGGCAGGCCCCCAATCCTTACCCCTCACAGAGGAATATTATCGTGTTTTTTCCAAGGGTTGGTCAGCTTCTTGTTGCGCAGACTGGCAAACGCCCGGCTCACCCGCATCCGCGTGCTGCGCGGCTGGATCACCTCGTCGATAAAGCCGCGTTCCGCCGCCACGAACGGATTGGCAAACCGCGCCTCGTAATCCTTGGTATGCGTCGCGATCTTGTCGGGCGCCCCCAGATCGGCGCGGTGGATGATCTCTGTCGCCCCCTTGGCCCCCATCACCGCAATCTCGGCCGTGGGCCAGGCATAGTTGAAATCGCCGCGCAGATGCTTCGAGGCCATCACGTCATAGGCGCCACCATAGGCCTTGCGGGTGATCACCGTCACCTTGGGCACCGTCGCCTCGCCATAGGCAAAGAGCAGCTTGGCACCATGCTTGATCACGCCGCCATATTCCTGCCCCGTGCCCGGCAGGAACCCCGGCACATCGACGAATGTGAGGATCGGGATCTCGAACGCGTCGCAGAACCGTACAAAGCGCGCCGCCTTGCGGCTGCTGTCGATATCCAGACATCCCGCCAACACCATCGGCTGATTGGCGACAACACCGACGGTCTGCCCCTCCAACCGGATGAACCCGGTGATGATATTCTTGGCGAACTCCGCCTGAATCTCGTAGAAATCCGCCTCATCCGCAACCTTGAGGATCAATTCCTTCATGTCATAGGGCGTGTTGGCATTGTCTGGGATCAGCGTATCGAGGCTTTGCTCCACCCGCCCCGGCTCGTCAAAGAAGGGACGCACCGGCGGCTTCTCGCGGTTGTTCAGCGGCAGGAAATCCACCAGCCGCCGCACCTCGGCCAGCGCCTCCACATCATTCTCGAACGCGCCATCTGCCACGCTCGATTTGCGGGTATGCGTGCTCGCGCCGCCCAGTTCCTCGGCGGTGACAACCTCATTGGTCACCGTCTTGACCACATCGGGTCCGGTCACGAACATATAAGAACTGTCGCGCACCATGAAAATGAAATCTGTCATCGCGGGGCTATAGACCGCCCCCCCGGCACAGGGGCCCATGATGAGGCTGATCTGCGGAATGACCCCGCTCGCCATGATATTGCGCTGAAACACCTCGGCATAGCCGGCAAGACTGGCCACACCCTCCTGAATGCGCGCGCCGCCCGAATCGTTGATGCCGATGACCGGCGCACCATTCTGCATCGCCATATCCATGATCTTGCAGATCTTCTCGGCATGCGTTTCCGACAGAGACCCGCCGAACACGGTAAAATCCTGCGAAAACACATAGACCATGCGACCATTGATCGTGCCCCAGCCGGTCACGACCCCGTCGCCAAAGGGCCGCTCTTGTTCCATCCCGAAATCGGTGCAGCGATGCGCCTTGAACATGTCGAACTCTTCAAAGCTGCCCTCATCGAGCAGCAATTCGACCCGCTCGCGCGCCGTCAGCTTGCCTTTGGCGTGCTGCGCGTCAACCCGGCGCGCGCCCCCGCCCTTGCGCGCCTCGGCGCGGCGGCTTTCCAACTCCTGAAGGATGTCTTTCATGGCACTCCCCTAGCGATCCCTGCGATAATGCGCGCAGCATAGGGATTAGAGCCGCGCGGACAAAGGAAAATCGGGCAAATTTGCAAATGTTCGCAAAACATATTCAGCAAATATGTAAACTTGCAAATAATGGCCTACGCGGCATGGACTTCACCGGATGCCGCTCCTAGCCATAAGCGATGACCACCGCTCAGCCCCCCCGGTATCTGAACCGCACCACCCCACCGCATATTTCAACGCTGATCCTGCTTGCGGGCCTATCGGCGCTTGCGATGAACATCTTTCTTCCCAGCCTGCCGGGAATGACCGCGTATTTCAACACCGAATACCGGTTGATCCAACTGTCGGTGGCGCTCTACCTCGGGGTCAATGCCGGGCTGCAACTTCTGATGGGACCAATTTCGGACCGTTGGGGGCGGCGTCCGGTGATTCTCTGGGGGCTCGGCCTCTTCCTCGTCGCCACTCTGGGTTGCATCTTTGCGCCCAACGTCACCGTCTTCCTCACCTTTCGCATGGTGCAGGCCAGCGTCGTCGTTGCCATGGTTCTCAGCCGTGCCATCGTGCGCGATATGGTCCCGCAGGACCGCGCCGCTTCGATGATCGGCTACGTGACCATGGGCATGGCGGTGGTTCCGATGATCGGTCCGGCCTTTGGTGGGCTGTTGGACGAGGCCTTTGGCTGGCAGGCGAATTTCTGGGCGCTCTTTATTCTCGGCGCAGCGCTCTTTGTGGTCTGTTGGCGTGATCTGGGCGAAACCGCGCCGCTGTCGGGCCGCACCCTGATGCAGCAGTTTCGCGACTATCCTGCCCTTCTGACCTCGCGCCGGTTCTGGGGCTATGCACTGGCGGCAGGGCTGTCGTCCGGCGCATTCTTTGCCTATCTGGGGGGCGCACCCTTTGTGGGAGACAAGGTGTTTGGCCTGCCGCCCTCGACCCTCGGCATCCTCTTTGGTGCCCCGGCAATTGGCTATTTCCTTGGAAATTTTGCGTCGGGGCGGTTCTCGACACGCGTCGGCGTCAACCGCATGGTGCTCTGGGGCACACTCTTCAACGCGGCTGGTATCGCCCTCAACCTCTTTCTCTTCTATCTCGGGTTTGGCACGGCCTTCACGTTCTTTGGGCTGATGATGTTCATGGGCTTGGGCAATGGCATGGTGATCCCGAATGCGACCGCAGGCGCCCTCTCGATCCGCCCCGATCTTGCGGGCACCGCCAGTGGCCTGTCGGGCGCGCTGATGATCGGCATCGGCGCAGGGCTCTCGGCCTTGGCGGGACTGCTGCTCACCCCCGGAAGTGGGGTCTTTGCGCTTCTGTGGATCATGCTCACAACGGCACTGGCCGCCATCGTCACCATCCTCGCCGTGATCCGGCGCGAACGCAGGCTGGGTCTGGCAGGCTAGGATACACGACGGACTCCGCCTTTTGCCCAAGAGCCAAGTCTTTCAACCTCAATCACAAATCCTTCATCGCCTCTGGTCCCCGTCCGATCAGGCCCCCACCTGTGACCTGAGCAACCAACAGGAGCCCACCATGTCAAACCGGAACACTCAACCGCGCGACCCCTCCGCGCCTCTCCATCATCCCCCCTTCTTCGCTCTCTTCACCGATTGGGCAGCGATCTGACCCAAACACGCGACCCTATCGCCACAGTCTGGCTCGGAACGTGAGCATCAACCGCTTTTGATTTTTTCAATCGCGAACGCAGGCTTTATATCTGAGTCGACATTTCAGGAGGTTCCGATGATTCATCGCCGCACATTCATGTCCACCGGCCTTGCCACCCTCGGCACGGCAACCCTCGCCCCGAATTTTGCCGGTGCCTTTGAGCTCAACCCGAAATTCGCCCCTCAAGAGGTGTCCTTTGACCCCGTCTATCAACCCGGTCAACTGATCGTGCTGCCGCGCGCGCATTTCCTCTATTTCGTCACCGCGCCGGGCCGTGCCCGCCGGTACGGCGTGGGCGTCGGCAAGGCAGGCTTGGAGTTTACCGGCACCGCCACAATCTCTGTCAAAAAAGAATGGCCCACTTGGCGCCCGACGGACGAGATGATCGAACGTGAGCCCCGCACTTATGGCCGCTTCAAGGACAATGATTATGTTCAGCCCGGCGGCTCTGACAATCCGCTTGGCTCGCGCGCCCTCTATCTCTTCCAGAATGGTCGCGATACCTATTACCGGATTCACGGAACAACCCAGCCCTCCTCGATCGGGCAATCAGTGTCGAACGGCTGCATCCGGATGATCAACGAGCACGTTCAGGATCTCTACGCGCGTGTGCCGATTGGGACGGTCGTCACCGTTCTCTGACCGGGGCGCGGTCGCTCCTCTGGCAGGGATCGCGTGAACGTACGGTCTGACCGCACAAGCGTACGGGGGCCAGATGCGGGGGTCTTGCTTTTCATTTTGGAACTGGCCATATTTCTTGGTGCGACGTTACCGCTATCGACCATCTGTCCTTTACGGCTCAGTCACTCGATCTTGCACGACTTTGCCGGGCTGCCGCACTCCCGCGGGCAGCAAAAACAAAAGGATATCAGTACGATGGCTACTGGCACCGTAAAATGGTTCAACGCCACCAAGGGCTATGGTTTCATTGCGCCCGATGGCGGTGGCAAGGACGTTTTCGTTCACATTTCCGCCGTTGAGCGCGCTGGCCTGACCGGTCTGGCCGACGACCAGAAAGTGACTTTCGACATCGAATCCGGCCGCGACGGTCGTGAATCAGCGTCGAATATCTCCCTCGCCTGAACCAGAGGCGAAGCGATAAATCACGTGAAATCAAAGACTTATCGCGCCGTATAGTGGCGCGGTAAGAGATCGGGCGCAAATATTCCCGAACCTTGCCTTTCCCCTTGAAACCGCCCGCTCGAACGATGACATAGGGCCTGTATCAGGAGGCGAACAATGGCGCTCCCCGTTAGGGAACAGATGAAATACTGGGGCGCGGCAGCCGTCGTAGCCTTTGTTTTGCTTTGGTTTTTGGGTGATGTGATCCTGCCGTTCGTGCTTGGCGGCGCAATTGCTTATTTCCTTGATCCGGTAGCCGACCGACTGGAACGTCTGGGTCTCAGTCGTGCCACGTCGGTAGGGGTGATCACGCTTCTGGCCATCCTGGCCTTTGTTATCATTGCACTTTTGGTGATTCCCTCCTTGGTCAATCAGGCCGTTGCCTTGTTCAACATAGCACCGGAACTTGCCAATGATCTCCATCGCTTTCTCACCACGCATTTCCCCTCTCTTTTCGAGGCGGATTCGGCACTGAACAAGACGCTGCTGTCCGTGGGAGAGACCATCCGCGAACGCGGCGGCCAATTGCTCGAGACAGTGCTCAGTTCGGCCGCATCAATGGTTAACATATTGATATTGCTTGTCATTGTTCCCGTCGTTTCAGTCTACCTTCTCTATGATTGGGACAATATGGTCGCTGAAATCGACCGCCTCCTGCCACGCGACCACGCCCCCGTCATCCGCCGCCTCGCACGCCAAATCGACAACACGCTGGCCAGCTTCATCCGCGGCATGGGCACGGTCTGCCTGATCCTTGGCACCTATTATGCGGTCGCCCTGATGCTGGTCGGCTTGCAATTCGGCCTCGTGGTCGGCGCCATCGCCGGACTGATTACCTTCATCCCCTACGTCGGTTCCATCGTAGGCGGCGTGCTCGCCGTCGGACTTGCCCTGTTTCAGTTCTGGGGCGATTGGGTCAGCGTCGGCCTCGTAGCCGCAGTCTTTGTGTCGGGACAGATCATTGAGGGCAATTTTTTGACGCCCAAGCTGGTCGGCTCCTCAGTGGGCCTTCATCCGGTCTGGCTCATTTTCGCACTCTCTGCATTCGGTGCACTTTTCGGCTTTGTCGGCATGCTGGTCGCGGTGCCCGTGGCCGCAGCGCTTGGGGTTATCGCCCGCTTTGCGATCGACCAATACCGCGACAGCCGGCTTTATCGCGGCATCGAAAGCGTTGACCGCGAATGACGCCCCACCAACTCAGCTTTGATTTGCCAGTGCGGCCCGCACTGGGGAGAGAGGATTTTTTCGTCTCACCGGCAAATGCCGAAGCAGTGGCCATGATCGACTCCTGGGAGACATGGCCTTCACGCAAGCTGATCCTCGCGGGGCCCACCGGTTCCGGGAAAACCCATCTCACACATGTTTGGGCGGCTCTTTCCGGCGCCCGGATCATTGCTGCCGCTGATCTCACCGATGCTGATATTCCCGCTCTTGCGCTCAGTCCTCTCGCGATTGAAGATGCAGAGCAGACAGCAGGCAATCGCGCCGCAGAAGAGGCACTCTTTCATCTGCACAATCTTAGCCTCGCGGAAGGCCATACGATCCTTCTCACGGCAGAGCGCCCCCCGCACCTCTGGCCACTCAGGCTGCCCGACCTGATGAGCCGCATGCAGGGTACGCTTGTGACCCAATTGCGCGCGCCCGATGACGCTTTGCTCGCCGCTGTGTTGACCAAACTCTTTGCTGACCGCCAGATTGCCCCGAGCCCAGACACTGTCCCCTATCTCTCGCGCCGCATCGACCGCTCCTTTGCCGCTGTGCGAGAGGTGGTCGAGACCCTCGATGCAGCAGCCCTCGCAGAGCGCCGCGCCATCACCCGCGCATTCGCCGCGCAAGTGCTGGACAAAATGGTGTAATAGCGCCACGCTGCGTCACCAATCCGTTACATATCAGCGCGATAAGCCCGTCATGACCCAATCAGATTTTCTGAAACACCCCGCGCCCGAAGCTGTCGAACTGCCTGATCTGGACCTCACCGGGCCGGGGCGGTTCTATAACCGTGAACTCAGCTGGCTTGGCTTTAACTGGCGTGTGCTGGAAGAGGCACAGAATCCACGCGTGCCGCTCCTTGAACGGCTGCGCTTTCTGTCGATTTCCGCGACCAATCTGGACGAGTTCTACAATGTGCGCGTCGCGGGCCTGAGAGAGCTGGCGCAAGCGGGCAACACCACCCCCGCTGCCGATGGATTGACCCCTGCCGAACAGCTTGTCCTGATCAACGAGAACGCCCGCAAGCTTTTGGACTCGCAACAGAAAACCTATGACAGCCTGCGCCGCGAGATGGAGGCCGAGAACATCTCTATTCTCGAGCACACTTCACTCGGCGAAGACGACAAGACCTATCTTGCGGATGTCTTTCTGAACAAGGCTTTTCCAGTGCTCTCACCGCTGGCCATCGACCCGGCGCATCCTTTTCCGTTCATTCCCAATCTGGGCTATAGTCTCGCCCTGCATCTTGAGCGCAAGGCGGACAAACGCCCACTTCAGGCGCTCTTGCCGATTCCACAACAGATCGCGAGATTCATCCCGCTGCCCGCGCCCGAGGGCACCTATCGCTTCCTGCCGCTGGAAGAGTTGCTCTTGTTGCATCTGCACAGCCTCTTTCCGGGCTATCGGTACAAGAGCCATTGCGCTTTTCGCGTGCTTCGCGACAGCGATCTGGAGGTCGAGGAAGAAGCCGAAGACCTCGTACGCGAATTCGAGGTGGCGCTGAAACGTCGGCGCCGCGGCGAGGTGGTGAGGATGAAGATCTCGGCCAATGCGCCAGAGGATCTGCGCCGCGTGATCATGCAGGAACTGCATGTCATCCCCGAAGAGGTGGTCGAGGTCGAGGGCATGATTGGTCTAGCAGACCTCAAGGAACTGGTGCTGGATGCCCGCCCTGACCTACTCTGGCCGCCCTTTACTCCGCGCGTGCCGGAACGGGTACAGGACCATGGCGGAGATATGTTTGCGGCGATCCGGCAAAAGGACATGCTGCTGCATCACCCCTATGAGACCTTTGACATGGTGGTGCGGTTTCTAACGCAGGCCGCGCACGATCCCGATGTCGTGGCGATCAAACAGACGCTCTATCGCACCTCACGCAATTCTCCCATCGTCGAGGCGCTCTGCGAGGCGGCTGAGGATGGCAAATCCGTCACCGCCCTTGTCGAACTCAAGGCACGGTTCGACGAAGCGGCCAATATCCGGCAATCTCGGCGCTTGGAACGGGCGGGCGCGCATGTGGTTTATGGTTTCATCGACCTCAAGACACATGCCAAAATTTCGACCGTGGTGCGGCGCGAGGGCGAGAATCTGGTCACGTATACGCATTATGGCACGGGCAATTACCACCCGATCACGGCCCGGATTTACACGGACCTCAGCTTTTTTACCTGCAACACGCAGCTTGGGCGCGATGCCACAAAGGTGTTCAATTATCTCTCTGGCTATGCCGAACCTGAGGGGCTGGAGAATCTTTCGATATCGCCCAAGTCGCTTAAACCTCGCCTGCTTGAACTGATCGGCCGAGAGGCCGAGCATGCGAGGGTCGGCAAACCTGCGGCGATATGGGCCAAGATGAACTCGCTGATCGAGCCCGACATCATTGACGCCCTCTATGCGGCGTCAGAGGCAGGCGTCAAGATCGACCTCGTGGTGCGCGGCATCTGCGGATTGCGTCCCGGAATCAAGGGCCTATCCAGCAATATTCGGGTGAAATCCATTGTTGGACGTTTTCTCGAGCATTCCCGCATCGTCTGTTTCGGCAATGGGTTCGGTCTGCCATCAAAAAGGGCGCGGGTGTTCATTTCCTCGGCCGACTGGATGGGCCGAAATCTGAACCGCCGCGTCGAGACCCTCGTCGAAATCGAAAACCAGACCGTCAAGGCACAGATCGTCAGTCAGGTCATGGCCGCCAACATGGCCGATGTTGCGCAGAGTTGGGTCATGGCACCCGATGGCAGCTTTACCCGTACGCCCGTCCCCGAAGGAGCATTTGCCTTCAACTGCCATCGCTTCTTCATGGAATACCCGTCGCTCTCTGGTCGCGGTTCGGCAGGCGCATCGGATGTGCCTAAATTGACCCATACGGATGATTGACCCGCGCGCGCCCGTGTCGCATAGAGGGGGCGCGTAAGACTGGGACGGATATGGACGGCACCAACGATCCAACAGAACCCGACGGCGGCCCATTCGGCCGTCCCCTGTTCGATAGCCCCACCGCGCGCGCGCTCAGCCGCGTGGGTGTGGTTGATGTGGGCTCGAACTCCGTGCGCCTTGTGGTCTTTGACGGCGCTGCGCGCAGCCCCGCATACTTTTACAACGAAAAAATCATGTGCGGCCTCGGTGCGGGCATGTCCGAAAGTGGCCGACTGAATCCGACCGGTCGCAAACGCGCTCTGGAGGCGCTGAAGCGGTTTCAAATGTTGGCCGACGGCATGGACACCGGCCCGCTTGTGGCCGTCGCCACGGCCGCCGTGCGCGAGGCCAGCGATAGTGCAGAGTTCTGCGCCGAGGTTGAACGCGAAACCGGTCTCAAGCTCTGGGTCATCGACGGCCGAGAAGAAGCGCGCCTATCGGCGCAAGGCGTTCTCTTGGGTTGGCCGGGGTCTTATGGGCTTGTCTGTGACATTGGCGGTTCATCAATGGAACTGGCCGAGATCAATGGCGGCAAGGTCGGCGCGCGGGTGTCCTCGCCACTTGGTCCGCTGAAACTTCGCGATCTCAAGGGCGGCAAGAAGGCGCGCAAGACCTATATCCGTCAAACCTTGACTGCCATGCGCGACGAACTTGGTGAACAAAAGAACCGCCTCTTTCTGGTCGGCGGCTCTTGGCGGGCGATCGCCCGAATTGACATGGCGCGGCGCAATTATCCGCTACATGTCCTTCACGAATACCGCATGAGCCCCGCCGATGTACGCGCGACGATCAAGTACATCGAAAAGCAGGATGCCGAAACACTCCGGCTGCAATCAGGCGTGTCGATGGCCCGGATAGACCTTGTCCCGCAAGCGGTCGAGGTTCTGGGCGAGTTGATCAAAACCTTCAAACCACGAGACATCGCCGTGTCCAGCTATGGCATCCGCGAAGGCCTGCTTTATGAGCAGATGCCTCAAATGCTGCGCGACCGTGATCCATTGATAGAGGCCTGCCGTTTTGCCGAGCAGAAGGATGCGCGTCTGCCCGGATTTGGCAAAGTCATCTACCATTTCATTCTTCCGCTCTTCAAATCCGCCAAGCCAGAGCGCCGCCGCCTGATGCGAGCTGCATGCCTCTTGCATGACGTCAGTTGGCGCGCACATCCGGATTACCGCGCCGAAGTCTGTTTCGACAATGCCACCCGCGCCAATCTGGGCGGCCTCAAACATTCAGAGCGGGTCTATCTGGGCCTCGCCCTGTTGCACCGCTATTCAAACAAGCGCGAGAACAGTCGATTTGCCGATCTTGACGGGCTGATTTCGGACAAGGACCGCCACGAGGCAGAGGTTCTCGGCAAGGCCATGCGCTTTACCGCAATGCTCTGGCTCAAGCGCAATGCCCATTTGGGCGAATTGCGCTGGTTTCCTCAGAAAAAGGTGCTTGAACTGCGCCTCTCGGCAGAGGCCGCCCCGCTCTTTGGCGAGGTGGCTCAGTCGCGCTTTGCGTCGTTGGCCGCAGCATTATCAGCCCGCGTCGTGATCAAGACCCCGTAGTGACAGGGAACTTGAGCAGACCAAACCAGCTTAGAGTTCGATTTCACCTTCTGGCAGAGGGGCATCTTTTATCTCTTGCGGAGTCTTGCGGCGCAGGATGATGTCCCCATTGGGTAGAACCTCGGGGGCATGATAGGCGCTCAAATCGCCGACCTCGTCCATCAGGTCGCGCAGCGCTGGCCCCATTTCCTCGACAAACTGACGCAAGGCGGGCTCCATCTCTTGCGCCCTGTCGCGCAGCCCCTCAAGAGCGGGCCCCATCTCTCGCTGGAGACCCTCGAAAAACAGCCGCGCGCCTTCTTCAATCAGAGAGCGCCCCTCATCTTCAGCCTCTTGAGCGGCCAGAGGGGCCGCGCTGAGCGCTGCAATCAGAAAGACAGTGCGGATCAGGCGAAATGGTTTCATTCCACTCATATAGGCAGGTCTGATGAGGATTTTAAGATCAAAGCTCAAGATCCAGTGTGACGGGAAAATGGTCTGATGCCGCCAGAAGCGCCTCGCGGAGATCGCGATTGTCCCAGCACCCCGGATCGTCGAACGGATGCCAGATCCGCCAGACAGGTCGGCGCGCCATCAGATCCGGTGAGATCAGGATATAATCCAGCAGGGCCTGCATGTAGCGCTTTTTATCGCGGATGTAGAACCGTGCTGTGGTGTGAATAGCCCCGATCCGCTGGGTTAATGCTCCATGTGCATGCGGATCAAAGAGTGTCAGAGCGGTCTCCTGCCCTTCGCCCGTGATAATCTCGAGGGATGAGCGGCCAAACAGATGCTCGTATTCATCAAGTCCGGGCCCGTCATTCAGATCCCCCAGCACGATCAACGCATCCCCCACCTCCAGATGCGCCGCGATCCTCTGTCGTAACCACACCGCCTGCGCCAATTGCTTTCGTCGATTGGCAATAGCGATGCGCAGGGTCTCGTCGCGGCCTTTGGCCCCATGCGGCGCCTTGGATTTTAGATGCGCGCCGATCAAGCGCAGCACCCGGCCCGCCTTGGTGGTCAGCTCCACCTCGAGCGGCGGTTTGGAAAACTGCACCCGGTCAGCGTGGTCGTCGATATCGAGATCTATTCGGAATATACCGTCAAATCGCGGCACCCCGACCCCGCCGGGCATTGGGTCGCCCTGCGGATCATGACGCGCGGTCAGGACATCCGGATCGTAGAGCAGCGCCAATTCCTGTTGCGTGTCATTGGCAAAGCCGATCACCGCCCGACGTGCTCTCAAGCCAATCAGCAAAGCGAAATTCTCAAGTGCCGTCACGGTGCTGCGCCGCCCGTTTTGATCCGGGGCCTCAACCACAAGAACAGCATCAGCATCAAGAGCGGAAAAGACAATTCCAAGGGCAGTCAGTTGATCCCCGCGAGTCACCTTGTAGCGCGCCGACCATTCGGCATCGTCCAAGGGACGCCCTAAATCATCAAAGAGCGCATTGAACCATTCGACGTTATAGGTGGCGATCCGCACTGACACGCGCCTCGCTGATTTCGTCCCACGCGCGATTGATATCGACCAGACGTCGCTCGGCGAGCTTGATCGCTTCGGGTGGCACACCACGCGCCTGCATCCTATCGGGATGTGTCTCGCGCACCAACTGACGCCAGATCTTGCGCACCTCGTCGATCGGCGTATCCACAGTGACGCCGAGCACAGACCAAGGATCGGGTGCGGCATTGGGCACAAACCGCGATCTCAGCGCCCGAAAAGACTGCGGCTTTAGCTCGAAAATCTCTGCCACGCGCTCCAGAAAGGTGTCCTCATTCGGATGATACACCCCATCCGCCATCGCGATGTGAAACAACCCCTCCATCAGGTCACAGAGCGTGCCCGGCTGACCGTCGAACATCCGCGCAATGCGTCGAGCATACTCCTCAAACCCTGCCACATCTTGCCGCGCTAGGTTGAATACGCGGGCGGCATTGGCTTCTTCGGCCTCGGCAATCTGGAAGACTTCGCGAAACGCCGTCACCTCTTCACGCGTCACCAGACCATCCGCCTTAGCCATTTTCGCCGAGAGCGCGATAACTGCTATGGTAAAGGCAACACTGCGCTCGGGTGGGCTACGCAGACGGTCGAAAACGGCGCTGAGCCCCTCGCCGCTGGCGAGGGCCGACAAGGCTTCGGAGATACGCACCCAGATCGACATGCCAAATACCTTAGACCCAATCAAGAGCACTGTCAGTGCAAACCGTCACAAGGTTTTCTGTAGTAGCACCAAATCCAACCAGCGCCCGAATTTTCGCCCGACTTCGGGCATTCGCGCCACCTCAGAGTAGCCGATGGCGCGATGAAAGGCGATGGCCGCCGCATTTTCGCCACTCACACCCGCAACGAGCACATGCAGGTCAGCCGCGCGTGCCACATCTTCCAGGCGCGTCATCAATGCCCGACCCAACCCGCGTCCCCGTGCGGCTTGGGCTAAAATCACCGTATGCTCCGCTGTACGGGCATAGCCCGGACCCGAGCGAAACCCGCCGTAGCTGGCAAACCCGAGAACCACGCCCTGTTCTTCAATCACCTGAAAGGCTAAACCACGTGCGGCCATATCTCCAGCGAGGGAGTCCGCCGTCTTTTCCACTGTCGTGAAGGTAACAGATGTTTCTCGGATGAGCGGATTCCAGAACGCGAGGATCGGCCCGATATCACGCTGTTCCGCTTTTCTGACGATCATTGCAGCACTCTTAGACCATGCGGCGTGGCAATCTCTGCACACAACCCCGCATTCCCCGTTTCAAAAACCACTCTGTTGTCGCCGAGTTCGGGTCCAAGCACCGCTTGCAACGTCTTGGCATTTGGATGCGAGACGATCAACCGCGAGAGCCGCGCCCCGGATGGCGTCAATCGCGTCGCAGGATGCGCCGAGCCGTGCCACTCGATCAGTGCCGGGAACAGATTGTCCATTGGTAAAATTCCAGTCTGCGGCACTGCCATCCGCCACTTCAGATCGCCGCGCGACAGCGCCACTGGCTGTCCGGCCTGCGGATGCCGGATCAGCGCCGCCTCCAGATCGTTCACCGCACAAATCCAGTTGTGCAGACATGGTGGACCGGAAACACGATCCAGATCGAACCAGCGGGGACATCCCGGCGCAGGGGCCTCTGGATCAATCGCAATCACTTCAAGATAAAGGCCATCTGCCAACCCCAAGAGCATGTTGTGCGTGCCAAAATGGGCATGCTTGCCACCGGGTTGAAGACGCAATCCAAGCGCGTCCTCGACATGCGCGCGCCCCGCCTCAAGGCTCTCTGCTGCCACTGCCAGATGATCAAGCCGCAGAACCACGCCGCCCATGGTCAAAGACGCGCCAGAACTTGGGCCATGAAATCCTCACCGCGCTTTTCGAAGTTGTCGTATTGGTCGAAACTTGCCGCCGCCGGGGCCAATAGTACCACATCACCGGATTCCGCATCGCTCATTGCACTGGCCACGGCCTTCGCCATGGTGGTGCAGACTTCTGACTCAACCGTCCCAAGAGCACGCGCGAATCCTGCTGCCTCACGCCCAATCACATAGGCCTTTCGTACATGCGCCAGCCCCGGTGCCAAGCCAGCGAGGCCGCCGTCCTTTTCCAACCCACCACAAATCCAGCGGATATTCTCGAACGCCTGCAAAGCCTTGAGTGCGCTATCGACATTCGTTGCCTTGCTGTCGTTGACAAAAATGATGCCATCTTTCTCCGCCACCCGCTGACTGCGATGCGGCAAACCCGCATAACTGTGCAGCCCTGCCTCAATCACGCGCGGGGCCAGCCCAAGGGTCCGGCATGCGGCATAGGCGGCGCAGGCGTTCTGATGATTGTGCGATCCGGGCAAGCCCTTCACGCCGCGCAGATCAATAGACCCCACCTGCCGCCCATGACGGTATTCGCTAAGAAATCCCTTGCGGGCAAAGACAGACCAGCCAGAACCCGTGAGTTTATGGTCAACGGAAATCCGGATCACCCGATCATCATTCGGCCCTTCCGCCATCTGCCCGGCAAGATACTGGCCCTCGGGCTCATCCACGCCGATCACGGCCCGGTCCGGTCCGCCTTCGGCAAAGAGCCTGCGCTTGGCCGCGAAATAGCCGCCAAGACCCGCGTGCCGATCTAGGTGATCTGGTGAGAAATTGGTGAACACCGCCACATCAGGCGTCAAGGCCCGCGCCAGATCAGTTTGGTAGCTGCTGAGTTCCAGAACAACGACACCCCCATCTTCAGGCGGGTCGATATCCAGCACGCCACGCCCGATATTACCGGCGAGTTGGGCCGTTCGCCCTGCCTCGACAAGTACATGGTGAATGAGTGCCGATGTCGTGGATTTGCCATTGCTGCCTGTGACGGCGATCACCTTGGGCGTCACGTCAAACCCGTCCCAGTCGTCAGTTGCCAGAGATCGGAAAAACAGACCGATGTCATTGTCCACTGGCACACCTGCCGCCTGCGCCGCCACGATCACCCGATTGGGTGCCGGATAGAGATGGGGAATGCCGGGGCTGACAATCAAGGACGCCACCCTGTCCAACGCGCCCGCCCTCGACAGATCAACGATGGCAAACCCCTCAGCCTCAGCAGCCACGCGCGCGGTCTCGGTGTCGTCCCATGCGAGCACCTCTGCACCGCCTGCACGCAATGCCCGTGCTGCCGAAAGGCCCGTGCGCCCCAACCCAAGCACCGCGACCTTTGCCTCGGAATATCCTATGACCGGTATCATCCTGCCCCCATTCAGCCCAATCTGGCCAGCCTGTGCGTATTTGCGCCGGGACTGGGTCAAGATGCAAGCGTCAGAGCCTAGTCTGGTTCAACCTCCTAGACGTGGAAGACACCTTAGAAAGTTCCCACCGCGCAAAGCATCTGGCATCTCCAAGAAATTGGGATAGTGGGAGCGTCAAAACGCGGCTCGCTTGTTCTGTAGCCAAACAGCAATAACGGAGTTTTGTAATATATAATCTGATTTAGAGATCGCGCCTGAAAAAGCGGCGCTCACAGCGCCACCAGTGCAAACCGCCTTGACCCCGAGAAGGGAACTCGAAGCTCTTTGCCAGCCACCTCTTTTGGATGCTCGCGCACCCTAAATATCCATGCCAACCAACGGAATTTCGGATCTATCTGAGCTGACGCCAATCAGGGTGCTCTGTTTCAGACACTGGCACGCGTCACGGCAATCTCCGCTTCTGCTGCGATCACCAGATCATCCAGCCCTTTTCCACCAGTCGCAACATAGGAATGTAGCTGCTCCAGCATGCGCGGCTCCCAATAATCCGTCAAATGCGCGGCGACACGCGTGGAGCGGTCGCTGCCGGGTTGGGTTTTGAAGAATGTGGCGATCTGGTTGGCCATATGGACCATCTTCTCAGGCGACATGAGGAACCTCGGTGTTGATACGATGGGGGTGGGAATAGAGATCAAAGCCGCCGCCACGCGCAAAGGCGGCGATAGAAAGGCCCGAGGTTTCCGCCAGCCGTAGCGCATGGGCGGTGGGCGCGGAAACTGCAATCAGAATGCTGCAGCCTGCCATCGCGCATTTCTGCACCAGTTCGACCGAGAGACGGCTGGTCATCACGATAGCCCCTTCCGACGGGTCGATACCAGCACGCCAGAGCGCGCCGATGAGTTTGTCGAGCGCATTGTGACGCCCCACATCCTCACGCGCCAGGACCAGCCCCTCGCCCGGACGGATGAATCCGGCCGCGTGGGTGGCGCGGGTGAGATCATGCAGCGGTTGATGCGCGCTGAGCGCCTCGGTGGCGTGGGCAACCTCATACTGCGAGAAAATCGGACCGTGCTGTCTCACGCGGGGCACCGGCCGGATCGCCTGTTCCAGACTGTCGATACCGCAAAGTCCACAGCCCACTGGCCCGGCCATGAAGCGTCGCCGAGTCGCGAGCGCCTCTTGCCGGTCGCCGCGCAGCCAGAACCGCGCCTCAATCCCGTGATCATGCGCGGCGATTTCAAACGACTCAATTTCCAAAGGATCGGTCACAATCCCCTCGGTCACGGCGAAGCCATGGGCGAAATCGGCGATATCGTCAGGAGTCGCCATCATCACCGCCTGCGTCGTGCCGTCAAAGACAAAGGCTACCGGGACCTCTTCGGGCAGGGCGCGGGTGACGCGGCGCGCCCCCTCGATCTGCACCGAGAGGCCCGGCCGGCTCTGGGTGGGAGAAAAGCCCATCGCCATCACTCTGCCGCGGGCAGGATGCGCCGCGCTTGGGCGGCCTGCGCGGTATAATTTTCTTGCCAGTCGGTCGGTCCGTTCGAGAGGCTGATCTGCACCGCTGTCACCTTGTATTCCGGGCAATTCGTCGCCCAATCGGAATAGTCGGTGGTGATCACATTGGCCTGAGTGTCCGGGTGGTGGAAGGTGGTGTAGACGACGCCGGGGCTGACCCGATCCGTGAGCTTGGCGCGCAGCGTCGTTTCACCCGCACGGCTGGCCAGCCGCACCCAATCGCCCTCTTTCAGCCCGCGTACCTCTGCATCATGCGGGTGGATTTCCAGCAAATCCTCTTCATGCCAGATGACATTGTCGGTGCGCCGCGTCTGTGCGCCAACGTTATACTGGCTGAGAATGCGCCCCGTGGTCAGCAGAAGCGGGAAGCGCGGGCCGGTTTTTTCATCCGTTGCCACGTATTCGGTGACAATGAACCGCCCCTTGCCGCGCATGAACCCGTCGACATGCATGAGGGGCGTGCCCTCGGGATGCGCCTCGTTGCAGGGCCATTGCACGCTGCCTTTTTCCTCCAGCAGCGCGTAATCCACACCGGCGAAAGACGGCGTCGTTGCCGCGATCTCTTCCATGATCCGGGCCGGGTGGCTGTAGTGCCAGCCTGCCCCCATGGCATTGGCGAGCATCTGGGTGATCTCCCAGTCGGCATAGCCGTTGAGGGGCGGGATCACCTTGCGCACGCGGTTGATGCGGCGTTCGGCATTGGTAAACGTCCCGTCCTTTTCGAGGAAGGTCGAACCGGGCAGGAAGACGTGCGCGTAATTGGCAGTTTCGTTGAGAAAGAGGTCGTGCACGATGACGCATTCCATCGCCGCCAGACCCGCCGCCACATGCTTGGTGTCAGGGTCCGATTGCAAGATGTCTTCGCCCTGACAATAGAGCCCCTTGAAGGTGCCATCCACCGCCGCATCGAGCATGTTGGGGATGCGCAGGCCGGGTTCCGCGTCGATCTGAACGCCCCATGCCTCTTCAAAGACCTTGCGGACCTCGGGGCCTTTGACGTGGCGATAGCCGGGCAGTTCGTGCGGGAAAGAGCCCATGTCGCAGGCGCCCTGCACGTTGTTTTGGCCGCGCAGCGGGTTCACGCCGACGCCGGGCCGCCCCATGTTGCCAGTCAGCATGGCGAGATTGGCGATGCCCATGACGGTGGTGGAGCCTTGGGAATGTTCGGTCACGCCAAGGCCATAATAGATCGACCCGTTGCCGCCGGTGGCAAAGAGGCGGGCGGCTTTGCGGAGTTCTGCCGGATCGACGCCGGTGAGCATAGCCGTTGCTTCGGGAGAGTGGCGCGGATTGCTGATGAAGTCGGCGTAATGCTGGAATTCGTCCCAATCGCAGCGCTCGCGGATGAAGTCCTCATTCATCAGCCTTTCGGTCACGATCACATGCGCAAGGGCGCTGACCACGGCGACATTGGTGCCGGGGCGTAGCGGCAGGTGATGCGACGCCGCGACATGCGCCGATTTCACCAGATCAATCCGCCGCGGATCGACCACGATCAACTTGGCGCCTTCGCGCAGCCGCTTTTTCAGCCGCGAGGCAAAGACCGGGTGTCCATCCGTGGGGTTCGCACCGATCACCACCACCACATCGGTGTGCTCAACGGAATCGAAATCCTGCGTGCCCGCAGAGGTGCCAAAGGTCTGACCCAAACCATAGCCGGTGGGCGAATGACAAACGCGCGCGCAGGTATCGGTGTTGTTGTTGCAAAAGACTGCGCGCGCCAGTTTCTGCACCAGATAGGTTTCTTCGTTGGTGCAGCGGCTTGAGGTAATCACGCCGATAGATTTCTTGCCATATTTCTCCTGAAGTCCGCGCATCCGGGTGGCGGCGAAACTCAGCGCCTCGTCCCACTCGACCTCGCGCCAGGGATCGGTGATCTGATCGCGGATCATCGGCTTGAGGATGCGGTCCTGGTGATGGGCATAGCCATAGGCAAAACGGCCCTTGACGCAGGAATGCCCGCGATTGGCCTTGCCGTGCTTGTAGGGGGTCATGCGCACCAACGTGTCGCCATTCATCTCGGCCTTGAAGGAGCAGCCGACGCCGCAATAGGCGCAGGTGGTGATGACCGAGCGGTCGGGCGTGCCCAACTCGATGATGGATTTCTCCTGAAGCGTCGCGGTCGGGCAGGCCTGCACGCAGGCACCGCAGCTCACGCAATCGGAGGCGAGGAAGTCGTCACCCGCATTGCCCGCCGACACCCGGCTGTCAAAGCCACGGCCCTTAATGGTCAGTGCAAAGGTGCCCTGCACCTCTTCGCAGGCGCGAACGCAGCGGTTGCAGACGATGCATTTGCTGGGATCATAGCTGAAATAGGGGTTGCTGTCGTCCTTGGGCAGCCATTCCGGGTTCGTTTCGCCGCTCGTGTTGCGGGCTTCGAAATGGTTGACCATGCCGCCATTTTCCGGGGCTTCATAGCGCACGTCGCGCAGACCGACCGCGCCGGCCATATCCTGCAATTCGCAATCGCCGTTGGCCGAACAGGTCAGGCAATCAAGCGGATGATCGGAGATGTAAAGCTCCATCACCCCTTTGCGGATCTTGCGCACTTTGCTTGAGCCGGTATGGACCACCATGCCGGGGGTTACAGGCGTGGTGCAGGAGGCAGGCGTGCCGCGCCGCCCCTCGATTTCCACGACGCAGAGGCGGCAGGAGCCGAAGGCCTCGAGGTTGTCAGAGGCGCAGAGCTTGGGGATCTGGATGCCAGCCTCGGCCGCCGCGCGCAGCACGGACGTGCCTTCGGGCACGGTGACGGCCATGCCGTCGATTTCCAAAGTCACCGGTGCGCCCTGCTTGGCGGGCGTGCCCATGTCGCGGTCGTTGGGAATGATGAAATCTTTCATTCGGCGGCCTCCTTTTGGGTGGCGAAATCATTTGGGAAATGCGTGAGGGCAGACATCACCGGCAAGGGAGTGAACCCCCCAAGTGCACAGAGCGAGCCATCTTTCATGGTCTCGCAGAGGTCCGTCAAAAGCGGGATGGCCGAACCGTCACCGGCAGCGATCCGGTCGATGGTCTCAACACCTCGAACCGCACCAATCCGGCAGGGCGTGCATTTGCCACAGCTTTCCACAGCGCAGAATTCCATCGCGAAGCGGGCCATTTGCAGCATGTCCGCAGCGTCATCAAACACCACGAGACCGGCATGCCCAAGCAGCCCGCCCCTGGCGTCGAGTTCCTCATAACCGAGAGCGGCGTCGAAATTATCGACGGGGATATAGGACCCGAGGGGTCCGCCCACCTGCACCGCCTTGACCGGGCGACCAGAGGCCGTGCCGCCGCCCAGATCATTCACCACCTCGTCCAAGGTGATGCCAAAGGCGGTCTCAAACAAACCTCCCCGCGCCACGTTACCTGCAATCTGAAGGGTCACGGTGCCGCGCGAGCGCCCAAGACCGAAATCGGCATAGTGTTGCGCGCCTTTCTCAAAAATCACCGGCACCGTGGCGAGGCTGATCACGTTGTTCACCACCGTGGGTCGCCCAAGAAATCCTTCGAGCGCCGGAAGGGGTGGTTTGGCACGGACGACGCCGCGCTTGCCTTCGAGCGAATTCAGAAGCGAGGTTTCCTCGCCGCAGACATAGGCGCCGGCGCCCACACGGATTTCCATGTCAAACGCCCGGCCAGAGCTCAGCACATCCGCGCCCAATACACCTGCCGCGCGCGCGATTTCGACTGCGCGGCGCATCACACGGATTGCATCGGGGTATTCCGAGCGCAGATAAACATACCCGCGTGTCGCGCCGACACCGAGGCCCGCAATCGTCATTCCCTCAATCAGGGTAAAGGGGTCTCCCTCCATGATCATCCGGTCGGCGAAGGTGCCGCTGTCGCCCTCATCGGCATTGCAGACGATGTATTTCTGCGGCGCCTGCGCCTCGAACACGGTCTTCCATTTGATGCCGGTCGGGAATCCTGCGCCTCCACGCCCGCGAAGGCCCGATTGGGTAACTTCTGCAACGATCCCGGCGCCGTCCATTTCAATGGCGCGACGCAGGCCCACAAGCCCACCATGCGCCTCGTAATCCGCGATGTTAAGAGGGTCAACGACGCCGACGCGGGCGAAGGTGAGGCGCGTCTGCCGCTTCATCCAGTCCAGATACTCAACTGGGCCTAGCGCCTTGGCGCTGCTGCCATCGAGAATGCCCGCAACATCGCCCACTGTCGCCGGACCGTAACCGTGACGTATCCCGTTGATCTCGACCTCGACCAGCGGTTCCAGCCAGATCATGCCGCGCGTACCGGTGCGGATGATATGTGCCTCCGGTGCAACGGCGAGAATGGCGGCGACCACCTCTTCAGCGCCAAGCGCCTTGGCGGCGCTGTCCATGGGGACGTAAATCTTCATGCGCCCGCCTCCGCCAAGAGGGTATCCATCCGGGCGGCATCCACCCGGCCCACCACGCGGTCATCCAGCATCGCCGCAGGCGCGCAGGCGCACAGGCCAAGGCAATACACCGGCTCGACCGTGACCGCGCCATTCGCGGTGGTGCCATGCCAATCAAGGCCCAGCTTGGTCAGTGTCGCATCGGCAAGCGCCGTGCCTCCGACAGCCTGACATGCCTCGGCCCGACAGATCTTCAGAACATGCCGTCCGGCAGGATTGGCACGGAAATCGTGGTAAAAGCTGATGACGCCATGCAGCTCTGCTCGGCTTATGTTGAGCGCTTCGGCAATGGGTCGATGCGCTGCCTCGGGGATGTGACCGAAGGCGTCTTGCATGGCGTGCAGGATTGGCAGGAGTGGCCCTTCAAGATGCAGATGCTCTGTCAGGATAGCTTGAATATCATCCGGGGCGGGTGTTGTCATGGCTTGCCTCTCGCAGTTGCGCGATCAGTCAATCAGCTCAAGCCATGAACAATCAATATCAATATACGGTCAATCAATAGGCAAATTCTATCAAGCATTGACCCCTAATCGACGCGCCTCGCGCAGGAGGCTTTCCAATACCGGTGTGTGCGGTTCGCGGTATGGGGCGACCAAACCGACAGAATGGGCAGGTTCGGGACCTGAGAGTGGGATGAGTTTCAAAGGTTTGCCATGGGCGTGAAACCGGGCGGCATCTTCGGGGAGTACCGTCATCCATCCGCCGGTTTCTACGGTCGCCATCAGGACCACGGTAGAGTTCGATTCAATCCAGGCTTCTGGCGTCACATCGACGGCAGCAAAGTTGCGGTTGATGATCCTGCGGTTCTGCATATCTGGGGTCAGCAGGCAAAGTTGTTCGCCCGCCAGTTCTTCCCAGCAGACAGCGTCGCGCGTGGCAAAGCGCGCATTCTCCGCGCAAACCAGCATATAGCGTTCCTCATAAAGTGGCTCTGTGCTGACCCGGCCCATCGGCTCGTTGTCCAGATAGGAAATACCGGCGTCGATATCGAGATTGTCCAGCATGCTCAGGATCTCGACCGAGGTGCGCGACAGAATGGTAAAGCGTACCTTGGGGTGTTTGGCGTTGAACCTATGACAGAGCCGCGCCGCCCATGTCAGCGCCGTCGGGATTGCCGCGATACGCAGTTGACCAGACAAGCCATGTCGTTTGGCGCGCATTTCTTCACGCAATTGCCGGGCGTCGCCGACGATTCGCCGTGCCCAAACCAGCGTCGCCTGCCCCTCTGGAGTGAGGCCGCCGTAGCGTGAGCCGCGAAAAATGAGCTGCACACCCAACTGTTCCTCAAGCTGCTTGATCCCCGCCGAGAGCGACGGTTGTGTGATCCCGATGCTGACCGCCGCACGGCCAAAATGGCCCTCTTTCGCGACAGCAATGAACATCTCCAGCTTATCCAGCATGATAGACCAGTCCTATTAGGTATCGGAGATCTGATAACAAATAGAAATCATGCCGGTAAATCAACCCCGGATTTTCAAGCTAGATACCTCTGCGGCGACCGATTTGGGGCAATCGGCCTTCAGGCCTCCAGCTCAGCATCCCAATATAGAAAATCGAGCCAGCTGTCATGCAGATGGTTCGGAGGAAATTTCCGCCCTTGATTACGCAACTGCTCCGCTTCCGGCATACGGGGTGGTTTGCGCAGGCTCAGACCGGATTGGCGTAGGCTTTTCGACCCTTTGCGCAAATTGCAGGGACTACAGGCCGCGACAACATTCTCCCAGCTTGTGACCCCACCCGAGGCGCGCGGCACAACATGATCAAACGTCAGATCCCCCCTGCCACCGCAATACTGACACATGAATTCGTCCCGCAAGAATAAATTAAAGCGCGTGAAGGCCACGCGCTTTTGGGGTTTCACGTAATCTTTGAGGACGATGACGGAAGGGATGCGTATGGTTGTGCTCGGGCTTCTGACCCACTGGTCGTATTCTGCTACAATATCAACCCGGTCAGACCATGCTGCTTTGATTGCTTCCTGCCATGTCCAGAGCGACAGTGGATAATATGACAGCGGGCGGTAATCGGCATTCAACACAAGCGCCGGGTAATGCCGCAACGCTGCGGGTTCTCTTACAAATTCTGTCCTGAAATCGCCGTCCATCTGACTGACTATCCTCTCACCCCGGTCGTTAGGGGTCTAGGTGCCAGAGCGGGCACCTGACCCCGTCCTGAATCCACTATATATCGCGATTGCAACCTGACAAGTCCGATATGTAGCGCTCGATGAACGGATTTCTAAAGGGACAAAGTAACTGTCCCATGACAACCTGGTCACGCTGCCTCTTCTTCCTCTTCACGCGCTTGCCGTTGCCAGAGTGCCGCGTACCGTCCCTGCCGCGCCAGAAGATCGGAATGTGTTCCCTGCTCAACCACAACACCTTGATCCAAAACGACAATTTTATCTGCGTTGGCCACAGTGGACAATCTGTGCGCAATCATGATGACCGTGCGCCCCTCTGCCGCAAGCGCCAAGGCGCCCTGGATATCCCGCTCTGTTTGGGTGTCGAGTGCACTGGTCGCCTCGTCCAGGAGCAGGATCGGTGGATTCTTGAGCAAAGTGCGCGCAATACCGACGCGCTGCTTTTCGCCGCCCGAAAGTTTCAGGCCTCTCTCGCCCACCTGCGTGGCATAGCCTTCAGGTAAACTGGCAATGAAATCATGGATTTGAGCCGCGCGCGCTGCGTCCTCTATCTCTGACTGCGTGGCACCGGCGCGCCCGTAGCCAATATTATAGCCGATTGTATCGTTGAAAAGCACCGTATCTTGCGGAACAACGCCTATCGCCGCATGCAGGCTTTCTTGGGTCACGTCACGCACATCTCGACCGTCGATCAGCACACGCCCCGCCTGAACATCGTAGAAGCGAAAGAGCAAGCGCCCAATCGTCGACTTGCCCGAGCCCGAAGGACCCACAACTGCGACCGTCTGCCCGGCTGGCACATCAAGCGTCACACCTCTGAGAATGGGCCGATTTGCGTCATATCCAAAATCAATGCCTTCCAATCGAACAGACGCCACCTTCACTTTTAGAACATCTGCGTCAGACTTATCCTTTACATCTGGATTCTGCTCTAACAAATCGAACATTTCAGCCATATCAACCAGAGCCTGACGTATTTCACGATAGACCGTCCCCAAGAAGTTGAGTGGCATCGTGATTTGCACCATATAGGCATTGACCATGACGAAATCGCCAACGGTCATCTGTCCGGATTGCACGCCGATTGCCGCCATCACCATCACGATGACCAACCCGCCCGTGATGATCAGGGATTGACCAAAGTTGAGGAAGGCCAGTGAATAGGAGGTCTGGAGCGCAGCCTGCTCATACCCGGCCATGGCTGCATCATATCGGCTCGCCTCGCGCCCCTCTGCTCCGAAATACTTGACCGTTTCAAAATTGAGCAGACTGTCGATCGCCTTTTGATTGGCGTCGGTATCCTGATCGTTCATCTCTTTGCGCAGACGCACCCGCCACTCGGTTACCTTGAAGGTAAAGGCGATATAGGTTCCGATCACTGCCACGACCACGACCAGATACCAGATGTCAAAAACGACCGCGAGAACCACGCCGATCAGCAACAGTTCCAACGCCAATGGACCAATCGAAAACAGGAGAAACCGCAGCAGAAACTCCACCCCCTTGACCCCGCGCTCAATAATCCGGCTGAGACCACCGGTCTTGCGGGTGATGTGGTAACGCATTGACATCGCGTGAATATGTTGAAAAGTTTGCAGTGCAAGCGCGCGCAGGGCACGCTGTGCAACGCGCGCGAAAATCACGTCACGGAGTTGTTGAAAACCAACTGTCATCAGCCGCGCCATGCCATAGGCAACGGTTAGACCAACGGCACCTGCACCCAGCATCCAAGCTGCGGATTGTCCCTCGCCCGCCAGCATATCGACCGCTGCTTTGTAGAAAAATGGTGTGCCGACACCAATCAGTTTCGCGACCAAAAGGGCGATCAGCGCAAAAACAACGCGGCGTTTAACCCAAGGCTGATCTGCGGGCCAGAGATAGGGGGCGACGCGCCTGACCGTGCGCCAGCCATTGGCGGGCGTGTCTGAGGTGGTAATGCTGGCGTGACGCATGAGCTAGCCTTTTCAATCACTTGTCTCAGAGATAGCTCTGAGCCACAAGGATTGCCAGTCTGCTCTAGCGTGGCAGTGTAAAGACCTGCCCCGGATAGATCAGGTCCGGATCGCGAATGCGGTCGCGGTTGGCCTCATAGACCCGGACATAGAGCAGACCCTCACCATAAGTCTCTCGCGAAATTGCCCAGAGGGTAGAGCCGGGTTGCACCGTGACCGCGCGGATGGAACTGATATCTGCGGTTTGAGCCTCGGCCAAGACGCGTTGATCCTCGCGCTTGAATGGGGTTTCAACTCTCGACGTGACAGCTCCCTCAGCGTCGACCTCGTCGACACGCAGGGTGTAGACGCCCGTATCAACCTCTGGCAACGCCGTGGTCCATTCGCCATCGGGCGTGACCTGCGACGTGGTGACGGGATCATTGTCGAGGTAAATTCGAACAAATCCAGTACCTTGGGCACGCCCAGACAGCTCGACCTCGCCATCGGACGAATAGGTGATCGCGTCCAGAGCAACGTTCGCCATTACATCGGGGGACGCATTCGAGGATGGTGTCTGCAAGACCCGCACGCCGGTTTCGTCGGTCAGGAGAACGGTTTGCGGGCTGTCGGTCTCGCTCAGTTGCGCGGAGGATGTTGCGTCGGCAGCGACAGGTTGCGGCTCGGGCATTGGCGCGACGGAGGGGTTGGCAGAGATGTCCGGCGCAACCTCGGGAGTGGGCGCGATGATGATCTCGTCTTGCGAGGCGATTTCCTGGCCAGAAGGGTCAGAGCGCATCTTCAGTGACAGAACACGCGGCGAGGAGCTTGCGGGGAGATCGAGGAACTGGACGAATTTCCCTGCATTATCAGAGAGTACAAAGCCCATGTTCACGTCGTCCAGCATAATCGAGACATTCCATCCCGGCTCTGCCTGACCGGCGATGATCATCTGACCGTTGGGTTCCAGACGAAAAGTGTCGATCGCCGGTGGCGCGGGCATCGGTGGGGTTGCAAGGGAGTCGGGCGCGGTCGCGATCGGGGCTTGCGCGGTTTCAACGCTGGGGATCGGTAAGGGCCCAGGGTCTGGCTGTGCGCGGAAATAAAGTGCCGCAATCAGCGCGCCTAGAACGGTCAGCCCGCCAAGACCCATCGCCGATCCAGAACCTAAACCGCCGAAATTGCTCATCTTTCTTACATCCCCATGCCCCGACATTATGTCAGGTTGCTCAAGAATAGCAACAAGGCTATCACGGGTCAAAACAACCCTGCATCAGCCCGGAGTGATTTCATGTCAGCGCGTTCCGTCTGTGTCTTTTGCGGCGCACGTGCCGGGAATAACCCAAGATATATGGAGGATGCATCCGGCACAGGCCAGATGTTGGCCGAAAACGGCTGGCGGCTGGTTTATGGTGCGGGGGATGTAGGCTTGATGGGGGCCACGGCGCGGGCGGCGCAGGCGGCGGGCGGGGAAACCTTTGGCGTCATTCCTGCACATCTGGTGGCTTGGGAAGTGGGCAAACGGGACCTGACACAATATGTTGTGACCGAGACCATGCATGAACGCAAGAAGGTGATGTATATGAACTCGGACGCCATCGTGGTTCTACCCGGTGGCGCGGGATCGCTGGATGAGTTTTTCGAAGTGCTGACATGGCGGCAGCTTGGGCTGCATCAGAAACCTATTTTTCTTTTGAATACAGAAGATTACTGGACACCTCTCACGCAACTTCTGGAGCATGTCGTGACCCAAGGGTTTGCCGAGGACAACGTGAAATCCTTTGTGCAAGCCATTGATACGGTTCAGGATTTGAGGATCGCCCTGCGAGCCGCCCTGTCCTGACGCAGGCTCGCGGTGGTGTAAATCGCCAAGGCGGTCCAGATCATGCCAAAGGCGATGGCATGCCAGAAGCTGAAGACTTCACGAAATAATACTGTTGCAACAAGGAATTGCAGGCTGGGGTTCAGGTATTGCACCAGTCCCACGGTGGCCAGTGTGATGCGTTTTGTCGCGTAACTGAACATGATCAGCGGTGTGGCGGTCAGGATACCGGAGAAGGCGAGGAGCAGGCTGTCGTGCCAATTGGTGCCAAAGGCACCGTGCCCGTCTGAGTGAAACCACCACAAAACCCCCAAGGCGATGGGCGACAAGAGCATGACTTCGGCTGTGACCGAGACCACGGGTCCGATGGAAAGTCCTTTTTTTACAAGACCGTAGAGACCAAAGCTGGAAGCCAGAACAAGGGCGATCCAAGGCGGGACACCCAAGCCGATGGTGAGGGTGATGACCGCCGTCGCGGCCAAGGCTACGGCAAAAAGTTGAGCCTTTCCAAGGCGTTCGCGAAAGGCGATGGCACCCAAGAGCACCGCCACCAGGGGGAAAATGTAATAGCCAAGCGACGCTTCAACCGCCTTACCGATCTGGATAGAGGTGATGAACACGAACCAGTTGGTCGAGATCATCAGCGCCGCAAAACCGATCAGGAACACCGAGCGCCGCGCGCCAAGTGCTTGGCCGAGAACGGAAATTCTCCCTTGTATCAAAAGGACGAGCGAGAAAAAGATGCATGACCAAAGGGTTCGGTGGGCCAGAATTTCGATGGGGGGAATGTGATCGAGCAGCTTGTAATAGATGCCTGAGAGTCCCCAGACCGTGCAGGTGGCGACCATCGCAAGGATGCCTTTGGTCGCGTCGCGCATGTGCCTGATGCCTCCTGAAAACCGTCCCCGGAGTGCTGCCGCATGCGGCGCGGAGGGGCAAGGTGAAAATGTACAGCATGTACGGAATGTACGCGGTTTTCGTACACAGGTTCAGCCGACTGCGGATAGGCCATGAAAAAGCCCCATCGGCGGCTGCCGACGGGGCTGAAAACCTGACACGCTCCGCTTGGATCACATCCGCGAGGCGACGTTTTCCCAGTTGACCAGATTGTCGAGGAAGTTGGTCAGATAGGCCGGGCGCTTGTTCCGGAAGTCGATGTAGTAGGAGTGCTCCCACACGTCGCAGCCCAGAAGCGCTGTCTGGCCAAAGCAGAGCGGGTTGACGCCATTCTCGGTCTTGGTGACCTTGAGGCTGCCGTCCTTGTCCTTGACGAGCCAGGCCCAACCAGAACCGAACTGACCGGCGCCAGCGGCGGAGAACGCCTCTTTGAATTTGTCGACCGAACCAAAGCTCTCGGTGATCGCCTTTTCCAAGGCTCCGGGCATGCCGGTCTTGGTCGGGCTCATCATTTCCCAGAACTGGTTGTGGTTCCAGAGCTGGCTGATGTTGTTGAAGATGCCCGATTGCGCCACAGCGGATTTGTCGTAGGTTCCGGTGATGATCTCTTCCAGCGACTTGCCATCCCATTCGGTGCCGGCAATCAGCTTGTTGCCGTTGTCGACATAGGCCTTGTGGTGGAGGTCGTGGTGATATTCGAGCGTTTCGGCGGACATGCCATGCGCGGCGAGCGCGTCATGGGCATAGGGAAGGTCGGGAAGTTCAAAAGCCATTTGGGCCCCCTTGTTCGTTTGCAGTCATATCGGATGCCCCCTACATGGTGGCCGGATTGCGCAAAGGTCAACCCCGCGGTCAGAGTTTTTCAGTCAGGATTGGCGGATCAGGCGTAAAGACCGACCTCGCCACCGGGCTGGGCAGAGGCCTTGAGGAGCTCAAAGGCATAGTCTGCAACCGACCGGAAGCAGATGAGGTGGAAGGTGCCGGTCTCGTCGAGCCAGAAGGCGGCAGGAACCTGCGCCATGCGGGTGCGGCGGAACATGCCGGGGATGAATACCTCGGGCGAGAGATCGACCGGGCAGACCTTGGCCAGAACCTCGCGCGTGCCCTTGCCGGAGATACGCAGAAAGGTGCGGGCGTCCGAAACATTGACGGCGAGAAAATGCTGACCCTTGAGCGCCTTTTCGACGGCGGCAAGCCGCGCGCCCACTTCGGCATAGGGGCACAGGAGCAGGAGTTCGTCGGGCGACATCCAGAGGGCGGCGGTGCCCTGCCCCATCAGCGCCTGACGCTGAGCGGGCACGTCAAGGCCGGTGGCGGATTTGACCGCCGCCTTGACCCCTGCGCTGGCGAGATCACCGCGCATGGTGATCATGCCGGTCAGACCCTGATCCGCGATGGTGGCAAAGCCTTGATAGTTGGCCCCGTTGAGGGCGGTCACGGCGTTAGACATTCTGTTTCTCCCCGTCCTTGTCGAAGAAAATCGGATCGACGATCTTGGCCTTTATGATGCCGCCATCGACCTTTGGGAAATCGAGCACATCGCCCATTCGATCAGGGCCGTTGTGAACCAGACCCATGGCAATCCCGCGTCCGAGGGTGGGCGAGTAATAGGTCGAGGTCACGCGGCCTTGGGTCTTGCGCTGGCCGTTGGCATTGTGGCCGGGCGCGGTGGCATAGGCGCCATCGGGCAGGACCGAGCCATCGAGCGTTTCCAGACCCACGAGTTTCCAGCGGTTGGGATCGGCCATATGCGAGCGTTCCTGCGCGCGTTTGCCAAGGTAGTCATCTTTTTTCTTGGAAATCGCCCAGCCCATGTTGAGGTCTTGGGGGATCACCGTGCCGTCGGTTTCATCACCGATCATGATGAAGCCCTTTTCGGCGCGCATGACGTGCAGGCCTTCGGTGCCGTAGGGCGTCACGCCATGCTCTGCCCCGGCGTCCAACAGCGCATCCCAGAGGGCGCGACCATGGCTGGCGGGGACGGCGATTTCATAGCTCAACTCGCCCGAGAAGGAGATGCGATAGGCGCGCACCGGCATATCGGCCAGTGTGAGATCGGCCCAGCCCATGAAAGGCAGCGCGTCATTGCTGAGGTCATCGGTGGTCAGTTTCGCGAGGGTCTCGCGGGCTTTGGGGCCGACAACGGCGATTTGCGCATATTGCTCGGTCACGTTGGCGGTATAGACCTTCCAGTCCCACCACTCGCATTGCAGCCAATCCTCCATATGCCCGTGGATCGATTCCGCGCCGCCGGTGGTCGTGTGGCAGAGGAACGTATCCTCGTCGATACGCGCCACGACGCCGTCATCCATGAGGAAGCCGTTTTCGTTGCACATGAGGCCATAGCGGCATTTGCCGGGTTTCAGGCTGCTCATGACATTGGTGTAGAGCATGTCGAGGAATTTGCCCGCGTCCGGCCCCTTGACGATGATCTTGCCGAGCGTTGAGGCATCAAGCAGGCTTAGGCGGGACCGCGTCTGGTTGATCTCGCGGGTCACGGCGTCGCGGTGGGTTTCCTCGCCCTTGGGGAAGCAATAGGGGCGGCGCCATTGGCCGACGGGTTCGAAATGAGCGCCATTGGCCTCGTGCCAGCCGTGGATCGGGGTTTTGCGGATCGGCTGGAAAATCTCGTCCCGCGCTGACCCGGCGATGGCCGATAGGGAAATCGGCGTATAGGGCGGGCGGAAGGTGGTGGTGCCGGTCTGCGGGATCGGTTGGCCAAGGGCATCCGAGAGAATCGCCAAGCCATTGATATTGCTGAGCTTGCCCTGATCTGTGGCCATGCCGAGCGTGGTGTAACGCTTGGCGTGTTCGACGCTCTCGTAGCCTTCGCGGGCGGCCAACTGGACGTCGGAGACCTTTACATCGTTCTGGTAATCGAGCCAGGATTTCATCCGCAGCTTGATATTCGCGCCTTGCGGCATGAGCCAGACCGCCTCAAGCGCCGCCTCGTCGGTGGCACTGGCTGTGGGGGCCTTGGTCGATTTGGGCGTGTGGCCCATAGCCTTGGCCGCCGTTTTACCTGCGGTGTCGGCGTCTGTGAGCGTGGCCGCCAGATCGAGATAGCCATTGGCCGATCCCGCGACGACCACAAACGCCTCTCCTTTCGCGCCGCGCGGGGGATTGGCGGGGTCGGGGCGGAAATGCGCCTGTGCGTTGTCCCAGAGGAGTTTGCCGCCGCAATGGGACCAGAGGTGAACCACCGGCGACCAGCCGCCGGACATGGCGACCGCATCGCATTTGATCTCTTCCAGCACAGCGCCTTCGCCGGCTTGGGCGCAGATGGCCACGCCGGTGACGCGCTTGCCACCTTTGACCTTTGCGATGCCCTTGCCATTCTCAACCCGGATGCCAAGCGCGCGGGCCTCTGCCGCCAGAGCGCCGCCGCCCTGCTGGCGGGCGTCGAGGATGGCGGGGATTTCGAGGCCGAATTTCTTGAGCGTGATGGCAGTGCGGTAGGCGTCATCGTTATTGGTGACAACGACGGTGCGGTCGCCGATGGAGACACCATAATTGACCGCATAGTCGCGGATGGCAGAGGCCAGCATGACGCCGGGAATGTCATTGCCTGCGAAGCTGAGCGGGCGCTCAATGGCACCGGTGGCGGTGATGATTTGCCCCGCGCGGATACGCCAGAGACGGTGGCGCGGCGCATTGGTGCCGGGGGTGTGATCGCTCACCCGCTCGTAACCCAAGAGATAGCCGTGGTCATAGACCCCTGCCCCCATAGAGCGCAAACGCAGGGTGACATTGGGCATGTCGCGGAGTTTGGCGAGGGTGGCGGTGATCCAATCCTCGGCGGGTTGGCCGTCAATCTCGCCGCCGTCTACAGGCGCGCGGCCGCCCCAATGGGCGGTTTGCTCCATCAAGAGCACCTTTGCCCCGGCCTCTGCCGCAGCAAGCGCCGCTTGCAGACCCGCCACGCCGCCGCCGATCACGGCCACGTCGCAGAAGAAATAGAAATGCTCGTAGCGGTCGGGGTCGCCGGGGTTGCTGGCGCGGCCCAAGCCCGCTGATTGGCGGATGAACGGCTCGTAGATGTGTTTCCAAAAGGGGCGCGGGTGGATGAACATCTTGTAATAGAAGCCCGCAGGCAGGAAGCGCGCGAGATGGGTGTTGACCGCGCCAATGTCGAAATCGAGGTTCGGCCAGTGGTTCTGGGAGGTGCAGGTCAGACCGTCGAACAGCTCGGTCGTGGTGACGCGCTGGTTGGGTTCCATGCGCGGCCCCTCGCCCAGATGGACGAGCGCGTTCGGCTCTTCCGCGCCAGAGGCCACGATACCGCGCGGGCGGTGGTATTTGAACGAGCGCCCGACCAGCATCTGGTCATTGGCCAGAAGCGCGGAGGCGAGCGTGTCGCCGGCATGGCCCTTGAGGCGCTTGCCGTTGAAGGTGAAGTGAAGGGCGCGGCCCTTGTCGAGGAGGCGGCCACCCTTGGCCAGACGCGTGCTCATGTCTTAAACCCTCGTGCCCGGTGCGGGCGTGGTGTTGTGAGTATTTTTAGAAAGGTGAATGGTCATGCGAAGTCGCGCCATGTCCAGCCGGGACGTTTGGCGGTGATCGCATCGCGGATGTGCTGGGGCGGCTCATAGGTCTGGGCGGGATAGGTGCCGTAGACCTCGAGCGTCACGGTATCGCGGGCCATGATGAACCACTTGCCGCAGCCGTTGTTATGCCGCCAGCGTTCGAAATGTGCGCCTTTGGGGTTTTCCTTGGCGAACATATAGGTGTGGAAGTCATCATCGGCAGAGCCGGGGCCGAAACGCTTGAGATGCGCCTCGCCGCCCTGGTGGAATTCGGTCTCTTCGCCCGTGACGCCGCAGCAGGGGCAGGTGAGGATCAGCATGGGTCAAGTCCTCCTTAGTGGGCGACGCCAGCGGCGACGGATTCATCAATAAATCGGCCCTGATAGAAGCGGTCGAGGCCGAATTCGTCGCAGAGCGGGGAGTGGCCCTTGGCCATCAGTTCGGCAAAGCCCCAGCCGGAGCCGGGAATGGCCTTGAAGCCGCCGGTGCCCCAGCCGCAGTTGATGAAGATGCCATCGACGGGGGTTTTGCTGAGGATCGGCGAGCGGTCGCCGGTGACGTCGACGATGCCGCCCCATTGGCGCAGCATCTTGAGGCGGGCGACCATCGGGAAGGTCTCGATCAGGGCGCGGACGGTTTCTTCGACATGGTGGAAGGAGCCGCGTTGCGTGTAGTTGTTATAGCCGTCGGTGCCGCCGCCGATGACCATCTCGCCCTTGTCGGATTGCGACATGTAGCCATGCACGGTGTTGGCCATGACGACGCAATCCATGCAGGGTTTGATCGGCTCGGAGACCAGCGCCTGAAGGGCGACGGATTCGATGGGCAGGCGGAAGCCGGCCATGTCGGCGAGGTGGCCGGAGTGGCCCGCGACGACAATCCCGAGTTTGTCGCAGCCGATGTCGCCACGATTGGTGGTGACGCCCGTCACGCGGCCATTCTCGCGGGAAATGCCGGTGACTTCGCATTTTTGCAGGATGTGCATGCCCATGGCGGAACAGGCGCGGGCATAGCCCCATGCGACCGCATCGTGCCGCGCCGTGCCGCCGCGCGCCTGATAGAGGCCGCCCAAGACGGGATAGCGCGGGCCGTCGAGATTGATGATCGGGACAATCTCCTTGACGCGGGCGGGCGAGATGAATTCGGTCGAGACCCCTTGCAGGGCGTTGGCATGCGCCGTGCGCTGATAGCCGCGCACTTCGTGTTCGGTCTGGGCCAGCATGATCAGGCCACGGGGTGAGAACATGATGTTGTAGTTGAGATCCTGTGAGAGGGTCTCATACAGCGAGCGCGATTTCTCGTAGATCGCGGCGGAGGGGTCTTGCAGGTAGTTGGAGCGGATGATGGTGGTGTTGCGGCCCGTGTTGCCGCCACCGAGCCAGCCCTTTTCCAGCACCGCGACATTGGTGATGCCGAAATTCTTGCCCAGATAATAGGCCGTGGCCAAGCCATGACCGCCTGCGCCGACGATGATGACATCGTATTTCTTTTTCGGCTCGGGCGAGGCCCAGGCCCGCTCCCATCCCATGTGGTGGCGGAGCGCCTCTCGGGCGACGGCAAAGGCGGAATAGTGTTTCATGCGCGCTCTCTGGAGTTGGCTGGATTCGGGCTTGGATGCGAGTGATACCGTAATGCGTCAGGTGGCCGGTTGAAAGGATACTCCGGGCGGCGGAAACGGTATCAATAGCGACATTGCGACATCGGGGCGCGGGCTGGGCGCGGGGATGTGACCGCTTGGGCCTTTTTTCCGGGCGCGCGGACGGTTACATGAGGACAACACAGAAGGAAAAGACATGGGTTTCTGGATCATCGTTGCGGCATTGGCGATCGGCGTGGGGGCTGTTCTGGGCCTCGTCCTGCTGCGCGGGCGCGTCGGCGAAGCGCCGCCTGCGGCCTATGATTTGCAGGTTTACCGGGATCAGTTGAAGGAAATCGAACGTGACACCGCGCGCGGTGTGATTGCGCCTGAGGATGCCGAGCGGCTGCGCTCGGAGATTTCGCGCAAGGTGTTGGCGGCGGATGCGCAATTGCGTCAGGGTGGCGAGAGCGGCGGGCAGCCGCGCGGCGCAGGGATGGTGATGGCCGGGGTGATCGTGGCGGTGATCGCGGGCGGTGGTGTGGTGATCTATGACCGGGTCGGCGCGCCGGGCTATGAGGATTTGCCGATGGCGGCGCGGATCGCCGCCTCGGATGCGGCGCGGGCGACGCGGCTGGATCAGGCGGCGGCGGAAGAGCGGTTTGGCCCCGGTGAGGGCGGCGTACCCGAGGGCACGAACGAAGACTATCTCAAACTGATCGAGCAGTTGCGCAAGACCGTGGCAGAGCGACCCGAGGACCAACAGGGGCTGCGCTTTCTGGTGCGCAGCGAGGCCGCGCTTGGGAATATGGTCGCCGCGCGCACGGCGCAGCAGCGATTGATTGCCGTCAAGGGTGCGACAGCCACGGCGGCCGATCATGCGATGCTGGCGGATCTGATGATCAACGCAAGCGGCGGCTATGTCTCGTCCGAGGCTGAACAGGTGCTGCGTGCCGCGCTGGAGAAGGACGGGCGCGAACCGTCCGCACGGTTCTATCTTGGGCTTTACATGATGCAGGTGGACCGGCCCGATGCGGCGTTCCGGCTGTGGGAGGCGCTGCTCGATGAGAGCACGCCGGAGGCCCCTTGGGTGCCCGCAATCCGGGCGCAGATCGAGGACTTGGCAGCGCGCGCCGGGGTGCGCTATACGCTGCCGCCCGAGGCGGGTGCGCCGGGGCCGACTGCGGCGGATATCGCCGCCGCCCAAGACATGGACCCCGAGGCACAGCAAGAGATGATCCGGGGCATGGTCGCGGGATTGGCGGAGCGATTGGCCAACGAAGGCGGCACCGAACAGGATTGGGCGCGGCTGATCAGTGCGTACGGCGTGCTGGGTGAGCAAGACAAGGCGCAAGAGATCTGGGCCGAGGCGCAGGCGGTCTTTGCCGATGAGCCGGAGCGGTTGGCGTTGGTGCGGGCAGCGGCGAACGCTGCGGGTGTGGCGGAATGATCTTTGAGGAGATTGCGGGTTTTGCCGGGGCATTGCCGCGCGGCCGTGCGATCATGGGGCTCGATCTTGGGACCAAGACGATTGGCGTGGCGCTGTCGGATCGGCTCTGGTCGGTGGCGAGCCCGCATGAAACCGTCAAGCGGGTGAAGTTCACGGAGGATGCCGCGCGCTTGTTCGACATCATGACGGGGCGCGACGTGGGCGGGATCATTCTTGGCCTGCCGCGGAACATGGACGGGAGTGAAGGGCCGCGCGCCCAATCCACCCGCGCCTTTGCCCGCAATCTGTCACGTTTGACGGACGCGCCCATCGGCTATTGGGACGAGCGTTTGTCGACGGTGGCGGCCGAAAGAGCGCTTCTCGAGGCGGATGCGACACGAAAGCGTCGCATGCAGGTGATCGACAACATCGCGGCGGCCTATATCCTGCAAGGGGTGTTGGACCGGATGAGCCATATGAGGGCTGAGCATGACAGATGAGAGCCCATGGGTGCGAAACGAGGTTGAGAGCCCCTGCGTCAAGATCTGTGTGGTGCATCCCGAGGCGCGGGTCTGTACGGGATGTCTGCGCTCGATCGACGAAATCACCCGATGGACCAAGATGTCACCTGACGAGCGGCGCGAGATCATGGAGGCCCTGCCCGACCGCGCCGGATTGCTGCGCAAGCGTCGGGGCGGGCGCGCGGGGCGTGTGGGCCGGGCCTGATCCGTCCAGTCTCAGACAGATCCGCCTGAGCCATGCCACCCGCGCAGAGCGGGGTTGCATACTGTGGTATGGAAAATTGCTGCAACGCAGTATATTTATGCTGCATACGCGGCATATTCATTCGGCAACCTCAGGAGAGTTCAGCCATGGCTTATTCGTCCCACAGCACTGTTTCGGCACCGGCTCTCGGGAATTTCGCCCGTCTCGCGCTTGCGCCGCTGCGATTGATCGACGGGTTTTTCCAGTCCGTGGTTGCTGCAAACCGCTTTGCCCATGATGTTGAAATCCTGTCGATGGCAAGCGATGCCAAGCTGACCAAACTGGGTCTGAAGCGCGAAACATTGGTTGCTGATCTGGCAGAGCGTTCGGATTTTTTCCGCGCCGCCTGATCGCTACCCACGAGTTATGGATTAGAAAACGCCCCGGAAATCTCTGGGGCGTTTTTGTTTCGAAGATAATTTCGGGACCAAGCCTCGGAGAGGTGCCGCCCGGCGCGCGCTAATGCGTCCAGACCTGACGGCGGCTGGTGGCGAAGTTGTCGCCATAGCCACCGGGGCGGATATTGGGTTTGCGGGCGTGCGGTTCCTGAACCACGGCGTCGATGCCTTGATCCTTGGCATATTGCAGCGCCGCTTCCTTGGATTCGAACCGCAATCTGACCTGCGCCTGCGTATCCGCGTTCGAGGTCCAGCCCATCAGCGGATCAACCTCACGCGCCGTCTCGGACACGAATTCCAGCACCCAATGCCGCGTCTTGGCGGTGCCGGATTGCATGGCGTTTCGGGCCGGTTTGTAGATGCGTGCGGGCATGTGGCTCTCCGTGATTGATCGCTACGGTCTTATCCCAAATCGGGCCGGGCGCGGCAAGAGGCGAATAGCCGCGCTCAGGCGGCCTCGCCATCGGTGAATTGCAGGCGCGCGAGGCGGGCATAGAGACCGTTTTCAGCCACCAGACTGTCATGCGTGCCCTGCGCCACGATCCGGCCCTGATCCATGACCACAATGCGATCGGCCTTTTTCACTGTCGCCAACCGATGCGCCACGATGATCGTGGTCCGCGTGCGGGCCATCGTCTCGACCGCGCGTTGCACGGCACGCTCGCTTTCGGCATCGAGCGCGCTTGTGGCCTCGTCCAAGAGCAGCACCGCCGCGTCGCGCAGGATGGCGCGGGCGATGGCGATCCGTTGCTTTTGTCCACCCGAGAGCATCACACCGCGCTCGCCCACATAGGTGTCATACCCCTCGGGCAAGGCCGAGATGAAATCATGCGCGGCCGCCGCGCGCGCTGCGGCCTCAATCTCGGCATCGGTGGCGTCGAGCCGTCCGAAACGGATGTTCTCGCGCGCCGACGCGGCAAAGATCACCGGGTCTTGAGGCACCAGTGCCAGATCTCGGCGGAACTCGTGCCGTGCCATATCGGCCAAGGGCACGCCATCCAGCGTGATGCGCCCGGCATCCGGGTCATAGAATCGCTGGATCAGCTGAATAACGCTGGTCTTGCCCGCGCCCGAGGGGCCGACAAGGGCCACGGTCTCGCCGGGGCGGATGGTCAGGCTCACATGATCCAGGGCCGCGATGCCGGGCCGCGACGGATAGGTGAATTGCACATCCTCAAAGGCAATCTCGCCCCGCACCGGGCGCGGCACAGCCACAGGGCGGGCAGGATCGCGCACCGGGTCTTCGGCTTGCAGCAACTCGACCAGACGCTCTGTCGCTCCGGCCGCGCGCTGCAACTCGCCCCAGATCTCCGAGAGTGCTGCCACCGCGCCTGCGACCATCACCGCATAGATCACGAATTGCACGAGACTGCCCGCGGTCATTTCGCCGGCGCGCACATCGCGTGCGCCGATCCAGAGCACACCGACAATGCCGGTGAAGACGAGAAAGATCACGATCACCGTCATCAAGGCACGGGTGTTCACACGGCGGCGCGCCGCGTCATGGCTGCGCTCCGTCACATCGGCAAAGCGCGCGCGGGTCTCACCTTCATGGGTAAAGGCCTGCACGGTCTGCACCGACAGGAGCGCCTCAGAGGCATTGCCGGAGCTATTGGCGATCCAGTCCTGATTCTCGCGGCTGAGCACGCGCATCCGCCGTCCGAGGGTCAGAATGGGCACGATGACCAGCGGCACGATGAGCAGCACAAGGCCGGTCAGCTTGGCCGAGGTCAACAGCATCAGCCCCATGCCGCCCACAAGGATGAGCAGATTGCGCAGGGCGATGGAAATGGATGAGCCAATCACCGAGAGAATGAGCGTGGTGTCCGTGGTGATGCGGCTCAGCACCTCGCCGGTCATGAGTTTCTCGAAAAAGGCGGGGCTCATGCCAATCACCCGGTCGAACACGCCCTTGCGGATATCGGCGACGACACGTTCGCCCAACCGCGTGACCAGGAGATAGCGCAGGCCGGTGCCCACCGCCAAAAGCGCCGCGATGAGCAACGCCGCCCCGAAATACTGATCGAGGATGGCTCCGTTATCCGCATTGAAGTTGTCCACCACACGGCGCACCGCCAAGGGTAAAATCAGCGCGACGCTGGCCGTCACCACCAGGGCCAGTATGGCTGCGGCCAACAAGCGCCGGTAGGGACGCAGGAACGGCCACAATTCGGCCAGCGCGCCCACACGTTTCGATTTCTCGCGATCTAGCAGATCAGCGCCGTTTTCGGCTCTGCGCACCATAGGTCTTAATTCCTCACCATTTGGCAACGGTTCTTGGCGGGCGTTGACGCCCGGGTCAAGGGGACAGATCAGCCGCAGGGCGTATTCGCTGGGACGAGGATGGAGCGGGCGGCGGGAATCGAACCCGCGTCTCTTGCTTGGAAGGCAAGGGTCTTACCATTACACAACGCCCGCACTCGGGGCGTAACTAGTTGAGCCGCGCGCGAGGGTCAAGACCATCCAGGCATTGGTCTGCACTGCGCGCAGCCGCCCTCGCCCGCTTGATCCCACGTCGCAAAAGCGCCAGAGTGCGCTCAAGGCCGCATCAAGTCGGTTCCCATCCAGGACTGGCCAGACGGGCCGGATTTTCAGAGAGCAGACATATGGCCATTCCCGATACCCTCGCCGCCCGACTGATCGAAACAGTCAAGAGCCACGATCTGGGCGGCAAGTTTCTGATGCTGGGGCGGCAGCGATGGATCGGGTCGCGGCGCGGCGCGTCGTCGCGGGTGTTCACTCAGGTGATGGCGGACCATATGCCGGGCGTGAGCGAGGCCGATCTCATCCCCGAGGGCGAGACCTATTCGGAAGGATTCTTTGGGAAACTGGGGTTTGAGTCGGTCGACTCGATGGATTTCTCGGATTTCGAGAAAGCGAGCATCATTCAGGATCTGAGTGCGGACCTGCCCAAGAAGCTGGAGCGCAAATTCGACGTGATTTATGACGGCGGCACGTGTGAGCATATCTTTGATCTGCCCACCGCCTATCGCAACATCCACAAGATGCTGAAACCCGGCGGCGTGCTGATCGGGCACAGCCCGTGCAACAATTGGGTCAACCATTCCTTTTACCAGATCAACCCCGAGATGGTGTATGGCTTCTGGGAGGCGACGCTGGGCTATGAGGTGCTCCATTGTGCGCTGCAACCGATCAAACCCGCCCATGCGCGCAAGGTGGTGACGACCACCAATCCCAATGTGACCGGCAAGCGCCCGCGCCTGTCGGGATCTCTGGCCGAGGGCGGGATCATCCTCGACTATGCGGTGCGCAAACCGAAACGCTCGACCAAATCGGCGGATAAGGTCTATCAATCCGATTATGTCAATCGCTGGACCGCGCCGGAGGCGGACGGCGAGGAGGACGCGGCCTGAGGCGTGAAAGCGTTTCGGATAGCGGTGGTCCTGCGCTAGTCTGGTCTTGGCTGACAGACAAAGGACACGCCCGATGACCGATACAAACGACCCGCTCCCTGACTTGCGTGATTTGCCGTTCGACATCGACCTGCGCCGCCTCAATCTGGGCGTTGGCTATGTGGCGCTTGGCCTGCCGGTGTCGCTTGGGCTGGCGTCGATCCTGACCAACACCTGCTTCAACGCCTCGATCAGCCATTATTATTTCAGCCGCATCGGGGGGGATATCCTCGTGGGCGCGCTCAGTTTTATCGGGCTCTTGCTGATGTTCTTTTACAGCTTTCGCGCGCCGGGGCGCGAGGGCTGCTTGGGCTGGCATTGGTATGACGTGGCGCTGCTCAAGCTCGCTGGGGTGGCTGCGGTTATCGTGGCCTTTGTGCCCACAACCGGGTCTGGCTGTGCCTATACCGGCGAGGTGGCGCGCGTGTTCCTGACCAATGCCAGCGGCTCAGAGGGGTTCCACCCGCCGGGCGGCACGGTCGACGGCACGATCAGCTATGATTTCTGGGCCAGTTTTGCCGCTATCGGCCCGGATGTGCCCACAGCCCTTCAAATGATGCATTTCGGGGCGGCGGGGGTGATGTTTCTCGTGTTGGGGTATTTCTCGACTTTTGTCTTTACCCGCGAGAATACGACCACCGCGCGGCTTGCTGGCAACCGCAAGGACCGACGCAATCGGTGGTATCGCATGCTTGGGCGGATCATCTTTGCCGTGGTGGGGGTGTTGGCGGTCAAGGCGGCGCTGCTCGAGATGATCCTACCGCTTGCTTTTGCGCAGAACATCGAAGCTTTGTGGGACAGCCTGCGCCTGACCTTCCTGTTTGAATCTCTCGGGCTTTGCGCCTTTGGCCTCAGTTGGATGATCAAGGGACGGTTCCTCACTGCCTTTGAGGATGCCGCCGCCCTGCCTCAGGCGCGTGCGGCGTAGAGCGCCACGGCGGCCGCGTTCGACACGTTGAGCGAGCCGAAATCGCTGGCGAACTCAATCCGCACCAGCGCATCGCAGACCTCGCGCGTGCGCTCTCGAAGGCCCGGCCCTTCGGCCCCAAGCACAAGGGCCACGGGCCGGTCGCGCCGCCCCTCCATGGCGGCCTCGATGGTCATCTCCGCCTCACCGGCCAGTCCCAGCACCAGATACCCCATCGCCTGCAACTCGATGATGGCGTCTGCCAGATTGCGCACCCGCAGATAGGGCTGCCGCTCCAGCGCGCCGCTGGCGGTCTTGGCGAGCGCCCCGGTCTCGGGGGCGGCGTGGTGGCGGGGGGCGATGACCGCCCGCGCGCCGAACACCTCTGCGGAGCGCAGGATCGCGCCCACGTTATGCGGGTCCGTCACCCGGTCCAGGAGCACCACACGGGGGGCTGTGCGTCCGTCGCCAAGACAGACCTCGCCCATCGGTCCCCAATCGAGCGGCTTGACCTCGAGCGCGGCCCCCTGATGCACGGAACCGGGATCAAGCGGCGCGTTGAATTTGCGCGGATCAACCTCTTCCGGGGTGATCCCGCTCGCGGCAATCGCCGCCTCCAGCTTGTCCGCGGCATTCTTTGTGACGATCAGGCGCAGCTTTTCACGGGATGGATTCTCCAGCGCGTCGCGCACCGCGTGCAGCCCAAAAAGCCACACGGTCTCAGAGGCCGACGCCCGTTTGGCCTGTTCCTTGTCGATCACCCAACGGGGTTTTTTCATGGCTATAAGGCCCCTCTTTTCCGGCCCGCGACAATGCGACGGGCAGGCATGGCTTGCAAGCGATTTTCCGGTTGACGCAGCATGCAGCCACTAGTAATCAGCCCCCCACGCCAGACGCGCAAGCGCTGGACAGTGGGCGACAGGCCGCAAGGTGTGGCAGGGGACTGTAACTCCCTCGCGGAGACGCACGCCAGGTTCGATTCCTGGGTCGCCCACCACTCTGACCCTCTCAAATTTCGACTGCATTTTCGGTTTTTTTGGCCGCTGGCATGTGCTTTGCGTTGACGCAGGCGGTTCGATCTCTAGTTTAAATTGCGTGGATGGCGCGATTGGCGCCCTGCATGCTTGATTGACGCAGTTGGGAGAGAGCCTTTCATGTGCCAGATTTGCAGCCATACCGATACCCCGCCCCACGCCGCCCTTGATTGCTGTCTCTGCGGAGCGCCGACGACACAGGCGGCCTTTGCCCGGATTGAGGCGGATCTCAACCGCCGCGAGATGCTGGGCGGGACGGCGGCACTCCTTGGTCTCTACGCGGGCTTTGGTCTTGCGCCACGTAAGGCGCGGGCGCAGACGCCCGGACGCCCGCTGTTGCTGAGCAATCTGCGTTATTTCGACGGTCACGGCCCCGCGTTGACCCAAGGACGCGACATTCTGATCGAGGGCGCGCGGATCACCGGCCTGCCTGCCGCTGGACAGGGACCAAGCGAGGCGGAGCGCATCGACTGTGGTGGACGGGCGGTCATTCCGGGCCTGATCGACGCGCATTGGCACAGCACGCTGGTCGGTGTGACCCAGCTTCAGGCGATGACAGCGGATATCGGTTTCGTGCACCTGATGGCAGGGCGCGAGGCGGACGCGACGCTTATGCGCGGATTTACCTCGGTGCGCGACACCGGCGGACCGGCCTTTGGCCTGAAACTGGCGATTGACCGAGGCGCGCTTAGCGGTCCGCGCATCCTTGCCTCTGGCGCGATGCTGTCGCAGACCTCGGGACATGGCGATTTTCGCATGATTTCGGAATTGCCCCGCGCCGACGGCGACCTGAGCTATACCGAGAAGGTTGGCGTGGTTGCGATCGCCGACGGGCGCACTGAGATCTTGCGCCGCACCCGCGAGCAACTGATGAAGGGCGCGAGCCAGATCAAGATCATGGCCGGGGGTGGTGTCACCTCGCTCTATGATCCGCTTGAGAGCCTGCAATATACCGAGGATGAAATGCGCGCTGCCGTCGAGGCCGCGTCGGATTGGGGCACCTATGTTTGCGCCCATGTCTATACGCCCAAGGGCATCCAGCGCGCCCTGCGCGCCGGGGTGAAATCCATTGAACACGGGCAATTGGCGGATCTCGAAACCGTGCGGATGATGCGCGATGCAGGCGCGTGGTGGTCAATCCAGCCGTTCTTGATGGATGAGGATGCCAATCCCCGCACTGATCCCGTGCAACGCGCCAAGCAGGAAGAGGTGTCCGCAGGCACAGAGCGGGCATTTGAGCTGGGCCGCGCCGAAGGGGTCAACATGGCCTTTGGCACCGACGTTCTGATGAACCCCGCAGGGGCCAGCAGTCAGGGGCGGCAACTGGCCAAGCTGAGCCGGTTCATGCCCCCGCTTGAGGCCTTGCGCATGGCGACGGGGGCGGCGGGCGAATTGCTGGCCCTGTCGGGGGACCGTGCGGGTTATGAGGGGCGGTTGGGCGTGATCGACGTGGGGGCCATGGCCGATCTTCTGGTTGTCGAGGGTGAGCCGGAAGCTGGGCTCGACTGGCTGGATACGCCCGAGCAAAGTCTTGCGATGATCGTCAAAGGCGGGTCCATCGTGAAAGACCGGCTCTGATGTGGGCGCGGGTTTTGGCCCTGCTCGCGATCCTGAGCCTTGCTGCGCCGGCGCGTGCGCAGGACTGGAGCGCCCAGATCACGCCCTACGCCTGGGGGACGGGTGTTGGTGGCACGATCATGCCACTTGCGGGCGGCCCGTCATTGCGGTTTGACGAGGGGCTGTCGGATGTTCTCGAAGATCTCGACGCGGCGTTGTTTCTCACGGGGTATGCCCGCTATCAGCAGTTCGTGGTGATGGGGGACATTTCGCATTCGGCCAGTTCGCGGAGCGGGATCGTGCCACTGCCAGCCCCTGCCCCCGGCCTGCCCGCGCAGGGCCGGATTGAGCAAACCTCACTGACACTCACCGCAGGCTACCGGGCACTGACGACGCCCGATGCGGCGGTCGATTTCATGGTCGGTTTGCGCCACTGGGAGGTCGAGGGGCGCGCGACGACGCCGGTGCCGGGCCTTGCCGCCGGGATCGACGTGAGCTTTACTGATCCGATCCTGGCCGCACGCACCAATATCCGCCTCTCGGACCGCTGGTCCTTTATCGGCTATGCCGATGTCGGCGGTTTTGGTGCGGGATCTGACATGACGTCCCAACTGGTGGGCACGCTCAACTGGCAGGCCAATGACCGGCTCTGGCTCTCGGCGGGTTACCGGCATCTTTATGTGGATTACAGCAAGAATGGCCGAAAATTCGACGCGACATTCTCTGGCCCGCTTGCCGGTTTGACCCTGCGCTTTTGATCCATGCGGCGCGCCGCCCTGCGATAACCGCTTTATCTGGACGGTGGAAAACCCCATAGTGGCGGCGGCAGTCAGGCAGGATCACGACAAGAATGACCCCCAAGACACAGGTTCCCAAGACAGAGGCGCCTCAGAGCTACAATATCCTGATCGTCGGTCAGGCCGGTCGTTTGCAATACGAGGCCATTCTCTTTGCCGCGTCGCTGCGGGCCACCTCGCCCGAGTTTCCGGGGCGTCTTTTTGTGGCGGAGCCGCAGCCGGGGCCGCTGTGGCGGGATGACCCGCGCATCAAGGACGAGGACAGTCGAGCGCTCTTGACCGATCTCGGCGCGGAATTCCTGGCTTTTGAGAGCCGTCATTTCGGCGCGGCCTATCCCTATGGAAACAAGATCGAGGCGCTGTTCGCCTTGCCCAAGGGGGAGCCCTTTGTGTTTTTCGACACTGATACGTTGATCTGTGGTGATCTTGCGTCGGTGCCGTTCGATTTCAGTCGCCCCACCGCGTCGCTGCGCCGTGAAGGCACATGGCCGCAGATCGAGCTCTATGGGCCAACCCATACCCAGATTTGGAAATCTCTCTACGACAAGTTTGGCATTGAGTTCGAAACCTCGCTCGATCATGGCCAGCCCGAGGGCTACTGGCAACGCTATCTTTATTTCAACGCCGGCTTCTTTTTCTACCAATGCCCGCATGTCTTTGGTCAACGGTTTCTCGATTACGCGCTCGGCATCCGCGATGACGCGCCGCGCGAGTTGATCTGCCAATCGCTCGATCCCTGGCTCGATCAGGTGGCGCTGCCCCTAGTGATCCATTCGCTTGGGGGTGGGCGCGACACGCTGCCGCCCGGCCTTTTGGATGGTGCGGTCAGTTGTCATTACCGGCTCTTGCCGCTGCTCTATGCGCGCGAGGCCGATCATGTGGTCAACGTCCTGCAAGACGTGACCGCCCCCAACAAGATCAAGCGCGTGCTCAAGGCTTACGATCCCGCCAAGCGGATGATCTATCAGGGGAGGGGATTGAAGGTGCGGGCGCTCTTTGACCAAGACGACCTGCCACGCCGCGAGCAGGTGATCCGCAACACGATCAAGCGGAACGGATTCTGGATGCGTTGAGGGGCAAGCAACCGACGCGGTCAGGCACCCCCCCTCAGTCCACGCGCGCGTTATTCTGCCGAATCGGCCGGGGTGGCGTTGAGCAGGCCATACCGCTCGGCGCCCAATTTATCGAAGAGGTCGATCTGCGTTTCGAGGTAATCAATATGCCCCTCCTCATCCGCGATCAATTCTTCAAAGAGGTTCTTTGACACGTAATCCGCCACGCTTTCGCAACGGCCGCGCGCCTCGATATAGAGCGTGCGCGCGTCGTGTTCGGCGGCCAGGTCGGCCTCGAGCGTCTCGCGCAAATTCTCTCCGATCCTGAGCGAGTCCAGCTTTTGCAGGTTTGGATGCCCGCCCAGAAAGATGATCCGCGCAATCAGCTTGTCGGCGTGTTGCATCTCTTCGATGCTTTCCTCGCGGGATTTGGCGGCAATGCGGCCATATCCCCAATCCTCCTGCAAGCGGTAGTGCAGCCAGTATTGGCTGACCGCTGTCAACTCACTCCTGAGTGCCTGATTGAGATAGTCGATGACCTTGGCGTCGCCTTTCATATGCGTCTCCCTGTGTGGTCGCGCGGCGAAGTCCGCGCAGGTGCATAGGTATGCTCAGGCTATCCGCTTGACGCATGGTGTCAATAAAGAGTGGCAGACATCCGCCACAATCAGCCCGCTTGCCCAAGGTGCGGTATACTTTGCCGGGGGTGATCAGCGTGTCCGGATCGGCCGCGCGCATCCAGTCGATGGCCCGGTGAATATCGGTATCGGTGATGGACATACAGTGACAGATCATCATGGCCAGTTCCCCTGTCTTAATGCCGGGTCGCGCTTGTTGGTTCCGGAATCCGCGCGGATTTCGCACAGAGGTCTGCCCTGTGCAAACACAATCCAAAGCGCGCCGCCGCCTCGGTCAGCGGCAGAATGCCACGCGCAGTGACAAGCACGCTTGCCATCATCAGGGCATCTTCGCGGTCGCCCAGCGCCGCCTCTTCGACAAACCGGGCAAAGGCGGCCTCATCCATACCGACACAGCCGCACTGCGGCGTGTGACAGCGCAACGGGCGGCGCAGAGTTGCCCCCAGCGCCTCGGTCAGATCATGCAGCGCCTCAAACGCCGCGAGCGCCATCGGTTCTGCCATCCGTTCGCACAGCAGGGCATGCGCGCGCAGTGCGCCGCCCGCGTTCCACGCCCGCAGCGAGGCCACCACCAGCCTGTTCAGGTGATGCATCTCAGAGATTTGGGCCACCGGCATCTCGCCGGTCAGGTCGCGCGCATGTTTCATTTGGTGAGAATCAGCTTGCCTGCGCGGGTGATGCGCAGCGTGTAAATCTGCCCGTCGAGCACGATCAAGGCCGTGTTGGCCCCATTCGTCAGCGCGCGGGCGTCGTGGCAGGTGGCCTCGGCCACCAGATCGGGGTCTGATTTGGTTTGTGCGCGGATCATGCAAGAGCCCCCGCCGAGAAAAAATTTACATGTGCCATGCCTTGCAGTCCTCTGTTGCAGGTTACGCCGGGCTCGCACCACGACGGGCTGGCTTGGCTCGTAATTTCTGACTTAATTAATAAGGTATGTCAATTCCGATTCTTTTGATCAGAAATGATAGGTGAAAATCTGCTGGTCCGAGGCCCGAGCCCCGCGCTATATGGATCACAGGGATGTATGGCGACATGGGGAGCGGTCAGGCCGGTGACGCTTTTGAAACTCAAGCAGATGCCGCTCCTCTTGTCGGCAGTCCCCAAATCGGAGATTCGCACGCAGTTCGCGGCGCTCTGTTTTCGCATGGTCGGGAACAAGCCCGAAATCCTGCTGATCACCAGCCGTGGCTCTGGTCGCTGGATCTTGCCCAAGGGCTGGCCTGCATCGGGCCGCACCCCGGCCGCCATGGCCCTGCGCGAAGCATGGGAAGAAGCGGGCGTGCAAGGGCGCGCCTACGACACCTGCCTCGGCCTTTATTCCTATGCCAAGACCATCGGACCTGATCGCGGCCTGCCCTGTGTGGCCCTTGTCTATCCGGTTCGTGTGAAATCGCAGACCGCGCATTTTCCCGAAGCCGGACAGCGCCGCGTGAAGTGGTTTCGCCCGAAAAAGGCCGCGGCGCGGGTAAGGGAACCCGAACTGGCAGAGATCATAAGAAGTTTCAATCCGCAACGGCTTGGGCTGTAAGATCAAAAGCATAGCTTGAATTTTCCGCGCAGCGGCGTAACTATCGACGGCACTGCAATGGATCAGGTTATGATTAAGTTCACCCTCAAATGCGCCGCAGATCATCAGTTCGACAGTTGGTTTCAATCCGCTGCCGCTTTTGAGAAACTGCAGGGCGCTGGCATGGTCAATTGTGCAATCTGCGGCATGTCCGACGTGCAGAAGGCGTTGATGGCGCCCAGCCTGCACAACACACCTGAGGCAGCGCCGAATTCTCCCAGCCCTGCCGAACAGGCGCTTGCCCTGCTCAAGCATCGAATCGAGACACAATCGGAATATGTCGGGCTCAACTTTGCCCGCGAGGCGCGTGACATGCACGACGGGCTGACGCCGGAGCGGAGCATCTACGGCGAAGCCAAGCCCGAAGAGACGCGCAAGCTGATCGAGGACGGGGTGCCCGTGGCCCCGCTGCCATTTATTCCGCGTCGCAAATCCAACTGATCTGAAAGGTCTGACATGCATATCCTCATCACAGGGGCCAATCGCGGTATCGGCCGCGCGCTCGCCGATCAGTACCGCAACCAAGGGCACAGCGTCATCGCCACCGCGCGCAGGCCCGCTGAAGGGGAAATCGCCCTCGACGTGACGGACCCTGCCTCTTGCGCGGCCCTTGGCGAGTGCCTCGCCGGTCAGCCGATTGACCTATTGATCTGCAATGCAGGCGTTTATGCCGACAAAGGTCAATCGTTGGAGACTGGCTATCCGGTCGGGATGTGGACCGAGACCTTTGCCACAAATGTCACCGGCATATTTTTGACCGTTCAGGCGCTATTGCCGCATCTGCGCGCGGGCCAATCGGCAAAGATCGCGATCATCTCAAGCCAGATGGCAAGCCACACCCGCGCGCCCGGCGGCAGTTACATTTACCGCGCCTCGAAAGCGGCGGCTCTGAATCTCGGGCGCAATCTGGCCAGTGACTTGCGCGGGGACGGGATTTCGGTGGGCATCTATCACCCCGGCTGGGTGCGCACCGACATGGGCGGTGACACTGCGGAGATTTCCGTGGACGAGGCCGCAACGGGCCTGGCGGAGCGTTTTGCCGCGCTGGATATCGCCTCGACGGGCTGCTTTCAGACATGGGACGGGCGCGACCATCCCTATTGAACGCAGAGGGTGGCGGCGGCACCCAAACCCCCTACGACACCTCCCCCCTTGCGCCGCGCCTTGCCCGCGCGTACACCCCGCGCGATAAATCGGCTCAGGACTGCATCCATGCCCGTTCTCGTGATGAAATTCGGCGGCACTTCGGTCGCCAATATCGACCGCATCCGCCGCGCCGCCAAGCGCGTGGGCCTTGAGGTGGCCAAGGGCTATGACGTCATCGTCATCGTCTCGGCCATGTCCGGCAAGACCAATGAAATGGTGGGTTGGGTCGGAGAGATTTCGCCGCTGTATGACGCGCGCGAATATGATGCCGTGGTCAGTTCGGGTGAGAATGTCACCGCTGGTCTGATGGCTCTGACGCTTCAGGAAATGGAAATCCCCGCGCGCAGCTGGCAAGGCTGGCAAGTGCCGCTCAAGACCAATTCCGCCCATAGCGCCGCCCGGATCGAAGAAATCCCGACCGACAACATCAATGGCCGCTTCGCCCAAGGCATGCGCGTGGCCGTGGTGGCGGGGTTTCAAGGGATCTCTCCTGAGGGCCGGATCACAACATTGGGGCGTGGCGGCTCTGACACCACCGCCGTGGCCTTTGCCGCCGCCTTTGACGCGGAGCGCTGCGATATCTACACAGATGTGGACGGGGTCTATACCACCGACCCGCGCATCACCTCAAAGGCGCGCAAGCTGGACAAGATCGCGTTTGAGGAAATGCTGGAACTGGCCTCGCTCGGGGCCAAGGTGCTGCAAACCCGTTCCGTGGAACTGGCGATGCGCTATAATGTGAAACTGCGGGTGCTCAGCAGTTTCGAGGAACCATCGGACGCGGCCGGCACGCTTGTATGCGCCGAGGAGGAAATCATGGAATCAAAGGTTGTCAGCGGTATTGCCTATTCCCGCGACGAGGCGAAAATGACCCTCATTTCGGTGGCTGACCGCCCCGGCATCGCCGCCGCCATCTTTGGCCCGCTGTCAGAGGCGGGTGTCAATGTCGACATGATCATCCAGAACATTGCAGAGGAGGGGCGCACCGACATGACCTTTTCCTGCCCGGTCGATCAGGTGATCCGCGCCGAAAAGGCGCTGCGCGATGCCAAAGAGCGCGGCGAGATCAATTATCACGACCTGATCGCTGATACGAATGTGGCCAAGGTCTCGGCTGTGGGCATTGGCATGCGCAGCCAATCGGGCGTTGCCGCCAAGATGTTCAAGACGCTGAGCGATGAAGGTGTGAACATCAAAGTCATTGCAACCTCCGAGATCAAGATTTCCGTGCTGATCGACCGAAAATACATGGAACTCGCGGTTCAGGCGCTGCATGATGCCTTCGAGTTAGACAAAGCGGCCTGACCCGGCCCCCACATCACCGGTCCCGGGTCTGGCCAATCCCTGAATCCGCCCCGGGGGACCGCCGCGCATGAGCGACCATTTCAAGACCGACAGCCGCCAGATGTTGGGCCGCTTGCGCGCCATCATGGCCGAGGATGCAGGCGGCCAGACCCGTCTTGACCAGATTACACGCCTGATCGCCGAGGAAATGCGGATCGAGGTCTGTTCGATCTACCTGTTTCGCGATGAGGACACGCTGGAACTTTGTGCCACAGAGGGTCTTAAACCCGAGGCCGTGCACCAGACCCGGATGCGCATGGGTGAAGGTCTGGTGGGCCGTGTGGCGCGCACCGGCGAGGTGATCAACACTGACAATGCCCCCGCAGAGCGCGGCTTTCGCTATATGCCGGAAACCGGGGAAGAGGCTTATTCATCCTTTCTCGGCGTCCCGATCCAGCGGCTTGGTGAAAAACTGGGCGTTCTCGTCGTGCAATCGAAACAGGCGCGACTGTTCTCGGATGAGGAAATCTATGCGGTCGAGGTGGTCGCCATGGTGTTGGCCGAAATGGCCGAGCTTGGCGCCTTCGTGGGTGAAGGGGCGGCCATGTCGGCCCGCCATCAGCAGGCCGTGCTCTTTCGTGGCACCAGCGCGCAAGAGGGCACCGCGCAGGGCCGTGTCTGGCTGCACGAACCGCGCGTGGTTGTGACCAACCCCATTGCCGATGATCCGGTGCGCGAGTTGGCGCGCCTCAACGAGGCGGTCGAGACGTTGCGCGTGGGCGTTGATCGTATGCTGACGTCTGCCAAGGGCGGCGACAAGGACCAGATGGAGGTGCTCGAGGCCTATCGCATGTTCGCCAATTCCAAGGGCTGGATGCGCCGGATGGAGGCCAATATCGACAGCGGCCTCTCGGCTGAGGCCGCCGTGGAAAAGGAACAATCCGCCGCCCGCGCCCGCATGACACAGGTCACGGATGCCTACCTGCGCGAGCGGCTGCATGATCTGGATGACCTGTCGAACCGCCTGTTGCGTATCCTCACCGGTCAGGGCCACGAGACTGGCGCGGATATGCCGCCCGATCCGATCCTCATCGCCCGCAGCATCGGCCCGGCGGAATTGCTGGACTATGGTCGCAGCCTCAAGGGGATCGTTCTGGAAGAGGGATCGGTCGGGTCGCATGCCGCCATTGTCGCGCGAGCCCTGGCGATTCCGCTGGTGATCCATGCCAATCGCATCACCACCGAGGCGTTGAACGGCGATCTGATCCTTGTCGATGGCGATCAGGGCATTGTGCATCTGCGCCCAGACGATACCGTGGTGTCGGCCTTTCGCGACAAGATGGCGATGCAGGCCGAGGCGCAGCAACGCTATGCCTCGATCCGGGACAAGCCCGCCGAGACGCTCTGTGGCCAGCATATCAAACTCAAGATGAATGCGGGGCTTATGGCGGATCTGCCGAGCCTTGCCGGATCCGGGGCCGAGGGGGTGGGGCTGTTTCGCACCGAGTTGCAGTTTCTCATTCGCAACCACATGCCCAAACGGGCGGAATTGTCAGAGCTCTATGCGCGGGTGATGGATGCCGCAGGCCAACAGCGCGTGGTGTTCCGCACGCTTGATATCGGCTCGGACAAGGTGCTGCCCTATATGAAGCCCAACGACGAGCCCAACCCGGCGATGGGCTGGCGCGCGATCCGGGTTGGGCTGGACAAGCCGGGGGTGATGCGGATGCAGCTTCAGGCGCTCATCCGTGCGGCCAAGGGCCGCCCGCTGACCATCATGTTCCCCTTTGTCGCACAGCGCGACGAATTCACCGCCGCCCGCGCCGAGATGGAAAAGGCACTGGAGCGCGAGCGCATTCTGGGCCATCCGATTCCCGAACTGATCGAGGTGGGGGCGATGCTGGAGACCCCATCGCTCGCCTTTGCGCCGGATGCGTTTTATTCCGAGGTGGACTTTTTGTCGGTCGGGGGGAACGATCTCAAGCAGTTCTTCTTTGCCGCCGACCGCGAGAACGAGCGCGTGCGCCGCCGGTACGACACGCTCAACATCAGCTTTCTGAATTTCCTCGAAGGCATAGTCTATCGCTGCGCTACCCTTGGCACGCCGCTCAGTTTCTGTGGCGAGGATGCGGGCCGCCCCGTTGAGGCTGCGTGTCTTGCCGCGATCGGATTTCGCACGCTCTCGATGCGCCCCGCCTCTATCGGTCCGGTCAAAAGCCTGTTGCGGCGGATCGACCTTGGGGGATTGCGTGATGTGATTCACATCGAGCGCGCGCGCGGCGCGCAAAGCGTGCGCCCGGCTGTGATGGATTATCTACGCGAGCAGATGTAACGCGAAGGGGACTTAGTGCCCACCACCCCCGGCAAGACCCACGCCCGACACCAGCGATCCCCAGACCTTGATGCGCAACCCGACCGCCTTGATCACGCCCGTCGCCGCGATCACATGCCCCAAAAATCCCGGAAGATTGCTGGTATAGGTCTGAATCAAGCACCCGCTGCCATCCAGCATGATCTTTTCGTGCTCGGGATACTCAAGCTCGAGATAAACCAGAATCGAGCCGCGTCGCAGCATATCGGCAGGGTCCAACAAGCGCCCACCCGGCACGATCTGCCCCGTGGAAATCGCAGGCTGGACTGCAACCACCCGCGCAGGCAGGACCGCGTTGCGGAACGACAGGCTGACGTTGCTGTCACAGGCAATTTCAGCGGGCATTCCGTCATAAATGGTCCCGCGAGCGACCTGAGAAAACCCCGCGATCGTCCGCACCGGCCATCCCTCGGGCCGGTCCGGAATGATCACCATGGCCGGGCTGAGGATCAGGGTCGAGGCCGGACTGCCCACGCTCATCGCAAGCTGTGTTACCACGCCCCCAGAATAGCTGCGCACCTCGGTCTGATCGACCGCGACCTTTGCACTCTCCAGAACAGCCTCAGCCGCCCGACGTTGCGCCGGCAGGCTTTCGGAAATATCCGTTTGGGCGAGGCCCACTTGTGCCTCTGCGGACTCCAATGCCGCCTGCGCCATTGCGACCGAGGCCTCAAGCTCGCGAACCGCATCTCGTGTCCCGACATTTCTGGACACCAATGTCTGCGCATTCTCCAGATCGACCCTCAGCTTTTCCAGCGATGCCGTCGCCTCGACCACACTGAACTGCGCCACCTTCAGGGTCTCACCAGCCTTGGTTTCTGCCGCGCTGATCTTGGCAAACTCGGCCTCTGCCTGCGCCAGAGCCGCCTGTTGGGACCGGCTGTCAACACGGAACAGGAGATCACCGGGTTCGACCCGTTGACCATTGCGGACTGGAAGTTCGGTGACCGGCCCACTGGCCTGCGCAACCACGGAAATGGTGCGAAAGGGGACGATGCCCGAATAGGATTTGGGGTGAAAGTAAAAGATGACGAGAAACAGCAGGAACGCCAGCACCGCCCAGATCAGAACCGCCGTGCGCATGTTCCAGACGGTCAGAGCCTCCCCTCGGCGCTTTAACTGGAAATAGCGGATGATGACCGGAAACGAGGTCAGTAGGAGCTCAAACACGGTCTGCCTCGCTTGTCTGGTTTTCGACATCCGGTCGCGGATCACTCTCAGCCGCAGGCGCCCCTCTCAGATTGAAGCGCGCCCAATCCGCCATCAAGGCAATCAGGATCGCACTGATCGGGAGCAGGATGTTGAAATGTCCAAGAGGAAATATCTCGTACAGCAAGGCAACCGTCAGCATTGTGGGAATGGTTTTGGCCAAAGGCGTTCCGTGTGACTGATGCTCTGCCCAACGATCAAAAGCCGCATAGAGCGTCACGAGCGCGTAAAGCCCCCCGATGATCAAAGCCAAAGACAGCCACGCAAGAACATCCCCATCACCGGGAGATGCGAACCATGCCGGCAGAGCGTGTCCATGATCTGATTCTGCTGCCATGCTTAACACCTGACTAAAATTGATTGTCTCGACGGTATGATCTCGGCACAGAATATCAAGAAAATTCGCAGCCCTTGGCAGTGCAGTGGTCATTTTTCCCGGTCGCAGTCCCGGTTCGGGTGCTGTTTGCTCCTATCTCGCCAAGAGGCGCACGCCGCGCGAGGGTCGTGGTCTTCGGCACTTCAACCCACGGGTGTCCGGGCCGTTCTGGGTAAATTTCACAACGCCTAGCCAATTGATTTTGATAAACTTATGCCCACGACATCCATCAATCTGGACCCGGTATCTTTTACCCTTTTCGCAGCCGCGTCTTGGCGGCTTTCGCGCGAAATTCCGCAACCACATCTTGTCTCTCGCGCCCGGCATCAATCGCCAGCCGCCGTAGCCCGAAATGCACCTGCGCCATATCCTGATAGTAGCGGGTATAGGCATAGTTGGTGGCAGCCCCCGCCGCAGCGCCGAGGATCGGAACCGTTTGCGCCGCCAGTTTTTGCCCAAGCACAGCCGCCAGACGCGGGGCCACCCGCGCGATCAGCGCCTTGAGCGCAGGGCCAGTGACCGTCATCCGCGTCCCGATAAAGCCCGCATTGGCCCCATCATCGCGTTCAAGCGGACCGGCCGCGCCGAACACCTCGATGGAATCGAACCGAATACTGGGCTCAGATGGATCAAACCCGTGCTCTACCGCCACATCCTGAATCGCCCGGAGCAGCACCGTCACCGTCATTGGCAACTCTGCCAAGGCCGATGGCAGGCCGCCCATGCCACCCACAGCCCCCATCGAGGCGGTCAGCGCGCGTGTTCGCCATCCGGGCTGTTCGCCGACAACGCTGCGCGAGCGATGCGCTATTTCGGCAGCACGGCGGAGCGCCTCTTCGGTGGTCTCGTTGAGTCGCATCCGCAGCGCCGGTGGCAGGCGGTCCAGCAGCCCCTCGGCCTGTCCGCCCACGAGGTTGAGCAGGTCAATGACCCCATTGCCCGCCTGAGCATTGCGCTGCACCAACGCGTTCATGCGCGTTTCGATCTCGGTCTCGCCGATTGGTCGGCCCAATAGCTCCATCTGCGTGCTCCGCAAGGGTTTTACCCCGTTGAACTGGCCACGGCGGCGTTAGAATTCAAGCATCGCGCGCCACTTTGCCCGCCACAGTCGCCCATGCACCCGGGCGCAGTTCCAGCCCCAGAACGCGCTCTGGGTTGGTGGGGGGCGGCATTTCCACCGAGGCCAGCTTGGCAAATCCAAAGCGGCTGTAATAGGGCGCATCGCCCACCAGAATGACCCGATCCCAGCCCAGCGCCTCTGCCCGCTCCAAGCTGTCGCGGATCAGAAGCGCGCCCAACCCCTCGCCCTGATGGGTGGGATGCACGGCCACTGGCCCCAGCAAGAGCGCGCGTGCCACCCCGATCCGCACAGGCCAGTAGCGGATCGCCCCGGCCAAAATCCCCTCACCATCGCGCACCACAAGGCACAAATCGGCGACGGCTGGCACGTTGTCGCGCAGGCGATAGGACGACAGCGCCTCGCGCCCCGGTGCAAAGCACAGGTCATAGAGGGCCTCAACCTCCCAATAATCAACGGCTTTCTCCGTCTCGAGGGTGAACATGCCGGGCTCTGTCCTTGCGAAAATCAACTGGTCATGCGCGTAGCACGACGCTACGACAGGCACAAACCCGATGACCAAGGAGAGGTGGATGTTTTACAAACCCGAGGATGGCCACGGCCTGCCGCACAACCCGTTCAACGCCATTGTGACGCCGCGCCCGATTGGCTGGATCTCGAGCCGGGGTGCCGATGGGCAGGATAACCTCGCCCCCTATTCCTTTTTCAATGCCGTGGCTTATGTGCCGCCGCAGGTGATGTTCGCCTCGACTGCGGCCAAGGCGGATCGCGGCGATACCAAGGACAGTGTGGCCAATATCCGTGAGACCGGCGTGTTTTGCGTGAATATCGTAAGCGAGGCCTTGCGCGACGCGATGAATCGCACCTCTGGGGCATGGGAGCGTGACGTGGATGAATTTGTCGATGCCGGGCTGGAGAAAGCCGAGTGCAGCACGATTTCCTGCGCGCGGGTGGCGGCCTCTCCGGCGAGTCTGGAATGCAAGTTGACCGAGATCGTGCAATTGCCGGGTGAGGCGAATTTCGTGGTGTTCGGCGAAGTGACAGGCATTCACATGCGCGATGATTGCATGGTGGATGGCCGCTTTGACATCACCCGCTACACGCCTCTGACTCGGCTTGGGTATCAGGATTATTCGGTGATCCGCGAGATATTCAGCCTGCGGCGTCCGGGGGAGTAACGCGGTGCGGTGTGGTGAGCCGCGCGGTGGCGTTAGGGGCGACTGCCCCTCCCATCACCCCGCCGAAATCGCCGTGCCCAGTTTCGCCGCACGCCGTCCCATGCTTTCACGTCCCAGCGTGCGACAGAGGATCAGCACCGGGATCAGGCCAAAGCCCACCAGCACCAGCGAGGGCACCGCCGCCTCTGAGAGCCGCTCATCGGCGGCGAGGCGATGCGCCTGCACCGCCAGCGTCTGAACGTCAAAGGGATGCAGGATCAGCGTGGCCGGGAGTTCCTTCATCACATCGACGAAAACGATCAAGAGCGCGGTCACCACCGAGGTGCGCGCCACCGGCAAATGCACACGGGTCAGCAGCTTGGGTCCGGGCTGTCCCAAGGAGCGGCCGATCGCATCCAGATGCCCCGGCACCGTCGCCATGCCACTGTCATAGGCATTGAGCGCGGCCGCCATGAACCGCACAATATAGGCGAGGATCATCAACCAGATTGATCCCGTGATCAAAAGCCCGCTGCGGATGCCGAATGTCTCTTGCATGACGGCGTCGATGGCATTGTCCAGCCCCGCCATTGGCACCATCAGCCCCACCGCAATCACCCCGCCCGGCACCGCATAGCCAAGCCCGGCCCCCAACACTAGCCAGCGAGAGCTGCGCCCTGGACGGGTGCGCGCACGAAATCCCACAAGGATGGCCCCCGCGACGGTCAGCACGGCGGCCACACTCGCCAGGAGGATCGAGTTGGACATGAACCCAAGATACCGCGCTGAGAGAATATTCTGCCCCGAGCCGATCGCCATCACCCCGAGCATGATCACCGGCAGCACAAACCCCAGGAGCACCGGCAGGAAACAGAGCAAGAATGCCCCCCAGCCCGCCGCTCCCTTTAGAACAGGCTGCTCCATCGTCTCGAACCGCGCGCCGCGTCCGGCGGTGCGCGACCGCCCCCGGCTGTTGCGTTCCAGCCCGGCCAGCAACAGCGCAAAGGCCAGCAGGCAGAGCGCCAGCTGCGCGGCCGCCGCCCGGTCGCCAAGGCTGAACCACGCCTGATAGATGCCTGTGGCAAAGGTCTGAACGTTGAAGAACGCCACGGTGCCGAAATCCGCGATCGTCTCCATGATGGCAAGAAGCGCACCGCCCGCAATCGCCGGACGCGCCATCGGCAGGGCCACGCGCCAGAACGCCTGCATCGGCGAGCGTCCCAGCGTGCGCGCCACCAGAAACGCATTGCCCGATTGCTGCCGGAACGAGGCGCGCGCCAGCAGGTAGACGTAAGGGTAAAGAACGATGGTCAGCATCACTGCCGCACCGCCCAAGCTGCGGACCTCGGGAAACCAATAGTCACGCGGCCCCCATCCGGTCACGGCACGCAGCGCCGTTTGCACCGGGCCGGGGTGATCCAGCATATGGGTATAGGCATAGGCCATCACATAGGCCGGAAAGGCCAGCGGCAGGGCCAGTGCAACCTCCAGCAGCCGGGCACCGGGAAAGCGATAGACGGTCACGAGCCAAGCCGTGACCGACCCGATCACCGCCGTGCTCAGCCCGACAATCACGACCAGTGTCAGGGTCGTGGCTGTATAGCGGGGCAGGACGGTGGACAGCACCTCGCGCCAGGTTTGCAAATCGCCCGTCAACGCCGCGAGCGCCGCCGCGAGGATAGGGGCCACGCAGAGCACGACCACGACCCATGCAAGGCGGTGCAAAAGTTTTTCGCTCATGGGCCTGACGCTCCGGGGTAATCTGACGATTTTAATCAGTATTCCGGGGCAACAGGCGGGTCAAGGCGATGACGCCAGAACAGGCAGCGTCACGCGCCCGTCACGCCCGCCTCTGCAAAGGTGGCCATTCCAGAATGGCAGGCCAAGGCCGCCTGAACAACGCTCACCGCCAGCACGCCGCCTGATCCCTCGCCCAGACGCAGATCGAGGGAGAGAAGCGGCACCTTGTCCAATATCTGCAAGAGCCGCGCATGTCCGGGTTCGGCGCTCACATGCCCCGCCACAGTGTGACCGAGCGCGCCGGCGCATTCTGCCTCAAGGCAGGCCGCAGCGGCAGTGCAGATGAATCCGTCGAGAATCACCGGAATGCGCAGGTTCCGCGCCCGCGCCATGGCCCCGGCCATCGCCACCAACTCGCGCCCGCCCAAGCGGCGCAAGACTTCCAGCCCCCCTGCCCCGCTGGCCGCGTTGATGGCAACCGCCTGCGCGACAATCTGCGCCTTATGGGCAAGTGCCGCGTCTGCGAGGCCCGTGCCGCGCCCGGTCCAAGCGGCGGCCTCTCCGCCATGGAGCGCCAAGGCAATTGCCGCAGCGCTTGTGGTATTTCCGATCCCCATTTCCCCCACGACCAAGAGATCACTGGCCGGATCAACCGCATCCCAGCCCGTGCTGAGCGCGATCAACATCTCGTCTTCGGACATGGCCGGGCCAAGGCTGATGTCGCCCGTGGGCCGGTCGAGATCAAGCGCGTGCACGTCCATCCGCGCGCCGACCTGCGCCGCCAATTGGTTTACGGCTGCACCGCCCGCGCGGAAATTCGCGACCATCTGCGCGGTCACTTCGGCGGGAAAGGCCGAAACGCCCTGCGCCACGACACCGTGATTGCCGGCAAAGACAATCACCTGAGGTGCGGTCACGCGGGCCCGTGCCTCGCCGCGCCAGCCACAATACCACACCGCAAGCCCCTCTAACCGCCCAAGAGCACCGGGGGGCTTGGTCAATTGCGCATCACGCGCCTGCGCATCAATCATGGCGGCAGGGTCCGGGCCGGGCATTTCGCCAAGGAGTGCCGCAAAATCGGACAGTGAAGAGAAGGCACCCGCCATGCAAAGCCTCATTGATTGTGATCTGTCCTTTCTGTATCGCAGGCAGAGCCCCCGCCCCAGACGAAAAGGGCACGCCCATGGCAGAAAACGACACAGCCTTGATCCGGTTCAGAGATGTGCCGCTGGCGCTGAGCCTGCTCAGCCGCTTGCCTGTGCCGGTGTGGCACTATGAGCGGGGCGCGCGGGCGGCTTGGGCCTATCCGCTGGCGGGCGTGGTGCTGGGCGGACTAGCGGCCTTGGGCGGGCTGGTCGCGCTCTGGCTGGGATGGCCGACACCGTTGGTGGCGCTCTTGGTCGTCGCCACTCCGATTCTGCTGAGCGGTGCCCTGCACGAGGATGGGCTTGCCGATACTGCCGATGGTCTCTGGGGCGGTTGGACGCGCGAGCGGCGGTTGGCGATCATGAAAGACAGTCATATCGGCAGTTATGGGGTGATTGCGCTGATCCTGTCCCTTGGGGCTCGCGGTGTGGCGCTCTGGCTGCTTTTTGACGCCAGCCCGGCGATTGCGACAGCGGCCGTGCTGGCCGCAGCCATGCTGTCGCGCGCTATGATGCCGGTGGTGATGTGTGCCCTGCCGCATGCCCGCGACACGGGGCTGTCACAGGCACAGGGGCGCCCGAGGGTTGCAACTGTGACCCTGGGGATTGGGCTGGCGGCGGCAGGGACATTTGCGCTGCTTGGGGGCGCGGGTCTTACAGCACTGGTATGCGCAGGTTTCACGACGTTGGCCATCGCTTTGATCGCGCGCGCCAAGATCGGCGGACAGACGGGCGACATCCTTGGCGCAACGCAGCAACTGGCGGAGATCGCGGTGTTGATCAGCCTCTTGGCGTGAGGCACGAGAAAGGCCGCACCTTGCGGTACGGCCTTTGACTATCTGAGGTGATCGGACTCACGCGGCGCGCGACACCAGCACCTCATCCACCTGACGCGCAGCCAGCACTTCATCTCCGCCGGAAACGGCGGCGACTTCGCGGGTCAAACGCTCGAGCGCGGCTTCATAGAGCTGCCGCTCGGAATAGCTTTGCTCGCGCTGGTCGTCAGAGCGGTGCAGGTCGCGCACCACTTCGGCGATAGCGATCAGATCGCCGGAATTGATCTTTTGCTCGTATTCCTGCGCCCGACGCGACCACATCGCGCGCTTGACCTTGGCTTTGCCTTTGAGCGTGCTCATGGCCTTGGACACGACATCGGGGCTGGACAGGCCACGCATTCCGATCTCGGTGGCCTTGTTGGTCGGCACACGCAGGGTCATCTTGTCTTTTTCGAACGAGATCACGAACAGTTCCAGCGTGATGCCGGCGATTTCCTGCTCTTCGATCGAAACGATCTGGCCCACGCCATGCGCGGGGTATACAACATAATCATCAGGGCGAAATTCGGACTTCTTGGTCTTCGACATTCAGGTCTTCCTCGCAGGGCTGCCAGCTCAGACGCACAAAAACATATGCCAAGGGCCATATTGGTCCACGGAATATGTAACTCTGTCGCAGAGTAATCCACCCCCGGGCAGCAACGCGGGTGAATGGATATCAGGCTATCTCTTCATTTGTCATGAAACTGTATCACAAAAAACCGCTCAATGAAAGGGCGGTGTTCTGGCAGAGGGCACTCACGCCCTCAAATGAACGCTTTACGGCGTTCACGATTTCGCGCGCGGCCCAGTCGGCCGCACCCTGTCCGCGAATCAGTCTCAGCCGCCTTCGCCGGGAGCCTCGGAGAAATATTTATCAAGCTTGCCGGCCTCACCGTCGCGCTCTTCGGCCTCGGGCAGCGGGTCTTTCTTGGTGATGATCACCGGCCACATTTCGGCATATTTGCGGTTGAACTCGACCCATTTTTCCATATCCGGCTCGGTGTCCGGGCGGATCGCGTCGGCGGGGCATTCCGGCTCGCAGACGCCACAGTCGATGCATTCATCCGGATGAATGACCAACATGTTCTCGCCCTCGTAAAAACAATCGACCGGGCAGACCTCGACACAGTCGGTGTATTTGCAGGCGATGCAGGCGTCGTTCACGATATAGGTCATGGCCGTCTCTCATTCTTGCCGAATTGCGCCTCACCTAATCCAGTGGGGCGGATCAATCAAGCGGTCCCGGTCCATTGAGATCGAGTTTGCGGCGGTCACGCTTGGTCGGGCGTCCTTTTCCCTCATATTTGGGCGCGGGCGGAACGCTGTCCTGCGTCACCGGGTCGCTCAGGTCGTCATAGAGCGCCTGCGCCTCGGGTGCCGGGCCACGCCGGGTGCCGATCTCGACGATCCGCACCACCCGCACCCGTGTGGCCTGTGAAAATGTGAGCACATCCTGTGGCCCGACGGCCTGCGCGGGTTTGCTCACCCGCGCGCCATTCACCCGCACATGCCCGGCCGATACTTCCTTGGCCGCCAGCGTGCGCGTCTTGAAGAACCGCGCCTGCCAGAGCCATTTGTCGAGCCTGATTTTTACGCCCGGGCCGTCCAAACGCTCAGCCCTTGGTCCTCAGCCCCATGAGCGCGGCGGCAAAGGGATTGTCCGGGTCGATCCGGTCATTCTTTTTCTCGGGCTTGGCGGCATAGGTCTTGGGCTGTTCTTCACGCGCCTCGCGCGGTTTGCCCTTGCCGGGTTTGCCGCGGGGTTTGCCACCTTGACGCTGCGGTCTGCCTTCCCGCTTTTGCGCCTCGCCACCGTCGCTCGGGGCACCCTGTGCTCCCTGCGCGCCCTGTGCGCCACGCGGCCCGCGTCCTGCTTGCGCCGGACGTTCGCCACGAGGCCGACTCGCACGCGGAGCCCAGGTGAACGTATAGAAGACCTCGATCTCGGGGGCGGCCACGTCCGGCGTCTCGCCGGGGACCAGTTCCTCGGCGGGGACCGCGTCCAGAGCGCCGGGCACTTCGGCCTCGATCTCGGGCTCTGCCGCGATGGGAGCGACGCCCTCATCGGGGATATCCGCAACCACATCGCCTACCGTTTCAGCCTCTGCGGCTTGGGCAGCATCGGCGGGCGCATCCGCGATAGCCTGATCCACCGGTTTGACTTTTTCGCGCTCGCCGCGCTCGGCCTTGTAGCCCAGCCCCTGCATCAAGACGGCGAATTGCTCCAGCGTCATGCCGGTGATCGAGAGCATGTCCGGCTTGGCCTCGAACCCAGCCCGCGTATCCTCACCGCGCAGCATGTCCGCCAGACGTTCGAGCATATCAATCCGAATCGCCCGATCCCCGGCGGCGCGATAGCCAGCCATGGTGAAATAGCCCTTGGGCGCGTCACTGCGCGCGGGAACCGTGACCAGACCCGGCGGCGGGGCCTCGGGGAATTCATCCATCCCTTGGCTTAGCGACCACAGCACCAGCCGCAGGCGCGTCGGCGCGGGCTTGAGCAGGAGTGGCAGGAATACCGTGAACTGACCAAAGCGGATGCCATGTTTGCGCAGCGCGCCGCGGGCGTCCTGATCCAGCGCCTTGACTTCATCCGCCACTTCGCCGCGCGGGATGAGACCCATCGCCTCGACCATGCGAAAGCCGAATCCGCGCGCCAGACCGTTCAGCGTCTCGTCGCGCTGGATGTTCAGGAGCGGCTCGAACAGGGTGGCAATCTTGCGGTCGATGTAATGCTGCAAGCGGCGTTGCACCTTGGCGGCCACATCCGGCCCCGCCTCGTCATCGACAAAGGCCACGATCTGCGGCTTGAGCGGGTCTGCACCGGGCGTCAGTTTGCCCACCGCCTCCTTGCCCCACAAGAGGCCGCCTTGCTCGGTAAAGTCGATCTCGGTGTCGGGCGCGTTGTAGAACCGGTCCGCCTTGAGATGAAAATGCGGGGCCAGTGCCGCCGTGCTCGCCTGTTGCAGCGTGCGCGCTTCGTTGCCCGCCGCAGACCTGTCCTGCATAAAGCGGAACCCTTCGAGCCGTCCGACGAATTCGCCTTCGACGGTCACGTCACCTTGATCGTTCACTTCGGCCACCATGGCTTCCTTCTGCTTGAGCCGGCGCAAGAGCACGGATGTGCGCCGGTCCACAAATCTCTGGGTCAGACGTTCGTGCAGCGCGTCCGACAGGCGGTCTTCTACAGCGCGTGTCGCGCCGCGCCAATGTTTTTCGTCATCCACCCAACCTTTTCGCTGCGCGACATAGGTCCATGTGCGGATATACGCCAACCGTTTGGACAGTGTGTCGATATCGCCATCGGTCCGGTCGATGCGGCTCACCTGCTGTGCCAGCCAGTCATCGGGCACCCGACCATACTCAACCAGATCACAAAAGATTCGTTCCAGAAGGCTCGCGTGTTCTGCCGCGCTGATGCCCCGGAAATCGGGAATTCGGCAGACATCCCAGAGCAGTTTCACGGCAGGCCCGCCGATGGCCCGCCGCGCCACATCCGGAAGGTCAGACAAAGTCTTGAGCGCGGTGAGATCATCCGCCTCGCGGACGCGGGCCAGCAACTCGTGCTCCGGTCGCGCCTCAAGACTGCCAATCAGTGCGGCCGTGGTGCCGAATTGCAGACGCGCATTGCGCCATTCGAGTTTGCGGATCGGCGCAAAGCGATGCTCCATGATCGCCTCGGCCAGTTCGGGATCAAGATCGGGGGCCTCGCCGGTCACCCCAAAGGTGCCGTTGCTCATCCCCCGCCCGGCGCGCCCGGCGATTTGCCCCAACTCGTTCGGCTGCAAATAGCGCATTCTGCGCCCGTCGAATTTGCTGAGAGAGGAAAACGCCACATGGTTGATATCGAGATTAAGCCCCATGCCGATGGCATCCGTCGCGACGAGATAATCGACATCGCCATTCTGATAGAGCTCTACCTGTGCATTGCGGGTGCGCGGGCTGAGCGCGCCCATGACCACTGCGGCCCCGCCTTTTTGACGGCGCAGCAATTCAGCGATGGCATAGACATTCTCAACTGAGAACCCGACAATCGCGCTGCGGGCGGGCATCTTGGCGATCTTCTTGGGGCCGGTGTATGTCAGTTGTGACATACGCGCGCGGCTCAGGAATTCCACCCCCGGCACCAGCGCGGCCATGGTTTGGCGCATGGTGTGACTGCCGAGAAATTGCGTCTCGCGTAATCCGCGCATGCGCAACAGCCGGTCGGTGAAGACATGGCCGCGCTCAGGGTCGGCGCAGAGCTGGATCTCATCCACCGCGACGAAATCCGTCCCCATCCCCTCGGGCATCGCCTCGACGGTGCAGACCCAGTACTGCGCGCGCTCGGGCACGATGCGTTCTTCGCCCGTGACCAGCGCCACGACAGAGGGGCCGCGCACGGCTACGATCTTGTCATAGACCTCGCGTGCCAAGAGGCGCAACGGCAGGCCGATGATTCCGGTGCGATAGCCCAGCATCCGCTCAATCGCGTAATGCGTCTTGCCGGTATTGGTCGGGCCCAGAACCGCAAAGGTTCTTGACTGTTCGGGCATCCGCCGTGCTCCTTGAAAGTGTCAGAGTTCCGCGCCGCCCAAGTCCCGGGTCACGCTCTCCCGGGCCTTGGTTACGTCCTCGTGATGGGGATGTATAGCCAAGGCGCGCGAAAACGCATCCTCTGCCAGATCGGGCTGGCCGAGTTCGTCCAAAAGGACACCCAGGCCATAGATCACGTTGAAATGCCGCGGCTCGAGCGCCAAGGCCTGCTCGATGTCATGCAGCGCAAGACCGTATCTTTCCTGCTTGAAGAACGCGACGGAGCGCAGATGCCACGCCTCGGCAAAGTCCGGCGCATGGTCGATGGCGGCACTCAAATGCTCGATTGCCGCCCCAAGGTCCCCCGCTTCGAGCGCATCCTGCCCCCGCCTCAGCAAGAGGTCCATCGCGGGCGACCCAGAGCGCGACAACGCCAGCTCTATCTCTGCGGCAATCTTGCGCGCCTCGGGCGCCTCGGCCTGCGAGAGCTGGGCAAAGAGATCATCCAATCGCGTCTCCTCCGCCAGCACGGGTAGGGAAAACGTGACTATCGCGACACCTGCCGCGACGATACGGTTGAGATTGATGATTACTGCACCCATAACATGTGTGAGTTTAGCGCAGATTGTCCGGTTGCACAGCCCCGGCATCGCAAATGTGAAAGGAAGCGCAAATGAGCGACGTTATGACCGCAGCGGTGGCTGCCCTGAATGAAAAACTCGGCGGCGAAGGGTTTGACGGCACCGCGAAATTCGTCATCGAGGACGAGGGTGCGATCGTGATCGACGCCGATGGCGCGCGCGAAGGTGACGACGAGACCGATGTCACGATGACGGCCAGCCGCGACACGTTCGAATCGATTCTCGCCGGCGATCTCGATCCGACCGCCGCCTTCATGTCTGGCCGCCTCAGCGTCGACGGCGACATGGGCATGGCGATGAAGCTGGGCAGCGTGCTGGCCTGATGCATGAGGCACCGCTCTTTGACGATGTGGCCTACGGGCCTGAGGGCGGTGCTGCGTGGTGGCTGACCGCAGCCGACGGGGTGCGCCTTCGCGTTGGCTTGTGGAACCGGCAGGGGCCGAAGGGCACCATTCTGCTGTTTCCCGGACGGACGGAATACATCGAAAAATACGGTCGTGCCGCCACGCATTTTGCCGGATGTGGCTATGCGACTTTGGCGATCGACTGGCGCGGTCAGGGTCTCTCTGACCGGCTGACCGAGGATGCCATGGCGGGCCATGTGCATCACTTCATAGACTACCAGCAGGATGTCATCGCCATGAGCGAGGCCGCCAAGCGCCTCGATCTGCCGCGCCCTTGGTATCTCTTGGCGCATTCCATGGGCGGCTGCATCGGGCTGCGTGCGGTGATAGAGGGGCTGGACGTTCAAAGCTGTGCCTTTTCCAGCCCGATGTGGGGCATCCACATGGCCCAAGCGCTGCGCCCGGTCGCGTGGTCGCTGTCTTGGGGCAGTCGGCAACTTGGCATGAGCCATCGCTATGCCCCCGGCACGGCGGGCGAACATTACGTGCTGGCCGAACCGTTCGAGACCAACAAGCTGACCAATGACCGCGAGATGTATGACGACATGGCGCGGCAGTTGCGGGCGCATCCCGAACTTGGGCTGGGCGGCCCCAGTCTGCACTGGCTGCACGAGGCCCTGCGCGAGACCCGCGATCTCGCACGCCTGCCCTCACCCGCCCTGCCCTGCCTGACCATTCTGGGCAGCGACGAGCAGATCGTCGATGTGCCGCGTGTGCACGAGCGCATGGCGCAGTGGCCGGGCGGGCACCTGGACGTGGTGCCCGGCGGGCGGCATGAGACCCTGATGGACACGCAAGACATGCGCAAACGCATGTTGCAACAGCTTTGCGATTTCTACGGCAGCACCGCGCGCCTTGGCTCTAGCGGTCCCGCACCACGGGCGAGCGCTGCTCCCCAAGCCCACTGATCCGCAACACCATTTCATCGCCCTCGGCCAGATAGCGCGGCGGCCTTTGGCCCATGCCCACACCGGGAGGCGTGCCGGTTGCGATCACGTCGCCGGGTTCAAGCGTCATCAATTCGCTCAGATAGGCCACGATATGCGCCACCGGAAAGATCATCCGCGCCGTGCTGCCGGTCTGCATCCGCGTGCCATTGAGGTCGAGCGAAAGGTCGAGCGCCTCGAGATCGTCCACCTCGTCAGGCGTGACCAGCCAGGGACCAATCGGCGCAAAACTGTCACAGCTCTTGCCCTTGGTCCATTGGCCGGCCCGCTCCATCTGATAGGCGCGCTCTGACACGTCGTTGACAATGGTGTAGCCCGCAACATGGGACAACGCGTCTGCCTCGGTCACGTATTTTGCGCGACGACCGATCACCACGCCCAACTCGATCTCCCAATCGCCCTTGCGCGCGCCACGCGGCAGGCTGACCGGGTCATAGGGGCCGGTGATGGCCGATGTCGCCTTGAGGAACACCACCGGCTCTGGTGGCGCGTCAACGCCCAACTCCTCGGCATGATCGGTATAGTTCAGCCCAATGCAGATCAGCTTGCCCACCTGACCTACCGGCGGGCCGATCCGTGGCGTTCCCTTGACCAATGGCAGGCTCTCGGGGTCGATGCGCGGCAGGTCCGCCAACAGCGGCCCCGCGAGATCAGGCAAAACGCCCGACAGATCGCGCAACCGCCCCTGATCGTCCAGAACCGCAGGCTTCTCCTGCCCGGCCGTACCATATCGTGCGAATTTCATGTCTCACCTCCCCGGTTCATGGTGCGCGCCACCCTAGCCAGCAGGTCGCGAATGGCAAGCACCAGTGGTGCCTGTCCTCTTGTAGCCCCGGCACCTCCGGCCTATGTCTGGGCCATATCAACACGAGGTGCCCCATGCTCAATCTGCCGTTTCCCGTCCGCGACGCCAATGCAACATCTGGTAACAGGAACCTGGGAAACCTGCCGGAATGGGATCTGAGCGATCTCTACACCTCAGAGACGGCCCCGGAACTCAAACGCGATCTTGAGTGGCTACAGAGCGCCTGCGCCGAGTTTGCCGCCGATTACGAGGGGAAACTGGCCACGCTCGACGCAAAGGGTCTTGTGGACTGTATCCGGCGCGATGAGGCGATCAGCAACATCGCGGGACGCATCATGTCCTACGCGGGCCTGCGCTATTACCAGCTGACCACCGATGGCGGGCGGGCGAAATTCATGTCTGATTGTCAGGAAAAGGTGACGAATTCGACCACGCCGCTGGTGTTCTTTTCGCTGGAGTTGAACCGGCTCGACGAGACTGCGCTGACGGCGATGTATTCCGAAAACAACGATCTTGCCCGCTACAAGCCGGTGCTCGACCGCATCCGCGCGATGAAGCCCTATCAGCTTTCGGATGAGCTGGAGAAATTCCTGCATGACCTCGGCGTTGTCGGCGACGCCTGGGAGCGCCTCTTTGACGAGACCATTGCCGGGCTGACCTTTACCGTCGATGGCGATGACCTCAGCATCGAGGGCACGCTGAATCTGCTCACCGAACAGGACCGCAGCAAACGCGAAGCGGCGGCTCGTGAACTGGCACGGGTCTTTGGCGAGAACATCCGCACCTTTGCCCGCGTCCACAATACGCAGGCCAAGGAAAAAGAGGTGATCGACCGCTGGCGCAAGATGCCCACGGCCCAGACCGCACGCCACCTCTCGAACGATGTCGAGCCCGAGGTCGTCGAGGCGCTGCGCAATGCGGTGGTCGCGGCCTATCCGAAACTGTCGCATCGCTATTACGAGCTCAAGCGCAAGTGGCTGGGGCTGGAGCGGATGCAGGTCTGGGACCGCAACGCCCCCCTCCCGATGGAGACCACGCGCCTGGTCGATTGGGACGAGGCGCGCGACACGGTGATGGGGGCCTACGCCGCCTTTGATCCGCGCATGGCCGATCTGGCGCAGCCGTTTTTCGAGCGGGGCTGGATCGACGCCGGCGTGAAACCGGGCAAGGCGCCGGGGGCCTTTGCCCATCCGACCGTGACGACCGTGCATCCCTATGTGATGCTCAACTACCTTGGCAAACCGCGCGACGTGATGACGCTGGCGCATGAGCTGGGGCATGGCGTGCATCAGCGCCTGGCGGCGGATCAGGGCGAATTGCTGTCCTCGACACCGCTCACCCTGGCCGAGACCGCCAGTGTTTTCGGCGAAATGCTGACCTTCCGCCGCATGCTCGACGGGGCCAAGACCCAGGCCGAACGCAAGGTGCTGCTGGCTGGCAAGGTCGAGGACATGATCAACACGGTCGTGCGCCAGATCGCGTTTTACGATTTCGAATGCAAACTCCACGCCGCGCGGCGCGACGGCGAACTGACCCCTGACGATATCAACCTGCTCTGGATGTCAGTGCAGGCCCAAAGTCTCGGTGAAGCATTTGATTTCATGGACGGGTATGAGACCTTTTGGGCCTATATCCCACATTTCATCCATTCACCCTTCTACGTCTACGCCTACGCCTTTGGTGACGGGCTGGTGAACGCTCTTTATGCGGTCTACGAGGAAAATCCCGAGGGATTTCAGGACAAGTATTTCGAGATGCTCAAGGCGGGTGGGTCCAAACATCACAAGGACCTGCTTGCCCCGTTCGGCCTTGATGCCTCTGACCCGGCGTTCTGGGACAAGGGGCTGTCGATGATCTCTGGTATGATCGACGAGTTGGAGGCGATGGAGGGCTAAGGCTCGGTCGGGCTTTCATCTTGCCCAAAATACTTCGGGGGAATTGGCCGTAGGCCAAGGGGGCAGAGCCCCCGCTTTCCCCCCTCACTTCAACTGGCTGTCCTTTGATCCGCGCCGGTTGATGCCGCCGCGCGGGGATTGGGCCGCGTCGCGCTCTTGCTGGCAGTCGATGCAGAGCTTGACCCCTGGAATCGCCACGCGCCGCGCCTCGGGGATCGGTTCCTCGCATTCGGCGCAATGCGTCAGGCTCTCGCCCTGCGGGCCGCGCCGCGCCTTCAACCGCGCCAATTCATCAGAAATCGACGCCTCGATCTGTTCACTTACCGCGCCGTCGCGCGCCCATCCGCCAGCCATGGCATCCTCCTTTCGCAGAGTTTCAGTCTACGCGCCCTGCACTTTGCGTCAATTCCCACTTCCTCAGGGCTGCAACACTTTGGGTTTGGGAAGGCGCAGCGCCATGCTCTTGATGAAGTCACTGCTCTGTGGCCCTGACTCGGCCAATATCTCGCGCAGAAGACCGATGGCGGCAGGCGATGTAACGGGCACAAAGTGATTGAGCCCGGAGCCATCCGCCAAAGTGCTGAAGTCGAAGACCTGAACATCCGGCCGCTGCACCTTGTCAACGGTGTCGATCATGCCCAAACGCGGTTTGCGCCCGGTAATGAACCCCGAGACAGTCAGCGCCCGGTCCGCCTTGGTGATGAAGATCAGGAACGGTTGCGGCAGTTTGCCGATCACCTCGGCCTGACGGTCAAACACATCCGGGTCGATATCAGGCGACATCAGCACCACACCGCTGATCCGGTTCAGCAAATGGCGGTCCCCACTGAGGGCGATTTCGCGCAGTGATTCCATCACAAGGCTCGACCCCATGGAATGCGCCAGCAAGAACACCTTGTCACCCGGCGCGCGGGTCAGCTGGCGCAGCATATCAGTCAGATCATCGCGCGCATAAAGCACCGAATCGCGGTCATAGATATAGCCACGCGGATCGCCCGCCGAGGGCCACGAGAACAACAGTCCCGGCATGCCCGTGTCGAAATCGGTCTGGATCTGTGCCAGCCGATACATCGCTTCGGACAGCGTGTTGTTGTAGCCATGCACAAAGAGCAGGGTCTCGCGTCCTGCGTGCTCTTGCCTGACCTCATTGACCATCGCGCCGGGACTGGGGAAGACCTCGGTTCCGGTGACGACAAAATCCGTGGCCGCGTCCGGAGGGCCGTCCGGCCATTCGATCTGCCCCGGTTGGTGGGTTGGTGGAACGGACACATCGGTCCGGAAATAGCGCAGACCCTCTGTCCGCTCCAACCCGAAAATCGGCCCGGTCTGATCGAGCCTGCGCCCCGTCGCAACATAGATCGGCACGACCGTGGCTGCGGGATTGGGGGCCGCGCGCTCGGCGGTTGCGCGCGGCGCACAGGCGGCGATGAGAAGAACCATGCCAAAGCACAAAAGCCTGACTCCACGGTTTGCCCCTGTCACCGCCTGCCCTGCTGCTTGCGTCACTGTATCCCTCGCACACTGATTGTCGGTCGAGAGATACGCGTTTTGTTCGGTCGCGCCAAGCGTTGCTTCAGACCGATGCAAGCATGCCTTTTTCCTGCGCCAGCGCCCGCATCCGCTTTTGCAGTTTCTCAAAGGCCCGCACCTCGATCTGACGGATACGTTCACGGCTCACGTCATATTCCGCGCTCAGATCTTCGAGGGTCACGGTTTCATCGCTCAGGCGGCGCTGTGTCAGGATATCGCGCTCGCGCTCGTTGAGCACGTCCATCGCCATGGTCAGCAATTCGCGTCGCGCATCCATTTCATCGCGTCGCTCGTAATCACCAGCCTGATCGGCATCCTCATCCTCGAGCCAGTCCTGCCACTGCATCGACCCTTCGCCCTCAGAGCCAACCGTGGCATTGAGCGATGCGTCAGCCCCGGCCATCCGCTGATTCATGCTGATGACTTCGGCCTCGGTCACGCCCAGATCAGTCGCGATCTTCTTGACGACTTCGGGCCGCATATCGCCATCTTCCAGCGCGCCGATCTTGGCTTTGGCCTTGCGCAGATTGAAAAACAGCTTTTTCTGCGCCGAGGTGGTGCCCAGTTTCACAAGGCTCCACGAGCGCAGGATATATTCCTGAATGCTGGCGCGAATCCACCACATCGCATAGGTCGCAAGCCGAAAGCCGCGCTCGGGGTCGAACCGCTTGACCGCCTGCATCAGCCCCACATTGGCCTCGGAAATCACCTCGGCCTGCGGCAGGCCGTAGCCGCGATAGCCCATGGCGATCTTGGCGGCCAGACGCAGGTGGCTGGTGACCATCTTGTGCGCCGCCTCGGTGTCCTGTTCCTCGACCCAACGTTTCGCCAGCATGTATTCCTCTTCCGGCTCTAGCAGCGGGAATTTGCGGATTTCCTGCATGTAGCGGTTCAAACCGCCTTCCGGCGTTGGGGCCGGCAGATTCTTGTAATTTCCCACTCGGTTGTCCCTCCTGATGTTTACATCGTTAACATTGAACTAGGTACAGGCTGACACCCTTTCAAGGTGCTGTCGTACTCTAGATCAACTAACGCTGATCTAGGATAGTTCCGTCGCTACGCCCGCATTATGACAAAAAGTCACGCGATCTTGCGCCTCTGTCACGATCCACGCAGCGCAGCGATCAGGGTTGTCATGTCCTCGGGCAGCGCCGCCTCGAACCGCAGGGCCATGCCGCTCACCGGATGCACAAACCCCAGCACAGCCGCATGCAGCGCCTGCCGGGGAAAGTCGCGCGCGGCCGCGACGGCCGTGGCTGAAAGTGCCTTCTCCGAGAGTTTTCGACGTCCGCCATAGACCGGATCACCAATCAGCCCGTGCCCGGCATGCGCCATATGCACCCGAATCTGGTGGGTGCGCCCGGTCTCCAGCCAGCACTCCATGAGCGAAACAACGCCGGGCGTCCCAAAGGACTCGATCACGCGTGCCCGCGTCACCGCATGCCGCCCGCCCTCAAACAACACGGCCTGTTTTTGACGGTCGGTCTTGTGTCGGGCCAGACGGGTGGCGATGCGCAGGATATTGCCGGCCTCGAAACTGATGCCGGGCAGGCCCCGCAGACGCGGGTCGCCAGCATCGGGCACACCATTGACCACGGCGCGGTATGAGCGCTCGACGCTATGCGCCTCGAATTGCGCGGCCAACCCCTGATGCGCGGCATCCGATTTGGCAACCACCAAGAGACCGCTGGTGTCCTTGTCGATGCGGTGGACGATGCCGGGTCGTTTGGACCCGCCCACCCCTGACAGGCTGTCGCCGCAATGATGCAACAGCGCATTGACCAGCGTCCCCTCCGGACTGCCTGGTGCCGGATGCACAACCATGCCGGCCGGTTTGTTTATGACGATCAGATCGTCATCCTCATAGACGACGGTCAGCGCTATCGCCTCGGCGCTGATATGGCTCTCGCGCGCCTCTGGCACGAGGATTTCTATCAGGTCGCCCGCAGTCACCCGCGCCTTGGCGTCGCGCATCACCGCGCCATTGACCTGCACAGCCCCCTCTTCGAGCAGCCGCGCCAGACGGGTGCGCGACAGGGTCGCCTCCTCTGGCACATCGCGCGAAAGCGCCTTATCAAGGCGTTGAGGCGGATCATCCCCGATCCGAAAGACAAGTGGTTCTAGCCCCATGGATGACAACTCCGCGCCGATCAGTCCGGCGACACTGAAATTTCTGGCGCGGCTGGTCACTGTCCTGACCGCGACCATGATTGTGGGCCTTCTAGTGATCGTGGGGCTGCTTGTCACCCGCTTCTGGGGGTATGACACCGTGGCGCGGCCTGTTGTGCCTGACAGCATCGCCCTGCCAGATGGCACCAACGCCACAGCCTTTACCCAAGGCCGCGACTGGTATGCGATCGTGACCGACGACAACCGCATCTTGATTTATGACCGCCAGAGCGGAACCCTGCGGCAAACCGTGACCGTTGAGCGGCAAGAGTGACCCCGAAAAACGGGGACATCGGACCACATCGCGCAGCCACTCGGGCCCGAGTGGCGGATCACCCATCGAACGGGGTCGCGCGGGGTCAGGGCCTATGAATTTTCCGGAAACTGCGCGTTGCACTGCTTTACACCATTTGCGGCCCTGGCGGCGTAATCGGGCAACAAACGTTTGTATTGCGCAAGTTTTTCCTTCTCATGGCTGACATCAATCGCCACCGGCGTTGTCTGGGTCCGGTATTGGGTTGACGGGCAGGGATAGGGCAACGTTCGGTATGTATAGGGATCGCTCCAGTGGCAGATGCCTTGGACGGTATAGGGCACGCTTTGCGAATGGACCGCGTAGCCCCGAATGATATTTTGCTGCGTTTCGACCATCAGACTTTCAAGTGCCCTGTAGTCACGCGTCACAGAGGCGATGCAGCTTTCGCGCGGCGTGCTGCAGCCAGCGGCAAATGATGCCAGCACAAGGGCTGCAAAGATTCTTGAAACTCTGGTCAAAGCGTTGATCTCCGGATGTCGCGCGGCAGAGGCGGCGCCAGCATGGCGCGTCACTGAAAGTAATACCCGGTCGGGCCACCGGGTAAACGGAAAAGGCAGATGCGATGGTTGCTCGTGGCCCGTCCCGCGCCCCAGTCCCGCACCCCAGTCCCGCACCGCCGAACGGGGCGTCGTTCGCGCATTATGCCTGATGCTGACGACTTTCACGACTCCAGAGTTTCCGAGATTTGAGTGGAGCCCCGAAAACTCTACTCGCCTGACCTCAGCCACACGCGAGCCAGGGGTGCCATACGCCAGCAAAGGCAAGGCAATGCGCCTGTTCCGCTCTGCTTTGCCTGTTCATTCCAGATGTCGGACCGTCTGTCAGCGATCATGACCCCTGCCCTTGGGCTCGACGTCAATCAGGCGGCGCGCGTCGAGATGGTCTTTCGAGATGTCCGCGCCGATGGTATCCTTCACCATCTTCGTTGTCCTTTGCGTGTCGTGCAAGACGTCTTGCTGCGGCGTATCCGTTCAGGTCTCAGGCGAAGACGGGCCCACCACCGCACGACCGGACAGACTAAGGGAGAACACGAATGACAACTGGAACACTCCGAACCACAAATGGACGAGGACGCCTCTACGACTCGATCCTTGATACCGTTGGCGACACACCGGTCGTTCGTATCAACAATATCGCGCCGCCGGATGTGCGCGTTTACGTCAAGGCCGAGTTTTTCAATCCGGCAGCATCGGTCAAGGACCGGCTTGCCCTCAACATCATAGAGGCTGCGGAACGCGCAGGTACTCTGAAGCCGGGTCAGACCGTGGTCGAGGCCACCAGCGGGAATACCGGCATCGGGCTCGCGATGGTCTGTGCGCAGAAAGGCTATCCGCTGGTTGTCACCATGGCCGACAGCTTTTCGGTCGAACGTCGGCGGATGATGCGGATGCTGGGTGCCAAGGTCGTGCTGACGCCGCGCGCGGAAAAGGGCACGGGAATGTATATGAAAGCCGTGGAATTGGCCGAAAAGAACGGCTGGTTCCTCGCGCATCAATTTGAGACATCGGCAAATGCGGATATCCACGAATCAACAACCGCGCGCGAGATCATCAATGATTTTTCCGGTGACAGGCTGGATTATCTCGTCACAGGATACGGAACCGGCGGCACGGTCACGGGACTCGCGCGGGTTCTGCGCAAGGAGTGTCCGGAGACAAAGATCATTCTCAGCGAACCCGCGAATGCCGCGCTGATCGCAAGTGGGATCGCTCAGGAGCGTAGCAGCAACGGTGCCCCCGCGGGCAGTCATCCCGCCTTTGAGCCACATCCCATCCAAGGTTGGACGCCGGATTTCATTCCGCTGGTGCTCCAAGAAGCCTTGGACACGGGCGGCTATGACGACTTGATCCCGGTCACTGGTGCAGACGGCATCGCTTGGGCCAAGAAACTCGCCGCACGCGAGGGAATCCTGACCGGTGTCTCGGGCGGCGCGAGCTTTGCTGTCGCCATGCAGATTGCCGAACGGGCGCCCAAAGGATCGGTGATCCTCGCCATGTTGCCCGACACAGGAGAGCGTTACCTGTCCACGCCGCTGTTCGAAGACATTGTCGAGTTCATGGATGACGAGGAACTGGCCATGTCAAACTCGACGCCGGGATACCGAATGGCAGCCGAATAACCCGTCACTGACCCAAGGTGGTGACGGGCACACGCCCTGACATGATCCGCAGAGGCCCAACCATGCATATTGGTCGGGCTTGGAGCAAAAACACGCAGTGTAAGACCTAAACCGGGTACACTTCAGACCACCGTAAACCCGTCCGAACCGGAGGGGCAACGCCAGTGCGTTGCGGTCGCATGTCGAGAGGTTTGCGAAGCATGCAGAAATCACGCGGATCTCTGAACTCAGTCAGACCCGCTTGGCATGTTCTATCGGGTTTTGATGGTACCGCCTCCCTGGCTTGAACAGGGGACCTCTGGATCCACAATCCAGCGCTCTAACCAACTGAGCTAAGGCGGCACTGGAGGGCGATGTAACTTTACCGTTCTCCGAATGCAAGCCTAATGAAAGCGGATTTCCCAGGTTTGTTCCACAAGATCACAGCCATACGACCGCACCGGGTGCGAAGTGGCGATCCGCCAGCCGTTGCGCGCATAAAGCGCGCAAGCGGCGCGGTGGCTTTCATGGGTCGCAAGCTGCATGCCCCGGTAGCCCGCCTTTCGGGCAAAGGCCATGCAATGACTCAACATCCGCTGGCCAAGGCCCCTGCCCCGCGCGCCGGGGTCGAGCAGAAAGAGCCGCAATTTGGCGATATCCTCGCTCAACGCGACGCAAAAGATTGACCCAAGCGGCTGCCCGCCTGCCTCCGCGACCCAGCCCGCTTCGCGCTCTGGATCATGCATCGCTATGAAGTCATTGACGATTTCGGCCACGAGCGGGGCGAACGTAGCATCGAACCCCGCCTCCTGAGCATAAAGGGTCCCGTGACGCTCGATGAGCCAAGGGGCATCGTCCGGATGAAAGAGGCGCAGAGTGATTTCGTCCATACCCCTCACCAAAGCGCCAAGGCGCTTGTCAAGCAAGTGGGAAAAGAGTAGCAAACCGGCTCTTTCAAGGAGAGCGCAATGGGTATCAATTCAGAGAGCGACGTCGAAGCCAACCTGCAAATCGGGCCCACCGATCAGGGCATGGTGCGCCTCTACATTGAGGCGCAAGGCCTTGAAATTCCTATGGACTTCACCCCAGATGAGGCCGAGGAAATCGCTCAAGAGCTCATCGCTTCGGCCACGGCTGCGCGGGCCAAGTGATCACAGGCGCGGGTCCAGCACCGATTGCAGACGCCGCGCCGCATGACGGGCGAATTTACGGGTGAGCGCGGCACGGCGCGCCCCGGCAAGCCGGGTTTCCGGCGCCATGCGAATGATCTCTGCATTATAGGCATCGGCGAGAATCAGCCCGGTGCCATCTGGCAGCAGGTCGATGGGAAACTCCGCGTCTACGGCCCAGAAATAGCGGTCACACCATTGCAGATATCCTTGCCATTTGGCGTCCCCCATGAAATCGGCGCGGCTTGATTTGCACTCGATCACCCAAATTTCACCCTTGGGACCAATCGCCATGACATCCACGCGCCGCCCCCGCTCCGGCACAAACTCTACAATAGAATCAAAATCATAGCCGCGTAGATGGCGACACACTCCGCGTGCCAGAAGTTGTCCCGGTTGCAGGATTTGATCGGCGGTCCATTCCATGCGGCGATTATGAACAAACCACGAACGCGCGCAACCCCTTGTCGTGGCCCGAGCAAAGGCTTAACTGTGAGGCGTGGCGGGTTCTGTTCTTCTCGATAACGGTTGCATTCCAGTGGCCTTAAGCAAATCCGAGGGAATTGGCTCTGTCTGGGCCCTGGTCCAGTTATCCGATGCCCACCTGTACATACAGGTCCTCGGGAATCATACCACCGAACGGTTGCTACGGGCCCGTCACACCCAGATCCAACCTTTCACCTGCGGACACCGTGTCCTGTGTGGACATGCAGTCTGTACGCACTGAAAACGCCCCGCAAGGGGGCGCTTCAGACCTCAGTTCGAACGCGGTGAACGGTCCTAGCGCTTGCGCCATGCCTCACGGGCGCGGCCATCGTCGACCCGGACCGGGATAGCCATATAGTCGCGCTGCATCATATGCTGACGGTGCCCACCGCGCGGCTCGTCGTCATCGTCATCTTTCATCCGCATCACGGCAATGGCGAATTGCACGCCTGCGAACACGATGCCGTTCGCAAACCACAGGATCACAACGGCCAGCAGCCCCTTGTCGGAATGGCTGACCAGATGCCAGAGATTTGCGACATTGAACCACAGCAGCAGGGCGACAAAGACCCCCGCGATGCCAAAGCCGATGGCAACCTGCGTGATGTAGAGGCGTATAAGCTTGGGCATGAAACGACTCCTTTGCTTTGGCTCAAGTTTACGCTTTTGACACAGAATTACAAGTCGGCGCCCCGCGACCCTTTTACCTGTCGCTTTCATCTGGCCGCAAATACCTCGGGGTTTGGGGCTGGCCCTCACGCTGGCGGGGCCTCGTTCAGAACGCCTCGGGTCGCGCCTCGCGCGCCATGTGATCGAGCACGGCATTGACGAATTTCGATTCCTTGCCCGCCGGGTAAAAGGCCTTGGCAACATCGACATATTCCATGATCACCACCTTGGGCGGCGTGTCGGACTCGACCAGTTCGGCCCCCGCTGCGCGAAAGAGCGCCCGGAGGGTCGGATCAATCCGCGCAATCGGCCATTTCGCCACCAAGGCGCGGTCAGTCATCTGGTCAATCTTGGCCTGCCAGTTCACCGCATCGTCGAGCAGTTTGCGAAACAGATCGACATCGCCCTCGGCCATGTCGACGCCCTCGTCCACTTCGGCCCCGAACCGGAAATCCAGAAACTCCTCGCGCACCACGTCAGAGGTCTGGCCGGAATGTTCCATCTGAAACAGAGCCTGCACCGCGTAGAGGCGGGCTGCGGATTTCATCTGGCGTTTGCGGTTGCCAGAGAGGGCGGGATCGGTGGTCATGCGGTGGGCGTGCCTTTTGTCTGACCCGCGATCTGGATCTCTTCGGTCGCAGGTTTAAAGCCGACGCCTTTGCGCGGGCCGCCCCATTTACGGGCCAAGGCCACCAGATGCAAGGCCGCTGCCGCAGCCCCTGCGCCTTTGTTCATGGCTTTGGGATCGGCGCGCACCTCGGCTTGCGGGCGGTTCTCGACGGTGAGAATGCCATTGCCGATGCACAGCCCCTGCAAGCCCAAGAGCGCAATCCCACGCGAGCTGTCATTGCAGACGGTCTCGTAATGCGTGGTCTCGCCCCGGATCACACAGCCCAGCCCGACATAGCCGTCAAAGTTGGACATGCGTTCCGCGATGCCGATAGCAGTGGGGATTTCCAGCGCGCCGGGCACTTCGGCAATCTCATAGGTGCCGCCCGTGGCCTCGATCTCGGCGGTGGCCCCAGCGATCAGATTGTCGGCGATGTCGCGGTAAAACGGCGCCACGACGATCAAGAGCTTCACTGGCTTGTCAAACTCGGCACGCGGCAGGGTGTATTCATGCTCGGCCATGCTCTCACTCCTCGGTCAGTGGCTGGGTGCCTATAATCGAAATGCCATAGGCATCCAGACCCAGATAGCGGGTTTTCGGGCTGTCCGTCAGCAGAATCAACTCGTGAATGCCCATGGTCGACATGATCTGCGCCCCAAGCCCGGTGTGCTTGATGGTGCGCGGCGCATCCTCATCCTCCATCTCGCCCGCCAGCTTGGGCCGGGGTTGGCGGAACAGGAACACGGCACCGCGTCCCTCGCGGGCAATGATTTCCATCGCACGCGGCAGCTTGCCGGTGGGGCCTTCGGCGCGTTTGCTCAGGCCTATGCCCAGCACATCCTCCAGCGCATTGAGCGCATGGGTGCGCGCCAGCACGGGGCGTCCATCGGTGATGTCCCCCTTGCTCAGCACGACATGTTCGGTCTGCGTGATCTGGTCGGCGAAAATCCGCATGTCCCAGGCGCCACCGTGACTCGATGTCACGGTTTCGCGCCGGATTTCGGTGATCAGGTTATCGTGCTTGTGCCGGTAGGCAATGAGGTCTGAAATCGTGCCGATTTTCAGGTCATGCTTGGCCGCAAATTCGATGAGGTCGGGCAGCCGCGCCATCCCGCCGTCTTCCTTCATGATCTCACAGATCACGCCCGAGGGGTTCAGCCCGGCAAGGCGCGCGATATCAACCGCCGCCTCGGTATGACCGGCGCGCACCAGCACGCCGCCGCGCCGCGCGCGCAGCGGAAACACATGCCCCGGCGTGGCAATCGCCGCCATGGTATTTTGCTCGTTGATCGCCGTGGCAATGGTCAGGGCGCGATCATGGGCGGAAATCCCGGTGCTCACCCCTTCGCGCGCCTCGATCGAGACGGTAAAGGCGGTTTCATGCCGCGAGGAATTGTTGACCGCCATCATCGGCAGGCCCAGCCGGTCGATCCGCTCGGCTGTCATCGGCAGACAAATCAGGCCACGCCCGTGGGTCGCCATGAAATTCACCGCCTCGGGCGTGGCGAATTCGGCGGCGATCACCAGATCACCCTCGTTCTCGCGGTCCTCATGGTCCACGAGGATGAACATCCGGCCCTTGCGCGCCTCGGCGATGATCTCTTCGGTCGGCGCGATGGCGTGACGCAGATCGGCCTCGACGGGGCCGGGTTTCTCGAATGGAACGGTGTCGGACATGAGCGCGCCCTCCGGGGTGTTGCAACCCGGCCCGGATACCGCAGCCGCGCGGCAATGGCCAGAGGGGATCAGCCCGTGACCTGTCCGCCGAGCAGTGCCAACACCCGCGCCAGATCGGCGCGGGGCGGATCAAAGGCCGGATGCTCCAGCACCAGCGCCTTGCCCGTCGGCACAGCCAGATCAAAGGGCGCGACAAGGGTGCCATCGTCTAACGCGCTCTGCACAAGGCTCTGATGCCCCATCAATACCCCCGCCCCATGTCGCGCCTCCTCCAACGCGATGGCATAGAGTGAATAGCGCGGCCCGTTGGTGGGAAGGCTGATACCCGGCAGCCTCGCCCGTGCCCATTGCGCCCAATCCTCGGGCCAGAGCGCATCGTGCAACAGGGTTTCCCCGACAAGATCGTCAGAGCTGCGCAAACCTGCGGCAATCTCGGGCGCACAGACCGGCAGGATCATATCCCGCGCCAGCACCCGCTCGCCCCGGGCCCCGGTCGGCGGGCGGATAAAGAGGCTGAGGTCAAAGAGATCGCGCGCCAGATTGGGCGGGCTCTCGATGGCCGAGACGGAAATGCGCAGGTCCGGCAGCGCCGCGCGCACCGCCGGCAGGCGCGGCGAGAGCCAGAGTTGCGCCACCGATGGCAGCGCCGCGATATGCAGCGTGCCATGCCGCGCGGCGCTCCGCATGGCATGCACAGCCGCCCCCATCGCATCAAAAGCCGTGGCAAACCCCGGCAGCGCCTCGGCCCCCAGCGCGGTCAGCCGCACCCCCTGCGAGCGGCGCTCAAAGAGGTCCGCGCCGATCCACGCCTCCAGCGCGCGGATATGCTGCGAGATCGCACCGGGGGTGACGCAGAGCTCTTCGGCGGCATTGGCAAAACCACCCAGACGAGCGGCGGCCTCAAACGCACGCAACGCATTGAGCGGCGGACCCTTGGGACGCGGAGGCGATACAGACATTTTCTAGCCTTAGTTTTTCTACGCTGAATTTTATATAATCTCGTTTGCGCCGTCCAGCCCGTCAAAGCATTTTGCTGGAAACCGATCCTGAGGAGACCGCCATGACACTTGCCCGCCGCCCCTGGGTGCCCAGCCTATGCGAAGACCTGATCCAGACGCTTGCCACCCGCACCGCCACCCAAGACGCAGACACAATCGCCGCGCGCATCGAGGCGCTGGCCGAGGACAACCGCCGCATCCATGAGGCCGAGTGTTTCAACCTCAACCCCGCCACCAATGTGATGAACCCGCGCGCCGAGGCTCTTCTCGCCTCTGGCATCGGGTCGCGCCCGTCGTTGGGCTATCCGGGCGACAAATACGAAATGGGGCTTGAGGCGATCGAGGAAATCGAGGTCATCGCGGCCGAACTCGCCGCCGAGGTGTTTGACGCCCGCTATGCCGAGATTCGCGTCCCCTCCGGCGCGATTGCCAACCTCTACGCCTTTATGGCCACCTGCAAACCCGGCGACACGATCATTGCGCCGCCTGCCAGCATCGGCGGGCATGTGACCCATCACGCGCCGGGCTGTGCCGGGCTCTACGGGCTGCGCATCCTTGAGGCGCCGGTCCATGCCGATGGGTATACGGTGGATGTCGAGAGGCTGCGCGCGCTGGCTGAGGCTGAACACCCCCGGCTGATCACGCTGGGCGCGAGCCTCAATCTGCAGGAACATCCGGTGCGCGAGGTGCGCGCGATTGCCGATGACGTGGGCGCGCATCTGCTCTTTGACGCGGCGCATCAATGTGGGATCATTGCGGGTGGCGCATGGAAGAACCCCCTCCATGAGGGCGCGCATCTGATGACGATGAGCACCTACAAGAGCCTTGGCGGGCCTGCCGGTGGGCTCATCGTCAGCAATGACACCGCTCTGGCCGAGCGGCTGGATGCCATCGCCTTTCCGGGGCTTACCGCGAATTTCGACGCGGCGAAATCGGCGGCTCTGGCAGTAACGCTCTTGGATTGGCGGATGCATGGGCGCGCCTATGCCGCGCAGATGATCGCACTGGCGCAGGCGCTGGCAGCGGCGCTCGAGGCAGAAGGTCTGCCGGTCTTCAAGGCCGGGGGTATCGCCACGGCCTCGCATCAATTCGCCATCGCGGCAGCCGGATTTGGCGGCGGTCAGGCGGCATCCAAAACACTGCGCCGCGCAGGCTTTCTCGCCTGTGGCATCGGCCTGCCCCTACCCGCCGTGGCGGGCGACATGAACGGGCTGCGCATCGGCACGCCGGAACTGGTCCGCTGGGGGGTCACGCCAGACCATGCTCCGCGCATGGCCGCCGTGATCGCGCGGGCGCTGCGCGGCAATGACCCGGACGCGCTGCGCCCCGAGGTGTCGGACTGGCGACAGAGCTTTGACCGGCTGCATTACATCACCTGAGCGGCGTCAATGCAGTTTCTTGCGGATGCGCTGAACCATCCACCACACGAGCACGATCACCGGCAGGGTCGCAATGGCTGTGACCATGCCTTTACTGACCTCCAGCGCCTCCGCCAACGGATAGAGCAGATAGCCCGCGAGCGAGACGGCGTAATAGCTGATCGCCACCACTGACAGGCCTTCAACGGTCTTTTGCAGGCGCAATTGCAGATCGGCGCGTTTGTCCATGCTCTCCAACAGCGCCTGATTCTGCGCGCTGCGTTCGACATCGACGCGGGTGCGCAGCAATTCGCCCGCCCGCATCGCCCGGTCTGCCATCGCGGCCAGCCGGTCCTTGGTGGCGCGCACCGTGCGCATCGCCGGATCATAGCGGCGCATCATGAATTCCGCGAATGTCTGACGGCCCTCAAAGCGCTCCTCGCGCAAAACGACGATCCGCTGATGCACGATCTGCTCATAGGCTGCCGTGGCGCCAAAGCGGAACGAGGATTGCGCCACCAGCGCCTCCAGTTCCGCCGAAACCCGCAACAGGCTTTGCAGCGTTTCCTCCGCCGGCTGGCTGCCGCCGGTCATGTCATTGATGAGGCGGCTCAACTGGCTGTCGGTGTCGCCCATCTGGCGGCCCATTTCGCGAACGCGGGCAAAGCCCAGCATCGACATCGCCTTGTAGGTCTCGATCTCGCAGAGGCGCTGCACCACACGGCCAATCCGGCGCGCGCCGGTTGAGGGGGCGACATGTAGCGAGAACCGCAGATGCCCCGCCGGATCAATCCGGAAATCGCCCGCCATCACGGCCGCATCATCCAGCACCCGCGCCACAGCCACGCTCTCGGACACGAACCACTGATCAATCTCGTCGCGCGTCGCCTCGCGGCTTTTCCACGGGATCACCCGGATCATCGCAGAGGTGACGCGCAGCCCCGGCGCATCGGACAGCCAATCGACGGGAAAGACCTCGAAATCTGCCGGATCAAAGGGGCGCGCGCTGACCCCGTCGGTAAAGACGGTATAGGTCACCATCTCGGTATGGCTTTCCCATTTCAGGCTGTGCCGCCCGATCTGACCGGAATAATGCGTGGCCCCCGGCTGCGGATGCTTGGCCCCGTAGCGATCCAGAAGCGCCGTCAGATGCGCCAGATCCGCCGCGCGGTCGCGCTTGGCCGCGTCATGCGGTTGCTTGACGGCCAGAAACACCGCCGTACAGGGCGCCTCAAGTGACGGAAACGGCCGCGCATGCAGCTCATTGGCCAGATCATAGCGCAGCGGGTGGTCCTGAATGGGGGGCATGCGCCGTTCTCCTGATCCTGACCGCTCCTTAGCGCGTGCCGCGCCCGCGAAAAAGAGGTTTTTCGTTCAAACCCAATGATTTAGCGGAACACAAGTGTATACAGCCTGACCTTTGGGCTTTTTCTTGGTCTAAATACTCAATTTTCAACGACAGCCAAAGACGAAAGCGCCAGAGGATGACACGCGCGCGTCTAAAACCTCTTTAGCGCAGGAAACGGGTCGTCCGGCGCGCGTGTCGATGACAAGGTGGTGTCAACCCGCTCTGCCGGAGCGCCAAGTGAAAGGACAGGACATGCCACTCCTCACCCCTGCAAACCGCCCCATGACGGGACGGGAATGGGTCATGCTTTTGGCCCTTGCAACCGTCTGGGGCGGGTCTTTCTTCTTCAACAGCGTCGCGCTGCGGGAATTGCCGGTCTTGACCGTGGTTCTGGCACGGGTGGCCCTTGCCGCGATCCTTCTGCTTGCGCTTCTGCGGCTGCGCGGCGAACGGATGCCGCAGGACCGGCGGGTCTGGGCGGCCTTTCTTGGCATGGGTCTTTTGAACAATGCCATTCCCTTCACCCTGATCGTCTGGGGGCAGCAGCATATCACCTCGGGTGCGGCGTCGATCCTGAACGCCTCGACCCCGTTCTTTGGAGTCTTGCTTGCGCATCTGTTGACGCAGGACGAGCAGATGAGTCGCGGCAAGCTCTCGGGTGTACTGATCGGCTTTGCCGGGGTCGCGGTGATGATCGGCACTGGGGCCCTGCGCGATCTTGGCGTTCACGTCGCAGCCCAGATCCTATGCCTTCTCGCTGCGGTTTCCTATGCTGTCGCGGGCATCTTCGGGCGCAGGTTTCGCACCTTGGGCGTTAGCCCGATGAGCACCGCGACCGGTCAGGTCATCGCGTCCAGCCTGATCCTTTTGCCATTGGTGATGGTCGTGGATCAGCCCTGGACCCTGCCCGTCCCCGGATGGCGGAGCATCGGCGCGGTGATCGGCGTCGCCGCCATATCGACGGCTTTCGCGTATACGCTCTATTTCCGCATCCTGTCGACGGCGGGCGCGACCAATCTCTTGCTGGTGACGCTTCTTGTGCCGATCAGCGCGATTCTGTTGGGGACACTGTTTCTGGGCGAGGCGCTGCTCGCGCGGCATATCTGGGGTATGGCGTTGATCGGCGCAGGTCTCTGCGCGGTCGACGGTCGTCCGGTGAAACACCTGCGAACGGTCGTCACGCGCCGCAGGCGATCTGTCTGACGATACGCTGGCGCAGCAAAACCAAAGGGCGCAGCAAAGCCAAAGGGCGCAGCCTTTCGGCCGCGCCCTCCGCAAATCACACCTCCAAGGATCAGTCGATCTTGGGCAAGAGGCTCGACAGGCTCGCCTTGGCGTCGCCGTAGAACATGCGGGTGTTGTCCTTGTAGAAGAGCGGGTTCTCGATCCCCGAATAGCCGGTGCCCTGGCCGCGTTTGGAGACAAACACCTGCTTGGCCTTCCAGCATTCCAGCACCGGCATGCCGGCGATGGGCGAGTTGGGATCGTCCTGCGCCGCCGGGTTGACGATGTCGTTGGAGCCAATCACGATCGCCACATCGGTGCCGGGGAAATCCTCGTTGATCTCGTCCATTTCCAGCACGATATCGTAGGGCACCTTGGCCTCGGCCAGGAGCACGTTCATATGCCCCGGCAGACGGCCTGCGACCGGGTGGATGGCAAAGCGCACGGTCTTGCCCCTGGCCCGCAGCTTCGAGGTCAGTTCACTGACCGCCCCCTGCGCCTGCGCCACCGCCATGCCGTAGCCCGGGATGATGATGATGCTGTCGGCCTCGTTCAGGGCTGCGGCGACGCCATCGACGTCAATCGCGATTTGCTCGCCCTCAACGGCCATCTGTTCGCCCGCCGGGCCGCCGAAGCCGCCCAGAATGACCGAGATGAACGAGCGGTTCATCGCCTTGCACATGATGTAGCTCAGGATCGCACCGCTTGAGCCGACCAAGGCACCGACCACGATCAAGAGGTCGTTGCCAAGGCTGAAGCCGATCGCCGCCGCCGCCCAGCCCGAGTAGCTGTTGAGCATCGAGACCACCACGGGCATATCCGCGCCGCCAATGCCCATGATCAGGTGATAGCCGATGAAAAACGCCAGAAGCGTCATCACCACCAGCGTCCAGAGGCCTGCGTCGTTGAAATACATCACCCCCAGAACCACCGACAAGAACGCCGCCCCGGCATTGAGCATATGCCCACCCGGCAGCTTTTTGGCGGCGGTATCGACCTTGCCCGCCAGCTTGCCAAAGGCGATGATCGAGCCGGTAAAGGTCACGGCCCCGATGAAGACGCCGAGGAACACCTCGACCCGCAGGATTGCCACCTCGACACTGGTTTTCTTGGCCAGCACGGCGGCAAAGCCCTCAAGCCCCTTGCGCGCGGTCTCGTCTATCGCCAGCACGCGGCCCAGTTCGAGATCGGCATTAAAGCCGACAAACACCGCCGCCAGACCCACAAGACTGTGCATCGCCGCCACAAGCTGCGGCATTTCGGTCATCTGCACCCGCGTGGCGACGACATAGCCGATCCCGCCCCCGGCGGCGATCAGCACCAGCGACAAGAGCCAGAGCCCGGCACCGGGGCCGATCAGCGTGGCGACAACCGCCAGCGCCATGCCTGCCATGCCATACCACACCGCGCGCTTGGCGCTTTCCTGCCCCGAGAGCCCACCCAGAGAGAGGATGAAGAGGATGGCCGCCACCACATAGGCGGCCGTCGTGAAACCGTAATCCATGATCCTCTACTCCTTATGACTTCTGGAACATGGCGAGCATGCGCCGGGTGACGAGGAAGCCACCGAAAATATTGATCCCGGCCATGAACACCGACAGCGCCGCCAGCACGATCACGAGGAAAGACCCCGATCCGATCTGCATGAGCGCGCCCAGAATGATGATCGACGAGATCGCGTTGGTGATCGCCATCAGCGGCGTGTGCAGCGAATGCGACACGTTCCAGATCACCTGAAAGCCCACGAAAACGGCCAGCACGAAGACGATGAAATGCTGCATAAAGCTGGCCGGGGCCACCAGACCCACGGCGAGAAGCAGGGCCGCACCGACCACAAGCAGCGTGACCTGGTTCTTGGTCTGCGCCTTGAACGCCGCCAGTTCTGCCGCGCGCTTCTGCTCAGAAGTCAGTTCCTTGACTTTTTCCTTGGGCTTGGCCGCCGCAATCGCCGCAACCTTGGGCGGCGGTGGCGGGAAGGTGACCGCACCGGCATGGGCCACGGTCGCGCCCCGGATCACGTCATCCTCCATGTTGTGATTGACCTTGCCGTCCTTGTCGGGCGTGAGGTCGGTCATCATGTGGCGGATGTTGGTGGCATAGAGCGTCGAGGATTGCGCCGCCATCCGGCTGGGGAAATCGGTATAGCCGATGATCGTCACGCCGTTGTCGGTGACGATCTTGTCGTCCATCACCGTCATTTTGCAATTGCCGCCCTTTTCCGCGGCAAGGTCGACGATGACCGAGCCGGGCTTCATCGCCTTGACCATATCCTCGGTCCAGAGCTCGGGGGCTTCGCGGTTGGGGATCAGCGCCGTGGTGATGACGATATCCATCTCGGGGGCCAGTTCGCGGAACTTGGCCAATTGCGCCTCCCGGAACTCGGGGCTGGAGACAGAGGCATAGCCGCCAGAGGCGGCCCCGTCCTGCTGCTCTTCCTTGAAATCGAGATAGACGAATTGCGCGCCCATCGATTCGACCTGCTCGGCCACTTCGGGGCGCACGTCGAACGCGTAGGTGATGGCCCCGAGGCTGGTCGAGGTGCCAATCGCCGCGAGGCCAGCAACCCCGGCCCCGACGATCAGAACCTTGGCCGGGGGCACCTTGCCCGCCGCCGTGATCTGGCCGGTAAAGAAGCGGCCAAAGTTATTGCCCGCCTCGATCACCGCGCGGTAGCCGGCGATATTGGCCATGCTTGAGAGCGCGTCCATCTTCTGCGCCCGGCTGATGCGCGGCACCATATCCATCGCGATGACCGAAGCGCCTTTTTCGGCGAGCTGCTTCATCTGCGCCTCATTCTGCGCCGGCCAGAAGAAGGAAATCAGAAGCTGGCCTTCGGTCAGGCGCTTGGCCTCTGTCTCATTGGGGGGGCGGACCTTGGCCACCACATCGGCGGCCTTGTAAAGCGCCGCGGCGGTCTTGAGCACCTCGACGCCAGCCTCCTTATAGGCGGCGTCCGAGAACCCGGCCGCAGCGCCTGCGCCGCTCTCAATCGCGCAGTCATAGCCCAACTTTTGCAATTGCAGCGCCGAGTCGGGCGTCATGGCAACCCGGTTCTCGCCCTCAAAAACCTCTTTAGGTGCTCCGATTTTCATGATCTTTCTCCACTATCCGTTCGACACCTAAAGCGCTTTTTGCAGCCGCCAAAAATTTTGGCGACGCCTGCCTCAGCCCTTTGGCTTCAGGTCCTTGATTGCTTGTTCAACCTGACCTTTCACGGTGTCATAGGCTTGCACATTCGCTGTCTGAACAGCATCTGATAGTTCAGCCATAATCTCAAAGGCACGTCTTACAGCCGCCTGATACACCTCAGGCGCATTTTCAATTGAGCCTGAGTGGAGCGATTGAGCAGCCTCACCCGTCACCTCGCGAAAGATCTGTGCCTGTTTCTCCATCAAGTCTCTGTAGGACGCTGCTGCGGCCTCGTTGGATTTTACCATGGCATCGAACTGAACCTTGGCCTTGTCGATGGCCTCCTTGGGATCCAGATCGCCTGGTTTGACGCCAAAGCTCTCCATGATGGTCTTGGGATCAAACATCTTTGCAACATTCTCTGGATCAAACCGTTTCATCACGGCGGAAAAGTCACCGGGGGTTTTGGGGGAAGTCATTTGGAAGTCTCCTTTGAGTGGATACCGGCTCCGGGGCACAACGGCCCCGAAGCCACACATCATTTTCGTTTCTTGGGTGGCATCAGATCGGTGATTGTGCCCTCAAACATCTCGGCGGCAAAATTGACTGTTTCGGACAATGTCGGGTGCGGGTGGATGGTGTGGCCAAGGTCGACGGCGTCGGCACCCATTTCAATCGCCAGCGCCACTTCGGCAATCAGATCGCCGGCGTTGGTGCCAACAATCAAACCACCGATGATCCGGTCATCTTCGGGATCAAACAACAGCTTGGTCATGCCCTCGGAACGGCCATTCGACAACGCCTTGCCCGACGCAGCCCAAGGGAACACGCCCTTTTCGAACCTGATGCCTTTGGCTTTGGCTTCGGTCTCGGTGACGCCCGCCCAAGCAACCTCGGGGTCGGTATAAGCAACCGATGGGATCAGACGCGCGTCGAAGTGGCGGTTGTGACCCGCGCAGACCTCGGCAGCCACCTTGCCTTCGTGCACGGCCTTGTGCGCCAGCATCGGTTGGCCAACAACGTCGCCAATGGCGAAGATATGCGGCACGCCGGTTTTCTGCTGGCTGTCGACGGCGACAAAGCCGCGTTCATCCACGGCAACACCCGCCTTGTCCGCGTCGATCATCTTGCCATTGGGTTTGCGCCCCACAGCAACAAGGATCTTGTCGAACGTGTCGGTTGTGACCTCGCCTTTGTCATCCTCGAACGTCACCTTGAGACCCTTCTTCTGGGCCTCGACGGCGGTCACCCTGGTCTTGAGAAGGATATTCTCATAACGACCCTTGATGCGGTTCATCAGCGGCTTGACGATGTCTTTGTCGGCCCCGGGGATGATCTGATCCATGACCTCGACCACGGTGATCCTTGATCCCAAAGCGTCGTAAACACAGGCCATCTCAAGACCAATGATACCACCACCCAGAACCAGCATCCGTTTTGGCACATCCGCCAATTCCAGCGCGCCGGTTGAATCGATGATCCGCTCGTCGTCATGAGGAATGAACGGCAGTTTTACCGGTTCAGAGCCAGCCGCAATGATACATTGATCAAATGAAACGGTTTTCACGCCGTCGTCGCCCTGAACTTCGATCATGTTGGGTCCGGTGAATTTACCGTAGCCTTGGACCACCTCGACTTTGCGCCCTTTGGACAGACCTCTAAGACCGCCAGTCAACTGATTGACCACGCTTTCTTTAAAGCGACGCAACTCGTCAAGATCGATCTTCGGCTTGGAAAAGCTGACGCCGTGCGCGCCCATCTCTTCGGCCTCGGTGATCACCTTGGCGACATGCAACAGCGCCTTGGACGGGATACAGCCAACATTGAGGCAGACACCGCCCAGCGTTGGATATTTCTCGATCAGCACGGTCTTCTTGCCAAGATCAGCGGCGCGGAACGCAGCTGTGTAACCACCTGGACCAGAGCCCAGAACAACCACGTCTGCGTGGATGTCGCCGGGGCCAGTTGCCGTACCGCTGGCCGCGACGGCGGTGGGCGCAAGGGCGGCGGCAGGTGCCGGTTCCGCGGCAGATACCCCGGCGACCCCTGCCGCTTCGAGCACCAGGATCACAGATCCTTCCGAAACCTTGTCGCCTAGAGTCACTTTTATCTCTTTCACCACACCGGCAGCCGGTGATGGCACTTCCATCGTGGCCTTGTCGCTTTCCAGTTCAACCAGCGGGTCTTCTTGCGCGATGATGTCACCAACGCTGACGAGGATTGCAATCACGGGGACTTGGTCGAAATCACCAATATCGGGAACTTTGACTTCCATGGGATCAGCCCTCCTTACAACATCAGCCGGCGCACGTCGCCGAGCAGGTGTGCCAGTGTTGCGTTGAACCGTGCCCCCAACGCGCCGTCGATGGCGCGGTGGTCAAACGACAGGCTGAGCGGCTGCATCAGCCGTGGTATGAACGCCTCGCCGTTCCAGACGGGCTGCATTTTCGCGCGTGTCAGGCCAAGGATTGCCACTTCGGGTGCATTGACGATCGGTGTGAACCCAGTGCCGCCAATCCCGCCCAACGACGAGATGGTAAAGGTGGCGCCCTGCATGTCGGGACCCTTCAACTTGCCTTCGCGTGCCGCCAGCGACAGCGTGCCAAGTTCCTTGGAAATCTCGACAATGCCTTTGCGATCAGCGTCCTTGATGACCGGCACCATCAGACCCTGCGGCGTGTCGGCGGCAAACCCGATGTTGTAGAAATTCTTCTTGATCAGCTTGTCGCCATCAGGATGGATCGAAGAATTGACTTCCCAATGATCCTTCAGCGCCGAGACGCAAGCCTTGATCATGAAGCTCAGAAGCGTGACGCGGTAGCCTTGATCTTTGGCCGCTGTGTCCAGCTCTTTGCGATACGCGTCGAGGTCGGTAATGTCGGCTTCTTCGTCGACGGTAACATGCGGGATGTTCAGCCATGCGCGGTGCAGGGCAGGGCCCGAAAGCTTCTTGATGCGGGGCATTTCCACATCTTCGATGGGGCCGAATTTTGAGAAATCCACAACCGGCATCGGCGGGATGCCCATGCCGCCCAGCGCGCCGCCACCGGCAGCGGCGGGCGCGGCCGTGGATTTGAACGTTGCAGTGATATCCTCGCGCAGGATACGGCCCTTGCGGCCGGTGCCGTTAACCTTGGTAAGGTCGATGCCCAACTGGCGGGCAAAGGCCCGGATCGACGGGCTTGCATGCGCCTTGCCGAACCCGGCATCGGTCACGGTCGCTGGCGCAGCGGCAGGCGCAGGCGCGGCAACGGGGGCCGAGGGCGCGGGGGCGGACGCAGGAGCGGTGGGGGCGGCAGCGGCACCTTCGCCTTCAAGAACCATAACCAGAGACCCTTGCGAGACCCGGTCGCCCTCACGCACCCTGATCTCAAGCACTTTGCCCGCTGCGGGGGATGGAACCTCCATCGTGGCCTTGTCGCTTTCCAACTCGATAAGCGCATCTTCGGCGGCAACCATATCCCCGACGCTTACCAGAATACCGATCACCGGCACGTCGTTGAAATCACCGATATCGGGAACTTTCACTTCGATAGTCATGTCGTAATTCTCCTCAATCCCTGGGGCTTAAACCAGCCGCGGGTTCGGCTTGTTGCTGTCGATTTCATATGTCTTGAGCGCTTTTTGCAGATCCGCCTTGGTCACCGCACCGGCCTTGTAGAGGTCGGTCATGGCGGCGGCGGCGATGTGATTGGCATCGACCTCAAAGAACCGGCGCAGATTGACGCGACTGTCAGACCGGCCAAACCCATCGGTGCCCAGCACCGTGAACGAGCCCGGCACAAAGGCACGGATCTGTTCGGCATAGTTCTTCATGTAATCCGTCGCCGCAATCACCGGGCCGCTGGCCTTTGACAATTGCTGGGTCACATAGGGCACCACCTCTGGCGCGAGGGGGTTAAGACGATTGTGGCGCAAGGCATCCTGCCCATCGCGCGCCAGCTCGTTCAGGCTTGTGGCCGACCAGATATCAGAGGTGACGCCAAAATCCGCCTTGAGCATCTCTGCGGCCTTTATCGCCTGCACAAGGATGGTGCCGGACCCCAAGAGGTTAACATGCTTCTTGCCGGGATTCTTGACCTCCTGAAGCCGGTAGAGACCCTTGATAATGCCCTCTTCGGCACCCATCGGCATGTCGGGGTGGCTATAGTTTTCGTTCATCAGGGTCAGATAGAAATAGACGTCTTCCTGATCGACATACATCCGCTGCATCCCGTAATGCACAAGAACCGCCACCTCATAGCTAAAGGTCGGATCATAGGTGACGCAGTTCGGGATCGTGCTGGCAAGGATGTGGCTGTGGCCGTCTTCGTGCTGCAAACCCTCGCCGTTCAGGGTGGTGCGCCCGGCCGTTCCGCCAAGCATGAAGCCCCGCGCCCGGCTATCGCCCGCCGCCCAGGCCAGATCGCCGATCCGCTGAAAGCCGAACATGGAATAATAGATAAAGAACGGGATCATCGGCACGCCGTGGTTGGAATAGGCGGTCGCCGCCGCGATCCAGTCGGCCATGGCACCAGCCTCGTTGATGCCTTCCTGAAGCACCTGACCATTGGTGCTTTCCTTGTAATAGGACATCTGATCGGCGTCTTGCGGCGTGTATTTCTGGCCCATCGGGTTATAAATACCGACCGACCGAAACAGCCCCTCCATCCCGAAGGTGCGCGATTCATCCGGCACGATCGGCACCACATGCTGGCCGATCTTCTTGTCGCGCAAAAGCGTGGTCAGGATGCGCACGAACGCCATTGTCGTGCTGATCTCACGCTCGCCCGTGCCCTTGAGTTGGCCCTCGAATGTCGACAGCGGCGGGATTTCAAGGCTTGGCGTATTGCGCCATTCGCGCTTGGGGAATTCGCCACCAAGTTTCTTGCGCTGATCCGCCAGATAGGCGCTTTGCAGGTTGTTGAGCTTGACGAAAGGCGCCTTTGGCAGGTCTTCGTCGCTGACCGGAATCTTGAACCGGTCACGGAAGGCGCGCAGCTGATCCTCGGCCAGCTTCTTTTGCTGGTGCGAGGTATTCTGGCCTTCGCCGCTTGTGCCCATGCCATAGCCCTTGACCGTCTTGATCAAAAGACAGCTGGGCTGGCCCTTGGTATCGACCGCATGTTTGAAGGCGGTATAGACCTTTTCGGGATCATGCCCGCCCCGGCGCAGCGCCCAGATCTGTGCATCGGTCCAATCCTCGACCAAGGCCGCCGTTTCGGGGTATTTGCCAAAGAAGTGTTCGCGAATATAGGCACCGTCCTTGGATTTGAACGTCTGATAGTCGCCGTCGATGGTTTCATCCATCAGCTGTTTCAACCGCCCGCTGGTGTCATTCTCGAGCAGGTCATCCCAGCCCTTGCCCCATAAAAGCTTGATCACATTCCAGCCGGCACCGCGAAAATCGCCCTCAAGTTCCTGTACGATCTTGGAATTGCCGCGCACCGGGCCGTCAAGGCGCTGCAAGTTACAGTTGACCACAAAAATCAGGTTGTCCAAGCCTTCACGCGCCGCCAAGTCAATCGCACCCCGGCTTTCGGGTTCGTCCATCTCGCCATCGCCAAGGAAACACCACACCTTGCGGTCGGCCATGTCGATATGGCCCCGGTTGTGCATGTATTTCATGAACCGCGCCTGATAGATCGCCATCAGCGGCCCCAAACCCATCGAAACCGTGGGAAACTGCCAGTAATCCGGCATCAGCCAGGGATGTGGATAGGATGAAAGACCGCCGCCATCGACCTCGGAGCGGAAATTTTCAAGCTGCTCTTCGGTGATCCGGCCCTCCATAAAGGAGCGCGCATAGATGCCGGGGATCACGTGACCCTGAAAGAACACAAGATCACCACCGTGGATCGCCGATTTGCTGCGCCAGAAGTGATTTAGACCGATGTCATACATCACCGCCGACGAGGCAAAACTTGCGATATGGCCGCCGTACTCGCTGCTCACCTTGTTGCGCCGCACGACCGTGGCCATGGCATTCCAGCGATTGATGGTTCTGATCCGCCACTCCATCTCGAGATCGCCGGGAAACGGAAGTTGATCATCGGCGGGTATCGAATTTTGATAGGGTGTCGTGGCCGAAAACGGCAGGGTCGCCCCCGCCGCGCGGGCCTGTTGCACAGCCTTGTCCAAAAGGTAATGCGCGCGGTTGGCGCCATCCTTTTCAATGACGTCGGAAATGGCTTCCTGCCACTCCTGGCTTTCGACTGGGTCGATATCGGTGTTGTCTAGGGTCATTGTTCAGTCCTCAAACGAAAAATTATGCGCCGTCCGGTTTGCGGTGCTGCGACATCCGCGCGGCAGATGCGGTTACAACATGTGTCATGCTCTTGACCTTTCTCGCCCGGATGTCAGGCGTAGTTCTTCTTTCTCGACATCTTGCCGATGCCCGGGTTCATGGAATTGGTGGGGTCGACGGATTTGTAGAATTCGGCCAGATCTGGTTTGGCTTTGTAGAGATGTCCGACATTGTGTTCGGCCGGGTATTCGGCACCGCGCGCGGAAAGCAAATCAAGCATCCTGGCCTTCAGCGCTTTCACATCCACGCCCTTGCGCACGATGTAATCCTGATGCAGGACGTGGCACATGAAATGGCCGTAGTAGAGCCGGTGTACCAATTGGTCGCTGATGTCTGCTGGTAGCTCTTCGAGCCATGCGCGCTCGTTACGCTTGAGGGCGATATCCAACGCAAGGATGTCTTCGACCTCTGAGGCATGCACGTTTTGATAACGGATGGCGGCCCCGGCCGCGGCAAAGCGATGAAGCCCGGCAATCTTGCCTTCGCGGGGCGTGCAGATAAAGAAATCTGCCTCGATTCCGCTAAAGGCCTCGTTCAAATAGGCTTCGGTTTCGGCGATCCCGTCGTCACGGGTCTTGATGATCAGGTGATGTTCGAACCGGTCACGAAATTCCGTCATCTTTTTGGGCAGGATATTTGGCCAGACGGCGCTTAATCCCTGCATGAACTTGTCGGTGAACCCCCGCAGGAGTGGGATCTTGTTCAACCGAGCGTCCACTGCACCCTTCATGGCAAAAAACATCGGCAGTTTGTCGGTGCCAAGTTTGTCGATCATGACCATTGTGTCTTTGCCGTATTTGGTCGTGATGTCGAATACTTCGCGGTGCATGTACTCCGCGCTGACTGGCAAGGTATCGAACTTGGCCAACATATGGCGACGCAGTTCAGTCAGATCAGCGGGATCGTTGGTGCCGACATAGAACACCTGTTCGCGGTCGTTCTTGGGAAAGGTATCCAGACGCACCGCAAACACGGCCAGTTTTCCCGCACAGCCCGCACTTTCATGCAGGCAGCGTTTGTCGGCGTTGAACCGCGCAGGCGTATCTGCCTCGATCTCACGCACAATGCGTGCATATTCAGTGTCAGAGGCGTGATTATTCGTCGATTCAAAATCAGCATCGGCGATGTCACCGTTCTCTACGCGGCACAGGATATCTTCGGGATCGTCACCCAGTGTCAGGCCCAGATGATTGACCAGGTTCAGCGCGCCGTTCTCGTCAATTTGCGCAAAGAGCGACAGCTCGGTATAGGATGGCCCCCGCTCGATCAGCGAACCGCCTGAGTTGTTGCAAACACCGCCAACGATCGAGGCACCGATGCAAGACGAGCCGATCACTGAATGGGGCTGACGGTTCAACGGTGCCAACAGCTTTTCCAATGCGAACAAGGTAGAGCCTGGCAGGGCCAGAACTTGCTTGCCGCCCTTCAAGAGATGCAGCCCATCCATGCGTCGCGTATTGATCAGAACAACGTCACGATCATACCTGCCACTGGGTGTGCTGCCTTCTGTCAGGCCGGTGTTGGCGGCCTGCATGATGACGATCTTATCCGCCGCCACGCAGGCCTGAAGAACACGCCATTGCTCCACCAATGTCCCCGGTTGCACCACGCAAAGCGCATCCCCTTGCCCCGACCGGAACCCCTTGCGGAACCGTTCGGTTTTCTTGTCGCCGCTCAGCAGGTGCCGCGCGCCGACAATGTCACGCAGTTGAGCGAGAAGATCATGATTGGTCATTTTCATTCTCCTTTATGCGACAGGGTTCAGTAAGCGACAGAGGGCAACCACGTAGCTAAGGCGGGCCAAAGGAAGACAAGCGCCAGGCCGGTCAGCTGGAGCAGCACGAAGGGCACCACACCGCGGTAGATATGCAGCAGGCTGATTTCCTTGGGTGCGACGCCTTTGAGGTAGAACAGCGCGAAACCAACAGGCGGAGTCAGGAACGAGGTCTGCAGGGTCACCGCAACAAGGATCACAAACCAAACCAGAGAAGGTTCATCAATCACCCCAAAGCCCGGTATGTCCATACCCAGACCATTCACGATCGGGCGCATCAGCGGCAGCACGATCAGGGTGATTTCGATCCAATCGAGCACAAAGCCCAGCAGGAAAACAACGAACAGGATGAAGACGATCGTGCCCGTCGGTCCAAAGCCGGTAGAGTCAATCATGTGCGCGATGAGTTCATCTCCGCCAAGCTCGCGCAGCACGTAGGAAAAGACCGTGGCACCAAGGAAGATCGCGAAAATGTAAGCGGTTGTGTTGAATGTCGACACCAACACATTGACCAACTTCTTCAGCGTCAACCTGCGGTAGCCCAGCGCCAGCAACGTCGCGCCCAATGCGCCGATGCCAGAGGCCTCGGTGGGGGTTGCAAGGCCGACAAAGATGGAGCCGAGGACAGCAAGGATCAGGCCCAGTGTCGGGATCACCGCAATCAGCACCGCTTTGACAGCGTCCCAGTCAGGGGTCTTGGCACCTACGGGCACCGGGGCCACATCAGGTTTGATCAGCGCGATGATAAAGATGTAGACTAGGTACAGAGCACCCACGATCACACCGGGAAAGACCGCCGCCATAAACAGATCACCGACAGACAAGGCCATCTGATCGGCCATGATCACAAGCATGATCGACGGCGGGATCAAGATGCCCAATGTACCGGACGCGGCAACAACACCAGACGCCAATGTGGGGGAATATTTTTGCTCCATCATGGACGGCAGCGACAGGACACCCAGCAGAACAACGGAGGCACCGATGATGCCGGTTGAAGCGGCAAGGATAATGCCGATCATGGTTACCGTAATGGCCAGACCACCGCGGGTCTTGCCAAACAGACGCTGCATCGCAGTCATCAGCTTTTCAGCGACACCGGATTGGTCCAGCATCAGACCCATAAAGATGAACATCGGCAAGGCGACCAGAACCGCGTTGGACATGGTCGCATAGACCCGGTTCACGACTGCGCCCAAGGTCAGGTAATCCAGACCTGTCAGCGTCTCGTCGAGACCGGTCCAATTCATCGACCCATTGTCAAACAGATAGGCCAGACCACAGAAGGCCACGCCAACCCCGGCCAGAATCCAGGCCACCGGATAGCCGGTGAACAACAGGGCGATAAACGTCATGAACATCGCGATCACAAGCTTTTCTTCGGTGGCCTCAACCACAAAGGTCAGAGCAGTGGCAACCACCGCAAAGCCCAGCAAAGCCAGAACAATCAGGCGCAAACCCTTGCCAACGCGCTCGTGTTCGTAATTGGCCCAAAGCGCGTGTCCGTCATGGATCAGACGGGCCAGAGCACCCAACGCCAGAAGAACAAAGGACATCGGAATAACCGCCTTGAGCGCCCAACGTGCCGGAAGACCGGTGGGGCTGCTGGAGCGTTCGTTGACCCGCAGGCTTTCGTAAAAATAATCAAAGCCCTGATCAATCATCAGATAGATGAACGGCGTGAGCAGGGTCAGAATGCCAATGACTTCGATAACCCTTTGGGCACGGCGGCTGAGTTGCATGTGCAGCAAGTCGACACGCACGTGGCCGTCGGTGACCAGCGCGTAAGAGATACCGACCATCGTGACCAATCCGTAGAAATGCCACTGAATTTCGTCAAGTTTGGGAAAGTTCTGATTGGCCAGATAGCGAAACAGCACCTGTGCAACAATCGCGGTGATCAGTAGAATGTTGGCCCACATCACCACGTGACCGACAAGCTTGACAGTCTTGTCCAGCCCGACTGCCACTGCCTGGGTATCCGTTTCGGGATGCTCCAGAATGTCTTCGTAGGTTTGGATCGGATCGTCGTTCCGTGAATTTTGGTTGACCATGGCCACCTCCCGATGCCTGCGACGCTATGCGCCCAGACTTAGAATTCTGAGAAAATAGAGATGAAGAATGGGGTTGGGTGGCGACATCTGCTGCCACCCAAACATTGACTACGCTTACTTGCGGGGCAAGAAGGCGTTCTCTTTCCAGGTCTGATAGCCGTCACGGAATTCGGTCATGTCGGCCAGAACCTTCGCAAAGAACGGATCTGCTGCGGCTTCTTCGGCGGCAACTTCATCCCAGGTAGCGCGGAACGTGTCGAGCATCTCAGGCGACCACTGTTTGATGATCACGCCATTGTTCTCGACGTTGTCTTTCATCACGTCGAACTGAATGGCTTCACCTTCGGCAAAGCTGTCTGTCATGGAGCCGCGGCAGGCGTTCTCAATGATCGCCTGATGCTGCCCGGATGCTTCGTTCCAGACGTCCTTGTTGATCAACAGCTCAAACACGGTGGCCTGTTGGTGCCAGCCAGGGAAGTAGTTGTACTTGACCAGCTTGTGAAAGCCCAAACGTGCGTCGATGGCAGGCATCGAGAATTCGGTCGCGTCGATGGCACCTTTTTCCAGCGCCGGGAAGATTTCGCCGCCGGGCAAAAGAGATGTCGCAACGCCCAATTTCTGCATGACTTTGCCACCCAGACCAAAGAAGCGCATCTTCAGACCTTGCAGGTCTTCAGGCGTGTTGATTTCCTTGGAAAACCAGCCCGATGTTTCGGGGGCGATGATCGCGCAAGGCAGCACTTTGACGTTGAAGCCCGCCTGATCATACATCTCTTGGTACAGCGTCATGCCGTTGCCGTAATAGAGCCACGCCATGTACTCGCCCGCTTCAGGGCCAAACGGCACAGCCGAAAACATGGGTGCAGCGGGGATTTTACCAGCCCAGTAGCCAGCCGTGGTGTAGCCAGAGTTTATCTTGCCGGAAGAAACGGCGTCCAGAATTTCAAACGGCGGAACCAATTTGTCGGGCTCATACACTTTCATTTTCAGCGTACCGCCTGACATCAGGTCCAGCTGTTCAGCAACGCGCGGGATCGGCGAACCCAGGCCCGGCAACGCGGTCGAGAACGCGATGGGTGTCTTCAAAAGGATCTTGTCGGCGGCCAATGTGGCCGTTGCGGACAGCAACGTGGCTGCAACAGCAAGACTGGTTACGATGGTTTTCATGAAAGGTCTCCTCCTTAGGCAAAGCATGCCGTTTTCAGTTATGGCGGAGCCGCTTTCGATGAGACTGTGCATCAACTTCTCCCCCGGTCGATGGAGTGGTTCACTATCTTTACCACTTAGCCAAGTCAATCATTTTGTGAACCACTCCATAAAACTTTTCGTGATCATTCATGAAAAAGTACCACCAGAACAGCGCAAAATTTGAGCGAACTCCACCTGATGATTTACAAATTTAATATTTGTAACAACATATTAGATTTCACTCCACGCCTCGCCGTCGGAGGGAGGGAAGAAAATTCCCACCTGACATCAAGTGGTCTATTTAATTTACCATATAGAGCGCCTACATCTCACGTAGGGTCGAGAAATTTTTGCAGTGATTCTGCGGCCGGTAAATGTTAAAAGCCAACGAGCAGAGGATATGGGGATGATGCAGACCACAGTTTTTGAACATGTTGATCACACATCAATTGTCGATACGATCGTGACACAGATCGAAACGTTTATTCTGAACGGTGTCTTGCGGGATGGCGGGCGCCTGCCATCCGAGCGCGATCTGGCCGAACAAATGGGCGTGTCACGGCCCAAGGTTCGCGAAGCGCTCAAGCAACTTGAAGACAGTGGTTTGATAAATGTGCGCCACGGCGAAGGGGCGTTCATCGCTCCGCTGGTGGGTTCGGCCATGTCACCCGCATTGATCAACCTTTATTCCCGCCATCAGGAGGCATTTGGGTCCTACCTGGAATTCCGTGCCGCACAGGAGAGCTTCGCCGCAGGCTTGGCTGCAACCCGCGCAACCAAATCGGACAAAGAAATCCTGTCCAGAGTCATGGACCAGCTGGAGGCCGCGCATTCGGCCAACGATATGCAAGCGTCTCAGGATGCCGATATTGCGTTTCATTCTGCTGTCATTGATGCGAGCCACAACTCGCTCCTGGTCCATACGATGTCGTCCATCTACGCGCTGACCAAACAGAACCTTTTTTACCACCGATCATTCCTTCGCTCCATCGACGGAACAGGCGATCAGTTGCATGCACAGCATCGCGAAATATTTGAAGCGATACACTCTGGCATCCCCGAACGGGCCTCAAAAGCGGCGCGAGATCATATCGAGTTCGTTCAATGGTCATACCTCGAAGAGCAATCGCGCGCGCAGAGAGAGCAGGTTTCGAACCGCCGCCTTGCGCTGCTATGAGCCGGGGCGCGTAAACGTCATCCCTGAAGTCACCATAGGCGCGCGTGTGTGCCTGTGAATATCGGTTTTCTGACCGGCATTACCGCAAGCCGACCCTGATCCCGCCCCAAGCCTGTCGGCCACACCTTCGAAGACCTGAGGCTAGCTCTTTTGGTGTACATGCGGAAAGTGTGAGACGTGCTCGCTCAAACAAGTCGCACCTGTATCCAATCATCAGAATCGCCGAACACCCGACAAAACGCGCCAGAAGGCGATTTTGAGTTGTGCACATAATGCACAAGACGCCCACCAACTCGTTGAATTTACATACGAACCAGTCCAATCCATTACGGGGCAGGCTCAAAACCCTCTTTAAACGGCGGCTTATGTTGGCATTGCAGACATCAGTGCAGGGTGCAGCATTCGGTAGTTTGGGCTCAAACCGGGCCTTCGCTGTGCGATCCACGAAGGTCTGCTTCGGTCTCGACGGAAAGATCCGGTGTCATACCTGAAAGACCGATCTGTCATTTTTCATCCGAGACGCAACCTTCTGCCTCTGTTTGGCTGTTGCGCAGTGCATTCTGTCGCAAGGCATGGGCTTTCGGCAGCTTTGTGCGCGCACCCCGGTCGATAGTTCGGCCAGACCATGCAAGACCAGACCTTGCAAGAGAGGTGTCGCATGTCCTTTGCTTTTGACCACGAGGGCAGTTTCTATCAGCCGAGGCTGATTGCGGGGGCGCGCGCGTGGCAATCCGGCTGTGACCGAGAAAATCTTTGGTCCGGTTGCCACGTTCGAGAGTTTTGCGAGCGAAGAAGAGGCGATGGACCTTGCCCGTCACCCGACTTACGGTCTCTGTGCGGGCGTGTTCACGCGGGATTTGTCGCGGGCCATGCGGGTGACGCCGCGGCTGGAGGCCGGGACCGTCTGGATCAACCGCTATGGCCGTTCGCGCGGCCTATCTTGCCAATCGCCGAGTGAAATCGGTTCTGATCGACCTGTGACCTGCCAAGGAGGCTGACATGACGACCTATAATCTTGCCCTGATCCCCGGTGACGGTATCGGCGTTGACGTGACCGAGGCCGCGATGCGGGTCATGGTGGCGGCGGGTGCGCGCTTTGGCTTTGACCTCAAGTCTGAAACCTTGCCGTGGTCCTGTGCCTATTACCACGAGACCGGGGCGATGATGCCCGAGAATGGCATTGCCTATCTGCGCGGCTTTGATGCGATTTATCTGGGGGCGGTTGGCTGGCCGCTGAGCGTGCCCGATGCAGTGTCGTTGCATGGTCTGTTGCTGCCCATCCGCAAGGCGTTCAACCAATATGCCAATATCCGACCGCACCGCCTTTTGGCGGGGGTCGAGGGGCCGTTGCGCACGGACGGCTTTGATATCCTGTGTATCCGCGAGAACACCGAAGGCGAATATGCCGGGGCCGGGGGCCGGGTGCATCATGGGATGCAGAATGAGGTGGCGGTCGAAACTTCGGTCTTTACCCGTGCCGGGGTGGAGCGCATCCTGCGGTTCGGGTTCGAGCAGGCGCAGGCGCGGCGCAAGCACCTGACCTCGGTGACGAAATCCAATGCGCAGAAATATTCGATGGTGTTCTGGGATGAGGTGACGCGCGAACTGGCCGCTGATTATCCTGATGTGACGGTCAACCATATGCATATTGACGCAATGGCGGCCAAGATGGTGATGGCGCCGCAGGATCTTGACGTGGTCGTCGCCTCGAACCTCTTTGGCGATATTCTGACCGATCTGGGGGCGGCCATTCAGGGCGGGCTTGGCTTTGCGGCCTCGGCCAATATCAACCCGGACCGCAGCGCGCCTTCGATGTTCGAGCCGGTGCATGGATCAGCCCCGGACATTGCGGGCAAGAACATCGCCAATCCGATTGCCGCGATCTGGTCCGGGGTGATGATGCTGGAGCATCTGGGCGAGGCGGCGGCGGCAGAGGCTGTTCTGACGGCTGTCGAGGCGGTCACGGGGCAGGGAATCGGCACGCGTCCCGGCAAGAACACGACGGAAGAGATCACCACAGCGGTGATGGCCGCATTGGAGGTCTGAGATCGGCGCGGCCCTGACAGAAAAATCAAAGAAGGGCTTGCACTCTGATGGCGCGGGGCGCGATTTAAGGGAATGTTTACCTAAATGCAGGGCCAGCACGCCGAATGGGTTATGGAACTGTGGCGGGATCCGCCTCTGTCGGTGATGGGCAGGTTCCGCTGCCCCCTGTGTGAAGCCAGCGAAGAAGGGCAGATGACGAGTCCTGCGTCCAAAAAACAGCCGCGAAGCCGCGACCCCGAGCGCACCAAGGCGCAACTGACCGAGTCGGCGATGCGTGAGTTTGCCGATCATGGGTTTCACGGCGCACGGGTGGACCGGATCACCCGGTCGGTGGGATGCAACCCCCGGCTGCTGTATCACTACTTTGGCAGCAAGGAAAAACTCTATGTCTCGGTGATCGAGTATATCTTTGAGGATATCCGGGCGCAGGAGCGGGAATTGGAGCTGTCGCGGCTGGAGCCCTTGGCCGCGATGCGCCGTTTGGTCGAATTCACATATGATTTCTTCGACAGCAATCCCCTCTTCGTCAAGATTCTCCGCAATGAGAACCTGTTGGAGGGGCGCTTCATCGTCGAGACCGAGGTGGTGCGGATCAGCTCTCAGCCGCTGATTGACGCGATCAGCCGGATCATCGCGCGGGGGCTGGCGCAGGGCGTGTTCCGGCATGGCTATGACGCGCTTCAGATCTATATCACCATCGTCGCGCTCAGCGCGCATCACCTCAACAACGGCCATACGTTGACCGCGATTTTCGGTGTTGACCTGCTCAGCCCCGAATGGCGTTCGAAGCGACGGGCGCATGCCGTGTCGCTCGTGCTCAACGCGCTGACGGGCGGCGAATCGCGGCAGGGCTGATGCGGCGATTTTGTCCCGAACCGGCCCGAGGCATTCGTCGAGCCAGCAGAGCACGCGCGTCCAGATTGCGCTATTTTTACCTGCGAGCGCCTTTGGGAGTGCTGAAAATTTAGGCGCTGCACGGCTAATTCATAAAATACTTACTTAACCATCTTCTCAGATGTCACCGCGAGCGATTTCGTGGGGCCATGAACATGACCTCTGACATATCCGCCCAGGCGATGCCCCTTTCCACGACGCCTCCGGCGTCGACAGGCGGCCCCGTCCATGCGCGCCCCGCCCTCGAGTTGCAGGACGCCTCTGTGGTGTTCGGCAGTGGGCCGCAGGCCGTGACCGCCCTGTCGCCCACGACCTTGCGGATGGACCGAGGCGATTTTCTGGCGCTCGTCGGTCCGTCGGGCTGTGGCAAATCCACCATTCTGCGGCTCGCGAGCAGCCTTATCCAGCCGTCTTCTGGCAATATCCTGTTGGGCGGACGCGAGGCGGCGGCCAAGGAATTGCGCATCGGCATGGCGTTCCAGAACCCGACCATGCTGCCGTGGTTGACCATCGAAAAGAACGTGATGTTGCCGCTCAAGATTGTGGAGCCGTTCAAGCGCAGTTTTCAGCGGGATCGCAAGGGGGCCTATCGCGACCGGGTTCATGCGCTCTTGGCGCAGGTGGGGCTCAAGGATTTTGCCGGGCATTTCCCATGGCAGTTGTCGGGCGGCATGTTGCAACGCGCAAACCTGTGTCGTGCGCTGATCCATGACCCTGATCTGCTCTTGCTGGACGAGCCGTTTGGCGCGCTGGACCAGTTCACCCGCGAAGAATTGTGGCAGATCCTTCAGGATCTCTATCTGGATCGCAAACCAACCGTGCTGCTGGTGACGCATGATCTGCGCGAGGCCGGGTTTCTGGCCCGCCGCATCTGCGTGATGAGTGCGCGGCCCGGCCGGGTCATCTCGGACAAGCCGGTGACCCTGCCACAGCCGCGCGACATCGGTGTGATCTACAGCCCCGAATTCGTCGAGATGACCCAAGGTCTGCGGGCGTTGATCGCCCAGATCCGCAAATGAACCCGCGCGTGGAAATGAGGTCATGCCATGACTGAAGCGACCAGAATACGGATGATGTCCCTGAGCCTGATCGTGGGGTTTTTCCTGGTGTGGGAGGGGCTCTGCATCCTCCTGAATGTCTCGGACCTGATCCTGCCGCGACCCTCCGAAATCCTCGTGACCTTGTGGACCCGGTTTCCGGTGCTTTGGCCGCATATCCTTCAGACGCTTTACTCGACCCTCACCGGGTTCACACTGGGGGTGATCATCGGGGTCTCCATCGGGGTGATGATTGGCACCTCTCGCGTCGCTTACGGGGTTGCCTACCCGCTTTTGGTCGGGTTTTCCTCCATCCCCAAGGTCGCGGTGGTGCCGATCTTCGTGCTGTGGTTCGGGTCAGGCACGACCCCTGCCATTCTGACGGCAATGGTGATCTGCGTCTTTCCCATCGTGGTCAATATCTCGACCGGCCTCGCCACGACCGAGCCGGATCTGGAAGACGTGCTCAAGACGCTGGGGGCCTCCAAGAGAGAAATCCTGTGGAATGTCGGATTGCCCCGCACGATGCCCTATTTCTTTGCCTCGCTGAAGGTCGCGATCACCCTGTCCTTTGTGGGCGCGGTGTTGTCCGAGACCGTTGCGTCGAACCGGGGCATCGGCAACGTGATGATGACCGCCTCCTCGAATTTTCAGGTGTCGCTTGTGTTTGCCGGGCTGATCGTTCTCGCCCTGATGGGGGTCGCACTCTATGCGTTCTTCTCCTTTCTCGAAAGCCGGGTCACCGGCTGGGCCACACGCGGCACTGACATTGCCGTCACCTGAAAAACGCCTGTCATACACCCTGCGAAAGAAGGAACAAACCAATGAAGATTGCCGTCTTTTCTGCTGCACTCGCGCTCTTGACCGGGCTGTCCCCGGCATGGGCCGAGGCCATTGATATCCGCTTTACCCTAGGCTGGAAAACCCAAGGTTCGGATGCGCCCTTTTTGCTGGCCCTGAGCAAAGGGTATTTCGCGGAGGAGGGTCTGACTGTGACGATTGATCAGGGCGAAGGCTCTGCCGCCACGGTGACCCGGATCATGGGCGGTGCCTATGACGCCGGGTTTGGCGATATCAACGCGATCATCCAGAACGCGGCGCAACGCCCCGGTGAGGCGCCTGTGATGGTCTATCAACTCTGGAACCGCCCGCCCTTTGCCATCGTGACCCCCAAGACATCCGGGATCGAGACACCCGCCGATTTCGTCGGGCGCAAGCTGGGAGGGGCACAAGGCACGCCGACGACCCGGCTATTTCCGGTCTTTGCAGAGCTGAACGGCATTGATCTGGCCAGCGTCGCTCAGGAAAACATGGCCCCCAACCTGCAGGAACCGATGTTGATCCGGGGCGATATCGACGGGGCCTTTGTGTTCACGATCACCAGTTGGTTCAACCTGATTGCCAACCGTCAGGACCCGGCCAACGATTACAACTGGTTCAAGTTCGAGGATTACGGCATGGATCTCTATTCCAACGGACTGATGGTCTCGCGCGCGCTGCTTGCGGATAATCCCGAGGCGGTTGCGGGGCTTGTGCGCGCCGTCAACCGCGCCACGCTCGAGATTGCCAAGGATCAGGATGCGGCGATGGAGGCGGTGATGGCCTTTGACAACCTCGTCGATCAGGACAACGAGCGCGCGCGGCTGAATTTTGCCCTGACCAATCTGATGAACGCCCCTGAAACGGACCGTATCGGCATGGGGGATCTCGTGGACGAACGCCTGACCCGCTCGATCGAGATCGTGGCCAAAGGCTATGGGCTCGAGCGCCTGCCGGAAGCCTCCGAGATCTTTGACCGCTCGTTCCTGCCGCCGGTGGGCGAGCGCGCCTTTGCTGTCGAGATCATGAACTGATCGCCCCGCGCGCCGGGTGGGTATCCCCGCCTTGGCGCGCATTCGCCTGCCCGGATTGATCCATGCACGCCACTCAGACGCTGATCCGCGGCGGCCTTGTTCTGGTCGAGAACGCGCAGTTCGCCCCGGTCTCGCTGGTGATTGAGGAGGGGCGCGTCGTTGCGGTTATCGACGGCGATGGTCCCGACGATCTGCCCACCCTTGACGCCACCGGGCGTATCGTCATTCCCGGTCTGGTCAATGGTCACACCCATTCGCACGGAGCGCTGGGCCGGGGCGGCGTGCCGGAAGACGCCACGCTTGAGACCTTTCTCGCGGGGGGGGCCGCGCTCAACGGCAACCGCCACAGCGACGATCTGCGCCTCAGCGCAGAGCTGTCGGCGGTCGAGATGATCCGCAAGGGCTGCACCGCCTGTTTCGACCTCAGCGTGGAATTGCCCGGTCCTTCTGTTGCCGGCATCCATGCCGTGGCCGAGGCCTATCATAACGCAGGTTTACGGGCCGTGGTGGCCCCGATGATCTCGGACCGTACGATCTATCAGGCGTTGCCCGGACTTCTGGACGCCTTTGCGCCATCGCAACGCGCCGCCTTGGCCGCCATCAGCCTGCCACGGTGGCAAGAGACCCTCGCGATTTGCACAGAGGCCTTTGCCCGCTGGCCGGTCCCGCGCGACCGCGTCAAGCCGGGACTTGGCCCCGCCATCCCCCTGCATTGCTCAGATGCGTTCCTGACCGCCTGTGCCGCCACGGCGCAGGCCGCTGATCTCTGCCTCCAGACCCATCTGGCCGAAACGCAGATGCAGCAGGTCGCGGCCCATCAGCGCTATGGCACCAGCCTGACTGCGCATCTGGACAGGCTGGGCCTGATTTCACCGCGCTTCAGCGGGGCGCATGGTGTCTGGCTCGATCCCCATGAGGCCGCGCTTCTGGCCTCGCATGGGGCTGGGATCGTGCACAATCCGCTGAGCAACCTGCGGCTTGGCTCGGGCATCGCCCCGCTGCATGCGCTGAGGTCTGCGGGCGTCACGCTGGGCGTGGGCACCGATGCCGCCAACACCTCGGATGCGCAAAACATGTTCGAGGCGCTGCGTCTGGCCACAACCCTCAGCCGGACCTCGTCGGCCCCACCCGAGCATTGGATCGGTCCAACGGAGGCGTTCCGCATGGCCACCGAAGGCAGCGCGCGCATTCTGGGTCTTGACCGCGTGGGACGTATCGCGCCCGGTTGGGCCGCCGACCTGCTGTTTCTCGACCGGAGCTATTGCCATTACGTGCCGCTGCGGGATCCCCTGTCACAGATCGTCTTTGCCGAAACCGGGGCTGCCCTGCGCGAAGTGATGATTGCGGGCGCTCTGGTCTTTGCCGACAACCGCGTGTTGACCCTTGACGAAGCGAGTCTTGCCGAGCGCGCCGGTCGCGCGGCGACCCGGCTTGACGCTGCCAATCACGATGCAAGACAAATGGCAGAGGCCGCCGCCCTGATCGTGCGCAGTTTCTGCCGCAGCGCCTGCGCCCGACACCCCCATTCCCATCCCCTGTGAGGACCGCATGACCCAGATTCCTGACCCTCTGACCGCCGCCAAGGCCCTCGTCGAATCCTACTTAGAACTGTCGATGATCCCCGATCCCGTCGCCGCCTCTGCCTATCTCAGCGAGGGGTTCGAGCTGGTGTTTACCGGCGGGCGCAGGTTTTCCGGCCCGGCCCAGAGTGCGGCCTTCAATGCCAAACGCTACGCGTGGGTCAAGAAACGCTTTTTGCGCACCGACGCGGCCCTCGACCCGGACACCGGCGATGTGCATGTCTACAACACCGGCTATCTCTACGGTGAATGGCACGACGGAACCGCGTTTGAAACCAACCGCTATATGGACAAATTCATCGTGCGCGATGGCAAGCTGATCCGCACCGATGTCTGGAATGACAGCGCCGAGATGCTTTTGGCCAAGGCTGGGCTGGCCGAGGCGGAGCTGTGACCATGACAGCGCATCACAACCGCTACGACTATGTGCCGATCACGGAGCGCGCCGCGTATACATGGCCGGGCGGCGCACGCCTTGCGGTCTACATCGGGCTCAACCTCGAACATTTTGCGTTTGGTGAGGGGCTGGGTGCCGAACTTGCGCCCGGTGGCCCACAGCCCGACGTGCTCAATTACGCATGGCGCGATTATGGCAACCGGGTTGGTGCGTGGCGGATGCGCGATCTGTTTGATGCGCTCGATATGCCCGTCAGCCTGCTCGCCAACAGCGCCATGTATGCCTATGCCCCTGACCTGATGGCCGCCTTTCGCGCGCGGGGCGACGAGGTGCTTGGCCATGGCCGCACCAATTCCGAACGTCAGAGCGTCATGGACCCCACCGCAGAGGCGGCCTTGATCGCCGAGGCCACCGCCACCATCACGCAGGCCGAAGGCAAAGCGCCCCAAGGCTGGCTGTCTCCGTGGATCGCCGAGAGCCTCGTCACCCCCGACCTGCTGCAAGAGGCGGGCTATGGCTACACTCTTAATTGGTGCATGGACGATCAACCGATCTGGATGCGGACCCGCGCCGGCCGTCTTCTCTCGATCCCCTATCCGCAAGAGGTCAACGACATCCCGTCGATCGTCGCGCGCAAGGATGGTGCGGCGGCGTTTGCGGATATGATCATCGACAATTTCGACGAGATGCTGGAGCAATCCCACGCCCAGCCCCTTGTCATGGGCGTGGCCCTGCATCCCTACCTTGTCGGTCAGCCCTATCGCCTGCGCCACCTGCGGCGCGCCCTGCGCCATATCACCGCCCATCGGGACCAGATCTGGCTCACTCAGGCTGGTGCAATCCACAGCTATTGCCGGGATGAGATCCCCGACCTGATTGCCTGAGACTGCCGACCGTCCCCGATCTGCCGACGCGGGTGTTGTAAAAGGGGTCGCAAAAGAGATCACGCCGACAGGGGGGCGGCATTAGATTGAGGGCGGGGCAGGTCCGGGCCTGCCCGCTGTCGTGGCGAGAGGCAATGAAAGTTTCGGACGGATGAAGAGGCTCGGTCTTGATGCGACGGATATTCGCATTCTCACGGCGATTCAGAAGCATGGGCAACTGAGCAAGAACAGACTGGCCGAGATTGCCAATATCTCGCCCACGCCCTGCTGGGCGCGTTTGGACCGGCTCAAGGCTGCCGGGTTCGTCCGCGGCTATCACGCCGATCTCGTTCTGGATAAAATCTGTGACTTTACCGAAGTGGTGGTCACGGCCTCTTTGACCCATCATCGCAAATCGGATTTCGACCGGTTCGAGAGCTTTGTCAGGGGGCAGGACGAGATCACCGAATGTATCGCCACAGGCGGTGGCATGGACTATGTGATGCGCGTTATCTGCGCCAATCTCACGGCGTTCCAGACCTTGATGGAGGCCATGCTGGCGGCTGAGTTGGGGATTGACCGCTATATGACCTATATCGCCACGCGCCGGGTCAAATCCAGCCAACCCAACCTCTCGCATCTGACCGCCAGAATCGGCAAATGACGCTCTGCGCCTGAGCAGTCTGTTTGAGGCCCGCAAAATAGTCTGATCGGTCTGAGTCTTGCATGTTTTCAGACCGCAAATGCCCCAAGTTCGCCCCTAGAAGGGCGTCAGGATTAGACAGTCCAAAGCCGCGTGGCCGAGGGCAAACAAGGGCGCAAACCATGACACACGCAGACGACTTCGGCTTCGGCACTCAGATCCGCAAATCCCCCTATTTCGACGCCACCGTGCGCTGGGGGGCCAAGGGTTTTTCGGTTTACAATCATATGTATATCCCGCGTGATTTTGGGGACGCGGAACAGAATTTCTGGACCCTCGTGAATGAGGCCATTCTCTGCGACGTGGCGGTCGAGCGTCAGGTCGAGATCACCGGCCCCGATGCCGCACGCTTTGTCCAGATGCTGACCCCGCGCGATCTGTCCAAGATGGCGGTGGGCCAGTGCAAATACATCCTGATCACCAATGCAGAGGGTGGCATCCTGAACGATCCGATCCTGCTACGTCTGGCCGAAAACCATTTCTGGATTTCGCTGGCTGACAGCGACATCCTGCTCTGGGCGCAGGGCGTGGCGGTGCATTCCGGGTTGGACGTCACCATCGGCGAACCAGATGTGTCGCCGCTGCAATTGCAGGGGCCGAAATCGGGCCTGATCATGCAAGAGCTCTTTGGCGAGAGCATCATGGATCTGAAATACTACTGGCTGCGCGAGGTTGAGCTTGACGGCATTCCGCTCCTTGTGTCGCGCACCGGCTGGTCGAGCGAATTGGGCTATGAGATCTATCTGCGGGACAGCGCCCATGGCGATGCGCTCTGGGAGCGGATCATGGCGGCGGGGATGCCGTTTGGTCTCAAGCCCGGTCACACCTCCTCCATCCGCCGGATCGAGGGCGGGATGTTGTCCTATCATGCCGATGCGGACATCAAGACAAATCCCTATGAGCTGGGTTTGGACCGGCTGGTCAATCTCGACATCGAGGCCGAGTTCATCGGCAAGGCCGCGCTGCGCCGCATTCGCGACGAGGGACCGCGCCGCAAGCAGATCGGGTTGATCATCGACAGCGCACCGCTCAAGGGGCCGAACACCACCTTTTGGGCGATCAATGTTGCCGGCACGCCCGTGGGCAAGGTCACATCAGCCGTCTATTCGCCGCGTCTGGAGCGGAATATCGCCCTGGCCATGGTGGCGGCAGAGCATGCCAATATCGGTGCCGAGGTCGAGGTCGTGACCGGTCAGGGGCCAGTGCGCGCCGTGATGGTGGAGCGTCCCTTCTACGATCCCAACAAGAAAATCGCCGCCGCCTGAGCGTTGGCCCGAACCGAGACTTGATCCATGTCCGATCTTTCTATCGAGCTGCATTGGCAGCGCGCCGAACCTGTGCTGCACACCGGCAAATATTCCAATGCCCATACCGTGCAGTTCAACAACCGCCATGATGTCCAAGTGGACGCCGCCCCGGATTGGGGCGGTGATCCGGCCCACACCAACCCCGAACAGGCGCTCGCCTCGGCGCTGTCGAGTTGCCACATGATGACCTTTCTGGCGCTCGCGGCCAAGGCGGGGTGGCCGGTTGCGAGCTATCACGACTATGCCGTGGCCCATCTGGGCAAGAACGCCAAGGGGCAGATGTCAGTGACGCGCATTGATCTGCATCCGGTGGTGCGGTTCGACACCGGTTTTGCGATGGAGGATGCGAAGCTGGCAGAGATGCAGGACCGGGCGCATCGTTATTGCTTTATCGCCAACACGCTCGCCGAGAGCGTGGAAATCAACATTCTCTGACGACCAGAAGGGATCTGATCCGTGCAAACAAGCGATATCCTGCTGTGTGATCTGGATGCTGACGGCATCTTGCGCCTGACTCTGAATGATGTCGGGCGGCGCAATGCGCTGTCCGAGGCGATGCTGGCAGAGCTGGGCGCGGCCCTGGCCAAAGCGGGGAACGATCCTGCGGTCCGGGTGGTGGTTCTGGCTGCCAATGGCCCGGCGTTTTGCGCGGGTCACGATCTCAAGGAAATGACCGCCGAGCGGGCGGATGCGGACCGGGGTCGGGTCTATTTCACATCGGTCATGGCGCTGTGTTCCGGGGTCATGCAATCCATCGTGAATTGCCCGAAACCCGTCATCGCCGAGGTCACGGGCATTGCAACCGCTGCGGGCTGTCAGCTTGTGGCCAGTTGCGATCTGGCGATTGCGGCGGATACGGCGCAGTTCAGCACACCGGGGGTGCATATCGGGTTGTTCTGCTCGACGCCGATGGTGGCACTGTCGCGCAATGTGGCGGGCAAGCATGCGATGGAGATGTTGTTGACCGGCGACATGACAGCCGCCGCGCGGGCGGCGGAAATCGGGCTGGTCAACCATGTGGTTGCGCCCGAAGACTTGCAGGCCGCCACGATGACCCTGGCGCGCAGGATTGCGTCAAAATCCAGCATGACCTTGGCCACCGGAAAGCGGGCGTTCCATGCGCAACGCGAGATGGGTCTGTCCGATGCCTATGCCTATGCCTCTGCCGTGATGGTGGACAACATGCTCGCGCGGGATGCCGAAGAGGGCATTGCTGCCTTTATCGAAAAACGAAGCCCCCAGTGGCAGGATGCCTGACCGATGACACCGAACCCCTATAACACCGGCCTTGACCGCACCCCCGCGAATTACCAACCGCTGACACCGCTCAGTTTTCTGGAGCGTGCCGCCAGTGTGTTTCCCGATCACACGGCAATTGTGCACGGCGCGCTGCGGCGCAATTACGCCGATTTTTACGCGCGCTCGCGGCAATTGGCCTCGGCGCTGAGCGCAAGGGGATTGGGGCGCGGCGATACCGTGTCGGTGATGCTGGCCAATACGCCCGCGATGCTGGAATGCCACTACGGCGTGCCGATGTGTGGCGCGGTCCTGCATTCGATCAACACGCGGCTCGACGCGGCCATCATCGCCTTTCAACTGGATCATGCCCTGTCACGGGTGGTGATCGTGGACCGCGAATTTATGCCGCTGATGCAAGACGCGCTCTCGCTGGCGAACGTCACCCCGCTCCTGATCCAATATGACGACCCGGAGTTCAGCGGTTCGGAGTTTGCGACCGATGCAGAGGACTACGAGATAGTCCTGTCAGCGGGTGATCCGGCGTTCGACTGGCTGATGCCAGAGGATGAATGGAACGCGATTTCGATCAACTACACCTCTGGAACGACGGGTGACCCCAAGGGCGTGGTGTCGCATCACCGGGGGGCCTATCTCTTGGCGCAGGGCAATGCGCTGACCACCTCGATGGCCAAACATGCGGTCTATCTCTGGACCCTGCCGATGTTCCACTGCAACGGCTGGTGTTTCCCCTGGACGCTCTCGGCGATCATCGGCACGCATGTCTGTCTGCGCCAAGTGCGCGCGGACCCGATCTGGGAGGCGCTGGCGCAAGAGCGGGTGACACATCTCTGCGGTGCGCCGATTGTCATGTCGCTGATGATCTCGGCCCCAGAGACGGTGAAGCACGCCTTGGATCACAGGGTGCAATTTTTCACTGCCGCCGCACCGCCGCCCGAAAAACTGCTCGCGGAGATGAAAGACGCGGGCTTTGACGTGACCCATCTCTATGGGTTGACCGAGACCTATGGCCCGGCGGTCGTCAACGACTGGCATGACGAGTGGTCGGCTCTGCCCGCCGCGCAGCAAGCCAAGCTCAAGGCGCGCCAAGGCGTGCGCTATCTGGCGCTTGAGGGGCTCGATGTGATGGACCCCGAAAGCATGACGCCGGTGCCGTGCGACGGGCAGACCATGGGCGAGGTCATGTTTCGCGGCAATGTCGTGATGAAGGGCTATTTCCGCAATCCGCAGGCCACGCAAGACGCCTTTGCTGGCGGCTGGTTCCACTCGGGCGATCTGGGTGTGCGACATCCCGATGGCTATATCCAGCTCAAGGACCGCTCCAAGGATGTGATCATCTCGGGCGGCGAGAACATATCGTCCATCGAGGTGGAAGAGGCGCTCTATCGTCATCCGGCAGTGGCCGTGACGGCCGTGGTCGCCATGCCGCATGAGAAATGGGGCGAGACCCCGTGCGCCTTTGTCGAACTGACCGAGGGGCAGGTGGCGGATGCCGAAACCCTGCGGGCATGGTGCCGCGATCATCTGGCCCCCTACAAGGTTCCCGGCCACTTTGTCTTTCTACCCATCCCGCGCACGTCGACCGGCAAGATCCAGAAATTCCTGTTGCGGGCGCAGGCCGAAGATTTGGCGCTGAGCCGCATCCCGGACCGGGCTAGCTCGGTGGTGATTTGAACACGAATTCGACGCTGGTCATCGGCCAGCAGCCCCGGTTGAACTCGATCGCCGTGCCCTCCGGATCGCGGTTGATGGCGGTGACATATTGCACCGGGGTATTGTCGTTGAGGCAGAGGATTTCCGCCTCATCAGGCCGCGCAAAGCCGCCACTCACACGGGTTTCGGCGCGGCGAAACCACGGAATTCCCGCTGCCTTGTAAACCGCGCTGACCGATTGACCGATCGTGTAGATCCGCTCGAATTCGGGAAAGCGGTGCGCGGGCAGTTCCTTGCGCGTGAAATAGATCGGCGCACCGTCCAAGAGACGCATCCGGTGCAGCACGATCACCAGATCCCCCGGCCTCAGATCAAAGAGGCGCGCCGCCTCGGGGCTGGGTGCGGCCCGCTCAAGTCTCAGGGTGCGTGATGTCACCTGCGCCTCGCACCCGATAAGCGAGTCGGCAAAGCGCATGTCGTTGCGGATCACAAAGGCACGCGGCACGGGGCGCACGAAAATGCCCACGCCCTTGCGCGCCTGCAATTTGCCTTCGCTCTGCAAGAGTGCGAGCGCGCGGCGCATCGTCAGGCGGTTGACCCGGAACATCTCGGCCAATTGCACCTCGCCGGGCAGGCGGCTGCCGGGGGTCACGATGGCCCCGTCGATTGCCCGCGCTAAGCGGTCATAGATCTGCAACCAGATCGGGCGCTCGGAGCGGGCGTCATAGGCCAGCCCCCCCAGCCGGGCGAGATCTGTCTCCGCCTGCGCTAGCGCTGTCAGGTCAGCCACGGGTCAGGACCTTTCTGCCTTGGACAAACACCGCCTCGATCTTGCGGGTTTGCGGGTTCACAACAAGAACATCCGCCCGCTTGCCGGGTCCGAGCGTGCCCCTGTCATCTAGTCCTGCCGCCGCCGCCGGATTGGCCGACACCAGCGCCCAAGCCTGTGACAGCGGCAGGATGCCAGCCTCGTGCAGCCGCCACACCGCATGAAACGGCGCCGGATAGTAATAATCCGATGCAAGCACGGTGCAGAGCCCCGCCCGGATCGCCGCCGTTGCGCAGAGCGCTCCATTGTGGCTCTCGCCGCGCAGGGCATTGGGTCCGCCAAGGATCACAGGCTCATTCGCCGTCCGCGCCTCGGCGGCGGCCTCTTTGGACATCGGAAATTCGGCCACCGTCACGCCGCGCGCGCGCCCCGCGCGCCGATCCTCGACGGTCATGTCGTCATGCGACAGAACTGGGTGGCCAAGCGTGGTGGCCCCTGCACAAATCCGGTCCATCGCCGCCGGCACTTCATCTTGTCGCGCCAGCACCGCCGCAATTGCAGCCTTGGCATCGGCGGGCGCAAGGCCCATGCGCACCGCCATCCGCTTGAGCTTGGCGCTGTCTTCGCCCAGTTTGTGATTGGCGCTGGTGTGATCGTTGAGCGACAGGATATCGCTTGGTCGCCGCGCCAGCCAGCCCAGCACCTCATCGACATGGTCGATGGCAAAGGTTTCCCAGCGGATGTTCAACCGCGTGTCGCAGGCCAGCATCGGTGCCACCCGTTCCAGCGCCGCAAGCAGCGCGCGCGTGATGGCAATGTCGCGCAGACCCGGCTCCCACGAGACCGTCAATCCGTGATAGGCGGTCGTGATCCCGTTGGAGATGAGTTGCGCATCCGCCTCGCGATAGGCCAGATCATAGGGGAAATGCACCCCCGGGCGCGGTTGCACCAACGCCTCGAACCCGTCGCCATGCAGGTCAATGATCCCCGGCAGGATCAGACGCCCGCTGGCGTCATAGATCTCGGCCCGCTCGGCGGGCTCTGCCGTGATCACACCGTTGGTGATATTCAGCGGCTGATCGGCAAAACGCTCGCCCAAGAGGGTCTGTCCGCCGGTGAGTGTCCAGTTTGTCGTCATGGTGTCGCAAGTCCCCGTGTCACGAAAGTGTCAACCGAATCCCATATGCCTCGGTTGTGTGACGTTCCTGTGTACACAACAACCTAGATTCAGCCCCGAACATCCTGGAGACCCCCATGATCCGTTCCCTGCTCGCCGCCACTGCGGTATCCCTCGCCAGCGCCCTGCCTGCCGTGGCAGAACCGCTGAAGTTTGCCGTCACCGACATCGAAGGGCTCGAAACCCTGCAACAGGAATTCGGCGCCTTCGAAGCGAAACTCGAAGAGTTGACCGGCCAAGAGATCGAGCTTTTCGCTGTCAGTTCCCGCACCGCCGCTGTTGAGGCGCTCAATCAGGATCAGGTCGATCTGGTTTTGACTGGTCCTGCGGAATATGTCGTGATCAAGGAGTTGACCGACGCCCGGATCGTGACCGCCTGGCAGCGCCCCAATTACTACGCCCAGATTGTCACCCTGTCGGATGGGCCGATCAAATCGGTGCAGGATATCAAGGGCAAGGTCGTGACCTTTGGCTCTGTCGGCTCGACGTCGCAGCATCTTGGACCCGCGCAGGTGCTGGCCGATTTCGGTCTGGCCTATAACACGGACTACCAGCCGCAGATCATCTCGCGCAACACCGCAATCGAGGCGCTCATTCGCGGCGATGTTGCCGCCGTTGGCATGAACGAGAGCCACCTTGGCCGCATTCGCGAAGCCTTTCCCGAGGTGTCCTTTACCGTCGTCGCCCGTGGCCGCGATCTGCCCAATGACATCCTCGTGGCGCGCTCTGATGCGGATGCTGATGCCGTGGCCGCGGTCAAATCCGCCTTTGTCGATCACGCACCGGAACTTATGGCGGCCATCCTGACCGGAGAGGACAACCAGAAGTTCAAGGGCGGTTTCTTTCTGACCGAGGTCGAGGACAGCGATTACGACTATGTCCGCTCGATGTATGCGACCATCGGTGTGGATACCAAATCCTTCGTCGGAAACTGAACGGGGCATCCCCATCCGGCCGGGGGCAGCGCCCCCGGTCTTTTGCAACCCGGAGATTGGCCATGCTTGACCTTGAGGGTGATACCCGGTGCGACGCGCAGCAGGCCGAGGCCGATGTTGCGCCGTTGATCGTGGCGCGCGGGTTGAGCAAGGGCTATGGCCGGGGCGGCATCGTGCTCGACGGTATTGATCTGGATATTCGCCGGGGCGAGCGTGTGGCCCTGATCGGGGCCAACGGCTCTGGCAAATCCACCCTTCTCAAGAGCCTGATTGGCCTGCACCCGATCTCCGGCGGCACGCTCACCTGCTTTGGCCATCCGGTCGGCCCAGAGTCGGGTCGCGCGCACCGTCTGCGCATGCGGCGTCAGACCGGCTTTGTCTTTCAGAAACATTGCCTTGTGCGTCGGCGGTCGGTTCTCTCCAATGTCATTCACGGCCTGTTCGGCGAGCCCGGAAGCTGGCGCGCGTTTTCGCATAGCCTGGCCCCCCTTGAGTGGCGCGACCGCGCGATGCAGGCGCTCGGTGATGTCGATCTCGCGCACAAGGCCCTGCACCGCGCCGATGCGCTCTCGGGCGGGCAGCAGCAACGCGTCGCCATTGCCCGCGCGCTTGTGCGGCGTCCGCGTCTGCTCATCGCCGATGAACCGGCCGCGAGCCTTGATCCGGTTTCGGGGGTTAATGTCATGGAACTCTTCACCAAACTGTGCCGGACTCAGGGCATCACGTTGCTCTACACGTCGCATGACATGGCGCATACGATGGACTACGCCGACCGGATTGTCGCGCTCAAGGGGGGGCGGGTGTTCTTTGACCGCCCCGTGACCAAGGTCACGCCAGCCGATCTCAGGGACACATTCGATGGTTGATCAGCGCCTTCAGGCACCGGACAGGTTCAGGCGGTTTTCAGCGGTGAATTTCGTCTTGTTGGTCGCTCTCGGGGCCATCATCCTTGTCTCCATGGGTCAGGTCGCCCCCTCTCCACAACAATTGGCCCAAGGATTGCCGGGCATGGCGAACCTGATTGGCCGGATGTTGCCACCCAATCTGGAGCCGGATTTTCTGGCCCGCGTCGCGCTGCGCATGATCGAGACCTTTCAAATCGCTCTCGTGGGCGCGGTCCTTGGCATTGTTGTCAGCCTGCCTATCGCGTGGTGCGCCGCGCGGGGAGTGTCGCCGCTCGGGCGGGGGAATATTTTGGTCAAGGCGTTTATTTCCTTTCTGCGCACCGTGCCGGATCTGGTCTGGGCGCTGCTCTTTGTGGCCTCGATCGGGCTTGGGGCAGTGGCGGGCACGATGACCATCATGGTCGATACCATCGGCTTTTGCGGTCGCTTCTTTGCCGAGGCAATGGAGGACGCGGAAAAGGAACCGCAAGAGGCGTTGGCCGCCATTGGGGCCAATCGCCCTTCGATCCTCATCGGGGCGATACTGCCCGATATCCTGCCCTCGCTGATCAATTCCTCGCTCTTCGCGCTGGAAAAGGCGGTGCGGTCTTCGGTCGTTCTGGGATTGGTCGGCGCGGGCGGGATCGGTCAGGAACTCAAGGTCGCCTTTGACCTCTTTCAGTACCGCAACGCCTCGATGATTATTCTGGCGATCTTTGCGATTGTTCTGCTGATGGAAATTTGCACCGACAAACTGCGCGCCCGCCTGACGTGAGCATCCGCCGCGACGGGCAGACGGGCACCGTTAAACCCTGTCGATGAACCGTTCCGCCACCTTGGTCTTGATCTCGCCGCGCTGCACCAGAATTTCGAGACAGCGCAGGGTGATGTCGGAAAACCCATAGCAGGTGTCACACAAGAGCGCGATCTTGCGCAGATCCCCGCTGGCAATCGCATCGGGTTGTGACAGGTCGCGCAGATAGAGAATATCGCCATCCAGCATCTGCTGTGGCGTTGCCCCCTCGATCTGCCCCAACCACTTGGACCGCACCAATCGCTTTTCGATATGCAGGAACGAATGCGGCACCAGCCCGTGATGTTGCAAGATGCGGTCGATCTCGCCAAAGGAAGGCTGGTTGTCATAGAGCGGAAAGAAATTCACCTCGCTCTGGACCGCGAGCGTCTGGGACAGCGCCGTCTTGGCATGGCCAAAGATCATCGCCTCGGCCCCCTGCACGTCGATCTTGAGGAAATCGACCCGGCCAATGCCCTCGATCTCATCGAGCTTGCGGCTGGGCAGGTCAATATGTCCGGTGGGCCGCGCGGCACGGCGCAGGCCCAGCAGGTGATCCAGAGTCGCCTGTCGGATTTCAAGCAACGAGGCCAGTCCCGACCCCCGATAGAGGTTGAGCCGATGGGTCTCGCCATCGCCCACCACATCGGGAAAATAGGTCTCATTCGCGGATTTCTGCGCGTTGAGCGCGGCGAGCGCCTCTGGTTGCGGCTCGAACCCGGTCACATGCGCATGGCCTGCGGCCAGCAGCTCTTTGTAGGGCGCATCATGGTTCATCGGGTTGGCCCCGATGTCGAGAATACGCAGGGGCTCGGTCAGCCCCAAGGTCTTGACCAGATCCGCCAGCCGCGTCTTGGCGCGCTCTGCGGGGGGGGCATCAGTGCGTGCGGGCGCGGCAAGGGGCGTCGCCTGTACCGCGTGCAGGCTTGACCCCGATCCGTCGTGCAGGTCTTGCAGAACCATCATCATCTGTGCGGAGATGATCGCGGGCGCGCGCCGTTGCGCAAAATCAAACGCCGCCAGACGCCGCACGCGCAGCTCTTGGTCCGGCATTTCGACCAGGCGCGTCATCATCCGCAACAGGCCGCGCGGTGCCTGCGGATCGTAGAGCAGATCGTGATTGTCGGGGGCGACATGGTCGCGCAGCGCATCGGTTGCCGGGCCGATCACCGGCAGGCCAAACCCCTGTGCCAGCATCACCGACCCCGATGTGAACAGGGTGTTGAACGGCGCAACAAAAACCTGCGCCCGCGCAAATATGCCGGCGACGGCCTCATCGGGGACCGCCTCATCCGTGATCTCGATAGCGTCCAGCCCCTGAAAATCGCGAAACAATTTCTGGTGACTGCGCGCCGACCGGCCACAGAGATGCAGGTGAAACGGCACCTCGCGCCGCAGCAGAACCTTGGCGGTATCGACCAGCGTATCAAGCCCCTTGTTGGCCCGGAACGCGCCAAAGAACAAAAACGACCGCGCGGCGCAGTTGGGCAGATCGCGCGTCAGGCTGGTCTCTTCCGCCTCGTAATGACCAAGGTAACTCGGGTGCGGAATGATCCGCAGGCGCGCCGCCTCGACGCCCCAGTCGCGCTGCATATGCAGGGCCGCATCGGGGGTATGCACATGCACCAGATCGGCCAGCGCGACAACGCGGGCGCGCGCGGCGCAAAAGGTCGCGGGGTCCACGTCCCGGTGCGGGCTGCGATTGTGAACCGTCCACAGAATACGCCCGCCACCGGCCTTGAACGCCTCGAGCGCCGCCAGATCACGCTCGGCGTCATTGGCATTGGCCGCACTGTCGCGGGACCGGCCAAAAATCAGATCATCCCAATGCAGATGCAGCAGCCGTTGCCCCTCTGCCAGCACTTTGGGCAGATCGACAATCTCGGTCTTGTTGAACGGTTCAGCGCAAAACGCGGCGTGTTCGGCGGAATAAAGCAACCGTTGATAGGGATTGCCGCGGGACATCGGCAGGTTGAGAACCGGCGTGGGGGCCGCAGCCACGTGTGGTTTTGCGGTCTTGATCGTTGCGCTTTTCGCCATGTCTCGCCCTTTTTCCCCATACCACCAATTACGATTGATCCGGCGCTTGCAACAGAAATCTACCCGTTCGCCCTGTCACACAAGGCCATATCACACAGCGCGGCCACGTTCCTGCCGGAACGGATCAAAAACCGTGGCTGACCTGACCCGGCAGCCTGAGTAGGCGGCGCGGTCCGCGACGCTCAGAAGGGCCGTGTGACGCCCCGGATTGTCTTCTATTGTCGCGGCATCCGGGTTGATTCGCTGCGCTGCGCGTCGCACCCGCCCAAGATCCAATCCGGCAGGAGCCGCAATGACCCGCTTTCCGCTCGCCCAATCCCGCCTCTCTGCCCTACGCACCCGTATGGAAGCCACCGGCACCGATCTGGTGGCGCTTGGACCGTCGAGCCATATGGCATGGCTCTCGGGCGTGCATCCGCATGGCGATGAGCGGCCCGTGATGCTCTTGGTCAGCCGCACGTATGCCGGGTTTCTCATGCCCTCGCTCAATGCCGCCTCGGCGCGGCAATCGACCGATCTGCCATTTCATATGTGGCGCGATGACGAAGGCCCGCTGGCGGCGCTGCACGATGTTTTGCGCGCCTGTGACGCTGCGCGCCCCGGCCTGTCGGTGGTGTTGGATGAGACCATGCGTACGGATTTCTCGCTTTTGCTGCTTGACCATCTCGACACGCCGACCCGCCGGTTTACCGACGATACGGTCGGCGCGCTGCGTGCCTGCAAGGACGCCGCCGAGTTCGACGCGATCAAGGCCGCGCATCGCCTCAATGACCAAGCCGTGCAGGCCGCGTTCGAGGCGCTCCGCACGGGCATGACCGAGCGCGATCTGGTGCAGGTCATTCAGGATTTCTATGGCGCGCATGGCGCGACGCTGGAATTCTGTTCGGTTTGCTTTGGCCCGTCGGGGGCCTTTCCGCACCATACGCCCGGCATGACGCGGCTAGAGCGCGACATGCCCGTGTTGCTCGATACCGGCTGCCGCCTGAACGGCTACCCCTCGGACATGACGCGCTGCGGCTATTTCGGCACGCCCGACGCCACCTATACCGAGGTTTTTGCCGTGGTCGATCAGGCCGTCCGGGCGGCGCTGGACGCCGCGCGCCCCGGCGCTCTGGCGCGCGATATCGACAAGGCGGCGCGCGATGTGATCACCGCCGCAGGCTATGGCGACCGCTTCTTGCATCGCACCGGCCACGGCCTTGGCATCGACATCCACGAGCCGCCCTATATCACCGCCACCGCAGATACCCCGCTGGCAGAGGGCAATGTGTTCTCCATCGAACCGGGCATCTATCTTGAGGGGCGCTTTGGTCTCCGGCTCGAGGAAATCGTGATTCTGCGGCCCGAGGGGGCCGAGGTCTTCTCGGATATGCCCCGCGATCTGCTGGTGCGCCCGTTGCCTGACTGATCCAATGGGCGTCAACCCAGGGCTGTAGTGCGATATAGGTCCGATTCGGTGGCAAAAAATTTTCCAGAGGCAAAAATTTTTGTTGCAATGGCTTTGCATTTCGTCTGAGGTGTGGCCAAGAAACGCCTTCTGACCCAAGGACGCCGATGACCTATTCACCTGCCGGTGCGCCACTCGCCTTGGGCCGCCGCATACGAAAACGCAGGCAGCGCATGTCGATGACCTTGCAGGATCTCAGCAACGGATGTGGAGTGTCGGTGAGCTATCTCAGCCAGATCGAACGCGACAATGCCGTGCCCACCCTGGGCACGCTGGCCGAAATCGCGGCGGCGCTGGATGTCAGCATCGACCATTTCATCGCCACCCCGCGACAGGCGGATAGCGTGACCCGCGCCGAGACACGCCCGCAGTTTTCCATTTCCGGCACCTCCATCATCTATGAACAGATCGGGGCCGAGTTTCCGGGTCATGAGCTGACCTCCTTCGTCCTCAATGTGCCGCCCGCCTATCAGTCCGAAACCGTGCAGCATTCCGGCGAAGAGCTGATCTTTGTGCTCGACGGCGAGATCCTTCAAGTGGTCAATGGTCAGCAATTCCTGCTGCGCGCCGGGGACAGTATGCACTATCTGGGCCAGCATCCGCATTCCTGGTCCAACGTCAGCGCGCATTGGGCGCGTCTGCTCTGGACCGGCAAGATGCTGCATGGCGCAACCCCCTCGTCCTATGTGCCGCGCACTGTCGCGGAGACTTCAAAATCCGACATTCCCTGAGCGACAACACAACATGTCGCTCTGGCACCAGCCGGGCAAACCGGCGCAATCTTACCAAATCCAACAAGGAGAACACGCGTGAAACACCTATTGCTCTGCGCTTCGGCTCTGGCGCTGACCGCCACGATGTCCGAGGCCAAAACCTTTGTCTATTGCTCCGAAGCCTCGCCCGAGGGCTTTGATCCCGCGCCCTTTACCGCTGGCGGCACTTTCGATGCCTCTGCGCATCCGATCTACAACCGCCTGACAGAATTCAAGAAAGGCACGACCGAGGTCGAACCGGGCCTTGCGGAAAGCTGGGACGTGTCCGAGGACGGCACCGAATACACCTTTCATCTGCGCGAGGGTGTCAAATGGCACGCGAACGACAACTTCACGCCCACCCGTGACTTTAACGCTGATGACGTGATCTTTTCCTACGAGCGTCAGGGGTCGGCCGATCATCCGTGGCACCAGTATATCGCCGGTGTGACCTATGAATATTACACCTCGATGGCGATGCCCGAGCTGATCAAATCCATCGAGAAAATCGACGACTACACCGTCAAATTCACCTTGAACCAGCCCGAGGCACCGTTTCTTGCGAATATCGCGATGCCTTTTGCCTCGATCGTGTCCAAGGAATATGCCGATACGCTTGACGCCGCAGGCACCAAGGAAGACCTCAACAACCTGCCCATCGGCACCGGCCCTTTCAAGTTCGTAGCCTATCAAAAGGACGCCGTTGTCCGCTACACCAAGAACGCCGACTATTGGGGCGAGGGCGCGATCATTGATGATCTGGTCTTTGCCATCACGCCCGACGCGGCCGTGCGCCTGCAAAAGCTCAAGGCTGGCGAATGCCACCTGATGCCCTATCCGGCCCCGGCTGATATCGAGACGATCAAGGCAGACCCCAACCTCAAACTGGACGAACAGGCCGGTCTGAATGTGGGCTATCTGGCCTATAACACCACCGTTGCGCCGTTTGACAACGCCCGCGTCCGCAAGGCGCTGAACATGGCGATCAACAAGAACGCCATCGTTGACGCGGTGTTCCAAGGGGCGGCTGCCCCCGCCAAGAACCCGATTCCGCCAACCATGTGGTCCTATAACGATGCGATCGAGGATGACCCCTACGATCCCGAAGCCTCCAAGAAGATGCTGGAGGAAGAGGGCGTGACCGACCTCTCGATGAAAATCTGGGCGATGCCGGTGCAGCGCCCCTATATGCCCAACGCGCGTCGCTCGGCAGAACTGATGCAGGAAGATCTCTCCAAGGTTGGCGTCACGGTCGAGATCGTGTCTTATGAATGGGGCGAGTATCTGCAAAAGTCGATGGAAGCAGGCCGTGACGGTGCGGTGATGCTGGGCTGGACCGGGGACAATGGCGATCCCGACAACTTCCTGTCGGTGCTCTTGTCCTGCGATTCCGCTGGTGAAGGCGGTGCCAACCGCGCCTTCTGGTGCAACGAGGAGTTCTCCAAGCTGCTCAAGGATGCCAAAATCACCGCCGACCCCGCAGAGCGGACCGCGCTCTACGAACAGGCGCAGGTGATTTTCAAGGATCAAGCCCCGTGGTTCACCATCGCACACTCGACCCAATATGTGCCGATGTCGACCAAGGTCTCCGGGTTCAAAATGAGCCCCTTGGGTGATTTCACCTTCGAGACCGTTGACCTTGCCGAATAACCGGATCGTCTTGATCTGAAACCGAACGCGCGGGGGCTTGGCCCTCGCGCGTTTTCAAAGGAAAGCGGCGCATGATCCGATTCATCCTGTCCAAACTCCTCTACCTGATCCCGACGTTTCTCGGGATCACCATCATCGCCTTCAGCTTCGTGCGCATCCTGCCCGGTGATCCGGTGCTGCTGATGGCGGGTGAGCGTGGCGTGACGCCCGAACGGCATGCCGAACTGAGCGCACAATTGGGCTATGATCAGCCCATCGTGATGCAGTATTTCGAGTTCCTCGGACGGCTCTTGCAGGGCGACATGGGCAATTCGCTCGTGACCAAGAAGCCGGTGCTGGACGAATTCCTGACCCTCTTTCCCGCGACCGTCGAACTTGGCCTCTGCGCCATTCTCATCGCCACGGTGATCGGCGTTACCGTCGGCGTGCTTGCCGCCATCCGACGCGGAAGCTGGTTTGACCAGATTTCCATGACCCTCGCCCTCGTCGGGTTTTCCATGCCGATTTTCTGGTGGGGGCTGCTGCTCATCATCTTTTTCTCGGGCATTCTGGGCTGGACGCCGGTGTCGGGGCGCATAAGCCTCTTGTATTACTTCCCCGATGCAACCGGGTTCATGCTGATCGACAGCCTGCTCTCGGGGCAAAAGGGGGCGTTCACCTCGGCGCTGAGTCACCTCATCCTGCCGTCGCTGGTGCTGGCCACCATCCCGCTTGCGGTCATCGCCCGCCAGACCCGGTCTGCCATGCTCGAAGTGATGGGCGAGGATTACGTCCGCACCGCCCGCGCCAAGGGCATGCCGCAATACCGCGTGATCGGCATCCATGCCCTGCGCAATGCGATGGTGCCGGTGGTCACCACCATTGGCCTGCAAATCGGGGTGCTGATGGCCGGTGCGATCCTGACCGAAACCATCTTTTCATGGCCCGGCATCGGCAAATGGATGATCGATTCCATCTCGCGCCGGGATTATCCGGTGGTGCAATCCGGCCTCTTGCTCATCGCGGCGCTCGTGATGATCGTCAACCTGCTGGTCGATCTGACCTATGGCCTCATCAACCCGAGGATTCGTGTGAAATGAGCGATACATCCAACCTTGCCGCCCCGGTGAAACTGTCCGACGCGGCAATCCGCCGTCGCATGCTGGCTGAATTCTGGTTCTACTTCAGCCAGAACCGCGGCGCGGTCATCGGTCTGGCGGTCTTTATCTGCTTGGTGCTGACGGCCGTCTTTGCCGCTGCTCTGGCCCCGCATGACCCCACCACGCAATACCGCGAGGCGCTGCTCGTGCCGCCCGTCTGGGCCGAAGGTGGCAGCACGCAGTTCCTGCTTGGCACCGATGCGGTCGGGCGCGACATGCTCTCGCGCCTGATCTTTGGCGCGCAATATTCGCTCTTCATCGGTATCGTGGTGGTCTCCATCGCTCTCTTTGGTGGCGTCATCATCGGCCTTTTGGCCGGGTTCTTTGGCGGCTGGATCGACAGCGTCATCATGCGGATGATGGATGTGATCCTGGCCTTCCCATCGCTCCTTCTGGCGCTCGTGCTGGTGGCGGTGCTTGGGCCGGGGCTGACCAATGCGATGATCGCCATCGCGATTGTCTATCAGCCGCATTTCGCCCGCCTGACCCGCGCTGCTGTCATGTCCGAGATGAAGCGCGAATATGTCAGTGCCGCGCGCGTGGCGGGCGCGGGTAATCTGCGCCTGATGTTCAAGACCATCCTGCCCAATTGCCTTGGACCGCTGATTGTGCAGGCAACATTGTCCTTTTCCTCGGCGGTGCTCGATTCCGCCGCCCTGGGCTTTCTCGGCATGGGCGCACAGCCGCCGTCGCCGGAATGGGGCACCATGCTGGCCGAGGCGCGCGAATTCATCCTGCGCGCGTGGTGGGTTGTCACATTCCCCGGCCTCGCCATCCTGATTTCGGTGCTGGCGATCAACCTCATGGGCGACGGGCTGCGTGATGCGCTTGACCCCAAGCTGAAGCGGAGTTGACGGTATGGCGCTTTTGAACATCAAGAACCTGACCGTCAAATTCGCCACCGCCACCGGCAGCTTTACGGCCGTGGACGGGATCGACGTGCATGTCGACCGCGGCGAGGTGCTGGCCATTGTCGGCGAAAGCGGCTCGGGCAAATCGGTCTCGATGCTCGCGGTCATGGGGCTCTTGCCCGATACCGCCAGCATCACCGCCGATGAAATGACCTATGACGGGCGCGACATCTCGAACCTCTCCGCCTCAGAGCGGCGGACCCTCATTGGCCGCGAGATCACCATGATCTTTCAGGAACCTGTCGCCTCGCTCAACCCGTCCTTCACTGTGGGATTTCAGATCGAAGAGGTGCTGCGCCTCAACCTTGGTCTCTCGCGGCGCGATGCCCAAAGCCGCGCGCTCGACCTCTTTCGCGCCGTGGGCATCCCCGAGCCGGAGGCCAAGATCAAAGCCTATCCGCATCAGATGTCCGGCGGGCAATGCCAGCGGGTGATGATCGCCATCGCCATCGCCTCGAACCCGCGCCTTCTGATCGCGGATGAGCCGACAACGGCCCTCGACGTGACCATCCAGAAACAGATCCTCGATCTCTTGATGAAACTGCAAGAGGATTACGGCATGGCGCTGATCCTGATCACCCATGACATGGGCGTCGTGGCCGAAACCGCCGACCGGGTGGTGGTGCAATATCAGGGGAAAAAGATGGAAGAGGCGGATGTGCTCTCGCTCTTTGAAAACCCTCAGAGCCCCTATACCCGCGCCCTGCTCTCGGCGCTGCCGGAACATGCGACTGGCGACCGCCTGCCCACGGTCTCTGATTTCTTTGCGCAGGAGACCGCCCGATGACCGCCGCAGCCATCCCCCCCGTTGTCGAAGGTCGCGGCATCGTGCAGGATTATGCCGTGCCCGGCAGCCTCTTTGCCCGCGCCGGCTCTGTGCGCGCCCTCAACGGCATCGACTTCAAGGTCGACAAGGGCAAGACCCTCGCCATTGTCGGCGAAAGCGGCTCGGGCAAATCGACCCTCGCGCGGATCATTGCCCTGATCGACGCTGCGTCGGGCGGCGAGTTGCGGATTGACGACCACCCGGTCGATATTGCCCGCAAACGCCCCGGCCCCGTCCTGCGCTCCAAGGTGCAGATGGTGTTCCAGAACCCCTATGGCAGCCTCAATCCCCGCCAGAAAATCGGCAATGTGCTGATGGAACCCTTGGTGATCAACACCGATATGCCAAGCTCCGAACGCCGCGACCGCGCCGAGGCGATGATCAAGAAGGTCGGCTTGCAGCCCGAGCATTTCAACCGCTACCCGCATATGTTCTCGGGCGGTCAGCGGCAGCGCATCGCGATTGCCCGCGCGCTCATGCTCAACCCCTCGCTTCTGGTGCTGGATGAGCCGGTCTCGGCGCTTGATCTCTCGGTGCAGGCGCAGGTGCTCAACCTCTTGGCCGATTTGCAGGAGGAGTTCGAGCTGACCTATGTCTTTGTCAGCCATGACCTATCTGTCGTGCGCTACATTGCCGATGAGGTGATGGTGATCTCCAAGGGCGAAGCGGTCGAGCAGGGCAGCCGCGAGGCGCTCTTTGCCGACCCGCAACACCCCTACACCCGCGCCCTCTTTGCGGCGACGCCCGTCACCGATGTCGCAGCCATCCGCAGCCGCGTCGAGCGCCGCAAGGCCGCGAGAAGCGCGTAGGGTGAAGGGTGAGGATTGGAGTTGGGGGAGGCCAGATTTGGCGTTCTACCTATTTTCCAAGGCACGGAGACATCGCTTCTCAGGCACAGCCGCGATGCGATCGTGCTGAAGGCATGACTCTGGTATGACCCGTCTCGTTGCACTGATGGCGGGCCACTTTTTGGAATGACACTGGCGCGACGGGCGGTGGATTTTAAGGTGTCGTGCAATACTGAAAAAATCATGCGTCGTGCGCCCTCAAGTTTCAAAAGTATCATGCCAGCGGAGAGCTGAGCGATGATTGAGGTGCTGGCGCTAAGCATTGCTTTCGCAATGACACTTGGCGTTTTGTCATCTGATCTTGAACCGACCACCCCGTTCCCATTCCACGATACCATCGCCGGAGAATACCTTGGCAGTCATTTTGCCAGTCCGCTGATTGTGAGTGGCTGCATCGGGGGCAACGGTCGAGGATACTGTGAGCCTAACTCTGATACTTTGCGAGTTATCGAACACGTCAACCCACTCCAAATCTAACTCAATATCGAATATTCTGTCGCTGGTCCTATATGCATCAAAAACGGCGTTAGGTATGCCGCTATCAATCCAGCAAATTGGGAGTGGTATGCCGTCCCCAAGGCCCACGGGAATCATTGTTCCCGTACCCGTCTCGACACCTGAGATAAAGTTAGTCGGCCTGATATCCGTAGTTCCAATGGGATAAACAAACGGTGTGATCATAATTAGACGGGCTCGTATTATACAAGACTTTGCCGGGGATTGTCCGAAATTCTGAATAAAAACTTCACAGTTTGCCCAACTCTTATCAACCCTATACGTCGCACCGGTGCACATCAAATAGGCCCGAACTTGCGCTTGCCCCATTTCTCTAGCGTCTCGAAGGGTGAACCAGACAAAGATTACACCAGCGAAAGTTATGACGGCCATTACAATAGTGGCTATCAGCATATACAACGTCCATCGCGCCATTTCAGACTGTGCTATTAGGTCGTCCTGAGCGCGCCGTTGTTCATTTGTAGCATTTATTATTTTCGATACGCATTCCGCAATGTTGACACTTTGCCCTGTGAAGCAGGTGCCGCGAATTTTGGCGTCGGCGTGCCTTTGATAGCTTGCGTTGTGCTGATCGCGCTCGCCTCTGGCTTCGCCTATTTGTGACCCGACATAATAAGAGGCCCAAACCGAAATTATCGCGAGAACCGCTAATCCAAATACAAGTGGTTTCACCCAATCACGCTTAAACATTACAACAAAAACGCTCCGCTAAACTTCCCTTGGGATAGTTCGTCCGCAACACTCAATTCCTCATCGTTGATTCCAATGACCAGCAGCCTTTCAACAAGCTCTGCGTATGTCACGCCATTTCTGTTCAACTCTGCGGTATCGTGTACGAATGGTTCGATGCCAAGAACTCGACACCCCGCGTCACTCCATTTCGAACACCGGGATGAAGCTGGCCGGGGCGAGGGTCTCGGCCAGATCGGTGTTGTCCACCATGTCAGAGGTCACCAACTGGATCTTTGGCCCCGCGTGGCGCAGCTCCAACCTGCCCTCAATCGCCCGTACCGCCATTTCAATGGCCAGTTTGCCCTGCATGATCGGGAAATCCGTGGGCGCCGCCAGAATCCGCCCCCGCCGGATGCCGCGAAACACCGCATGGCTCATGTAATCCGACACGATGCTGATCCGGTCCTGCAAGCCGCGCGCGCGCAGGATTGACACCGCCACCTCGGCGGTGGGGGCGCTGCCCACCAGATAGTCGATCTCAATCCCGCTATCGAGCGTTTCCTCAATGAGCGTCACCTGAATCTCGCGCCCGGTGTCGCCATATTTGGTGAGCGCGATGCTGGCCGAACTCTCTGCGATGGCCTCGCGGAATCCGGCCTCGACAAAGCCGACCCAGCCCGCCCCCTCCGGCCCCGGAAACCACGCCAGCCGCACCGGCGCGCTGCCCTTGGGATGCCGCGCGGCGATAAAGCGGCCGGCCGTTGCCCCCATCTCGTACCACGACACCGCCGCCTTGGCCGCAATCCCCGGATCGGCAATGTCATTGACGGCGGCGATCACCGGCACTTTTTCCGACAGCGCCTGCACCGTCGGCGTCAACCCGTCAAACGACACGGTGCCCACAATCAGCGCATCGGCCCCCTGCGCCACACACTCCGTGATCTGCTCGATCTGCCGCGCGAGATTGGGATAGCCGCCCGCCTCGACCAGACGAAAGCCGACCCCCAGACGCTCGGCCTCTTGCACCATGCCGTAATTCACAGACAGCCAATAGGCATCCTTGAGATGCGGATAGGACACGCAGATCGTCCAGCGCGATGCCGCCCTGTCCAGCGGCCGATAGGCCAAGGGCTGCGCGGCACTTTCATAATCGAACGGCACCGCATGGGTTTGCAGCGGCCAAACCTCTCCCAAAGTCTCGGCCCAGAGCGGAAGCGGCAAGAGCGCGAGCACACAGACGATTATTCTTTGCATGAAAATCTCACTCCTCCGCAGAAAATTACTATAATCTGTCAGGACAGGACTGCAAGAAAGCTGGCGGATCAGGGACGGACCGGATGAGAACCAGAACCGGATTGGGCGCGCGACTGCTCGCGGCGTTTCTCGTGATCGCCGGTCTGCCGGCGCTTGCGGGGTTTTTCGGCTGGTTTGAACTGCGCGATGTCACCCGCGCCCAACAACAGCTCTATGAAAACTCGATCCCGGTCCTGTCGGACATGCGTCGCTTCACGGAAGAAAGCTCGGCCATCATCACCGTCGCCCCGGAACTGGCAGCGGTGGATGACGAGGCCGCACGCCGTGACCGCGCCGCCTACCTCAGCGCGCGGGTGGCGGCGCTCTCGGATCATCTCACCCGGTTTCAATCCGAACATGGCGGCAGCGGCGGCGATATGACCCGCGCCGTCGCGGCCATGAAGGACGGTATCGCCGAGTTGGACCGCTTGGTGAAACAGCGCCTCTCGCTGGTGCAGGCGCGGGAGGAGGGTTTGAACCGCGCCCTCGGAGCGACCTCCGCGCTCTTGAACATGGCTGACACGCTGGTCGCCAATGCCGAAATGGGCACCGCGGCGGTGATTTCGAACCTCTATGAATACGACACCGGCGCGCCCGGCACCTCCTCGCGCCTTGCCACGCTGGACAAGCTGATCGAGGTCGACCTCTTCCAACTCGGTCTGATGTTCGAATTGCGCTCGCGCACTGCCGAAATCGGGCTTCTCTTCAACCGCATCGCCACCTTGACCGAACCGACCGATCTCGCCTCGATCAGCGCCAATCTGCGGGAGCGCACCGAAATCGTCGCACGCCGCGTGGCGGCGATCCGTGATCCGGGCCGTGCCGCGCAGGCGCAGACGCTGCTGGCCACCATCCTGCCACTCAGTGATCCCGCAGGCGGGCAGGGGCTGCTGGGGCTGACGGATGGCATCCTGCAATTGGAACGCCAGATCGACAGCGAACAGGCGGCGCTCCGGGTCTCGGCCACACGGTTGCATGGCGCGGTGACGGATCTTGCCACGCGCGTGCAGGCGGATGCGCTCTTTGCCGGGACCACGTCGATGGAGGTGATCCGCGCCACCCGGTTGCGCAGCGCCGGCGCTGCGGCTCTCGCGCTCTTGCTGTCGCTGGGCGTGCTGTGGTTCTACGTGCGCGGCAATATCTCGCGGCGTCTCGACAATCTCTCGGACATGATGACCCGATTGGCCGCCGGTCAGCTTGATATGCGCGTGGCGCCCCGTGGCAGCGACGAGATTGCCGGCATGGAACGCGCGGTCGAGGTGTTTCGCCGTCAGGCCATCGCCAACCGCAACCTCGAAGAGGCCCGCCGCCACAACGAAGAAGAACTCAACCGCCACCGCACCGCCCTGCAAGAGCTGGTGGCCGAGAAAACCGAACAACTGCGCGGCGAGGTTGAAGCGCATGCCGTGGCCCGCCAAAAGGCCGAGGCCGCAGACCGCGCCAAATCCGAATTCCTCGCGATGATGAGCCATGAAATCCGCACGCCGATGAATGGGGTTCTGGGGATGCTGCGCAATCTTTCGGCAGATGGTCTTTCTGAGGCGCAACTCGAGCAGCTGCGCGCCGCCCGTGCCTCGGGTGAGAGCCTGCTGACCATCCTCAACGACATCCTCAACTATTCCAAAACCGAACTCAGCGGCGCCCATGAGGAACGCGCGGTCTTTTCCATCACCGAGGTGATGCATCTGATCGTGACCCTGCTCGACCCCGGCGCGCGGGAAAAGGGCATCGTGCTCTGGCTCGATCTGCCCGAGGATGCCCCCGCCGCCGTGCTGGGCGATATGGCCAAGCTGCGCCAGATCCTGTTCAATCTCGTCTCGAACGCGGTCAAGTTCACCGAAGAGGGCGAGGTGGTGCTGCGGCTGCGCGTGCGGCCCGCCGGGGCCGGACGTGTCACCCTGATCCTTGAGGTCAGCGACACCGGCAAGGGCATTTCGGCACAGGCGCGCCAGCGCATCTTTGAGGCGTTCGAGCAAGAGGACGGGCTGACCGCACGGCGCTATGGTGGCACTGGGCTTGGCCTCGCGATCTGCCGCAAATTCGCCGAGGTGATGGGGGGCGCGCTCAGTGTCGAGAGCACGCCGAACGTCGGCTCGGTCTTTACCTTCATGGCCGATTTCGACCTGGCCGATGCCGCCGGACTGACCGAAACTCCGCCGGATTGGACCCCGGTGCGCGGCGACCGCAGCCTGCATGCGCTCATCGTCGAGGATCACGAGGTCAACCAGATGGTCGCGCGCAGCTATCTCGAACGGATGGGTCACACAGCGGTCTGCGTCGACAGCGCCGAGGCGGCGCTCGCGCTGCTCACTGCCGAGCGCTTTGATCTGGTGCTGATGGATGTCAACCTGCCGGGTCTTTCGGGCACAGAGGCGACGCGCCGCATCCGCGCCATGCCCGTCGGGCGCAGCCTGCCGATCATCGGCATCTCCGCCCATGTTCAGGACGACGAGGTCGAGGAACAGCTCGATGCCGGGATGGATTGCTTTGTGGCCAAGCCGGTTTCGCCCGAACGGCTGGTCGCGGCGCTGGAACAGGTCACAGGCGGACAGCGGCGCGGCGTCTTCCTCTCGCCCCGGTCGCTCTCGTGGCTGGCGAGCGGGCCGCGCGATGTTCTGGGCAGCATGGTTGCTGATCTCGGTCGGGAGCAGACCGTCGAGGCGATTCACCTCTATCTCGACGGCCTCACCTCGGATGCGACCGCCCTGCAAGAGGCCGTGGACCACCGCGACACCGCCCGCGCCGCCAAGGTCGCACACCGGATGAAGGGGGCGGCAGGCAATTTCAGCCTGCCCGGTCTCTCTGCCTGTTTGAAACAGATCGAAGCCGCCGCCCGGTCGGGCGATCTGACCCCCGTGGCGACGGCGCTCGCCGCTTTTCCCGAGGAAATCGCACAGGCGCGCAGCACAGTCATACAGGCGCTTGATGACCTGACAGCCGCCCCTCAGTCCAAAGTGGCGGTGAACACATAACCCTCGCCATGCGCGGTGGTGATGAACCGTGGCGCGCTGGCGTCTTCTTCCAGTTTGGTGCGCAGGCGGCGGATGATGACATCGACGGTGCGCGTGTCGGGGTGCTGCTGGCGATGGGTGATCACCGTCATCAGCCGCTCGCGGCCCAGAACTTCTCCGGGATGGCGCAGCAACTCCGCCAGCACCTCGAATTCGGCCCGCGTGATCCGGATCGGCTCGCCATCCGGGGCGATCAACTGGCGGGTGGCAAAGGCAAAGGCATAGCCGTGAAACCGCACGTTCTGACGTGAAAAGCGGCGCTGTGCCTCGGTGCGCCGCAACAGGTTCTTGATCCGGGCCAACAATTCACGGCGATTGAACGGCTTGCAGACGTAATCATCCGCCCCCAGTTCCAGCCCGACAATCCGATCCACATCATCGCTGAGGCTGGTGGTCAGGATGATGCCGATATCCGAGCGCGCGCGTTGTTCACGGGTGATCTGCAACCCGTCCTTTCCATCCAGCGTAATATCCACCAGCAAAAGGTCGGCGCGGTCGCTGGCCAGCATCGGATCGGCCTTCTCGGCACTGTCAAAGGCGGTGACCGTATAGCCATGCGATCTGAGATACTCCGCCAGCGTCGTGCGGGTGACGGGTTCATCCTCGATGATCACGATATGGGCCGCTCTTGCCACCTGTGAGCCCTCTGTGCAGTTTCCTCCTGTTAATATTTTTTCACAATTAAGTCCAGTTCGTTCATGCCCTTGGTCTGACGTGTTCATATCCCATCCGTACACTTCTCTCACCAAAGCCCGAGAAACGGGCGGGACACCTCAACACAGGGAGTTTTCAGAATGAGAGTACGTTTGCGAATGGCCGGCGGGGTCGCAGCGCTCGCGATGGCCGCAACGGGTGCCTTGGCGGATTCCGAAGATCCGATCGTCATCCCCATCCACAACTGGTCCAGCCAGATCGTGATGAGCCATGTGGTCGGCCAGATCTTTGAATCGATGGGCAACAGTGTCGAATATGTCTCGACCGACAGCCAGTCGGTTTACGAATCCGTCCGTCTGGGCGATGTCGCCCTCGAAATGGAAGTCTGGGAAGGCGCGTTTGGCGCCTCCTTCCGCGCCGCGCTGGAAAAGGGCGGCTTGCACGACGCGGGCGATCACGATGCCGTCACCCGCGAGGATTGGTGGTATCCGATGTGGACCAAAGACGCCTGTCCCGGCCTGCCCGATTGGGAGGCGCTGAACGCCTGTGCCGCCGCCTTTGCCACACCGGAAACCGGCGAGTCCGGGCGCTTTCTTGGCGGTCCGGTGGACTGGCTCAAGCATGATCAGGAACGTGTCGACGGGCTTGGCATGAACTTCAAGGTCGTCAACGCAGGCTCTGCCGCAGCACTCTGGGCTGAACTGGGCTCTGCCGAAAAGACCAAGACGCCGATCGTCCTCTTCAACTGGACACCCAATTTCGCCGAAGCGGTCTGGCCCGGCGAATTCGTCGAGTTTCCGGAATGGGTCGAAGGCTGCGACAAAGATCCCGCCGTCGGTCCCAACCCGGACAAGACCTATGATTGCGGCAATCCCGCCAATGGCTATCTGAAAAAGGCCGCTTGGGATGGGATGAAGGACAAATGGCCGGATGCCTACACGATGCTGACCAAGATCAGCTTTACCAACCCGCAAATCGCGGAAATGGCCAAGCTGGTAGACATCGACGAGATGGAGCCGGAAGAGGCCGCAACGCATTGGCTGGAAGATAACGGCGACGTCTGGAAGGTCTGGATCAACTGATCCGGCCCTGAATTCCACCTCACCCGTGATCTGCCACGGGTGAGGTTTTGCCATTTATAACAAGGGGGTGTCGCGTGCCGGTGTCTGAACCCGTGATCTCATGCCGCAATGTCTGGAAATTGTTCGGCCCGTCGCCCGAGTCCTATCTCAAGGGCCTCAGGACCGACCCCGGCTTTGATGCCATTCGTCAGGCGGGCTATATCTCGGCGGTGCGTGATGTCTCGCTCGATATCGCGCGCGGCGAGATGCTGGTGATCATGGGCCTGTCCGGCTCCGGCAAATCCACCCTTGTGCGCTGCCTCTCGCGCCTGATCGAGATCACCGGCGGCACTGTGTCGGTCGAGGGGCAGGACATCGGCGCGCTCTCTGAGAAACAGCTGATCGACCTGCGGCGCAACAAGATGGGCATGGTGTTCCAGAGCTTCGGCCTCTTGCCGCATCGCACGGTGCTGGAAAATGTGGCCTTTCCGCTGGAAATGCGCGGGCAGGACCGCGCCACCCGCCGCAAACGCGCGCTGGAGGTGATCGAATTGGTGGGGCTCGGCGGGCGCGAGGATTACTTTCCGCGCGAATTGTCTGGTGGCCAGCAACAGCGCGTCGGCATCGCCCGCTCTCTCGCCATCGAGCCGGATATCTGGTTTCTGGACGAGCCGTTTTCGGCGCTCGATCCGCTCATTCGCCGCGAGATGCAGGACGAATTCCTGCGCCTGCAAGAGTTGCTGGGCAAGACCATCGTCTTTATCACCCATGATTTCGACGAGGCGCTCCGCTTGGCCGACCGCATCGCCATCATGAAGGACGGCGCGGTCGAGCAATGCGACACCCCGGATCAGATCGTCCTGAACCCGGCGACCGACTATGTCCGCAAATTCACCGAAGAGATCGAAAAGGCGCGCGTCGTGCATGCCTCTGGCCTTGCCCGCCCGATCAATGGCACCCGGCCCGAGGGGCTGCCCGTCGCCGGAAAATCCACGATCCGCGCCCTTGCGCGCCTCCTGATCAACGATCCGCGTGAAATCCTGCCCGTCGCCGATGACACAGGCCGCATTACCGGCACCCTCAACCGACAAGAGGCGCTCGATATCCTGCTCGGGGGCCACACATGAGCGAGAGCGCGCTTCCCCTTTCGTCGCCCGCCAAACCGCGGCTCAATCCCGCTTGGGCAATTCTGGCCGTCGCGGTCTGTCTTGTCCTTGCCCGTCCGATACTCCCCGACGCGCTCATGCGTCCCGCCGAAATCCTGATCCTGCCGCTGGCGGATTGGATCAATGCGTTTTTCACATGGCTGCGCGATGATCTGGGGCTGATCCATGTCACCCGCGCCTTTGCCGATGGCATTGAATGGCTGCTCGATGTCACCGCCAATATCCTCTACGGCAAGAACCGCTGGCCGCGCCTTGGCCCGCTGCCGTGGTCGGTCGTGGCCCTCACCGCCGCCTGTCTTGGCTATTGGCTGGGGGGCCGGCGTCTGGCGCTGCTGGCGGGGGGCACCTTTGTCTGGATCGCCCTCATGGGGCAATGGACCTGGGCCATGGAAACCCTGTCGGTCATCGTCGTGGCCGCCCCGTTTTCGGTGCTGATGGGCCTCTTGATGGGGATCGCCGCATGGCGGTGGCACAGGGTCGAGGCGGTGATGAACCCGATCCTCAACATCGCGCAATCGCTGCCGCATTTCGCCTATATGATCCCCGTGGTGGTGTTCATCGGCGTCGGACCCAAGGCGGGGGCCATCGTCACCATCATCTTTTCAGTGCCTCCGATGATCCGCATGACCCTGTTGGGTCTGCGCAAGGTGCCGCCCGAGGTGATCGAGAGCGGCAAGATGTGCGGCAGCACCGGCTGGCAATTGATGACGCGCGTGCGCATCCCGACCGCCCGCACCGAAATTCTGGTGGGCGTCAATCAGGTCATCATGCAATGTCTTGCGATGGTGGTTCTGGCCAGCTTCATCGGCATGCCGGGGCTGGGTCAGAAACTCCTGCAACTGTTGCAGGCGCTCAAGATCGGGCGCTCCATTGAAATCGGCATCACCATCGTCTTGCTCGCGGTGACCCTCGACCGCTGTTCCAAGGCTTGGGCCGAACGTCAGCCCACCCACCACGAACCGGGGATCGGCTGGGGGGTGCGACATCGGGTGCTGACCACCTGGGCCGGGCTGATGGTCGCGGGCTTTGCCCTCTCCGCACTGGTGCCCTTCTTTGCAGAGGTCGGGCGCGGGCAATCGCTCTCGGTGGCGGACCCGCTTGATGCAATGATGACGTGGGTGATCGTGACGGTTGATCCCGTCACCCAATGGCTGCGCTGGTTCCTGATCACCTGGGTTCTCATCCCGGTGCGCGACGCGCTCTTGTGGTTGCCCTACACGGCGGTTCTGGCGCTGCTCGCCGCGGCTGGCTTTGCCGTGGGCGGCTGGCGCTCGGCGCTGATCTGCCTTGGGTTCTTCGGCTATATCGCCCTCACCGGCTGGTGGGATCGTGCCATGATCACCGTCTACACCGTGCTTGTGGCCGTTGCGGTCGCGACCAGCTTTGGCTTTCCGTTTGGTATCTGGGCCGCACGGTATGAGACGCGGGCCAAACGCGTGCTTCTTCTCTGCGACAGTCTTCAGACCTTTCCCAGCTTTATCTACCTCATTCCGGTGATCATGCTCTTTGGCGTCAATGACGTGGCGGTGGTGGGGGCGGTGGTGCTCTTTGCTGCCGTGCCGCTGATCCGCTACACCATCGAGGGGTTGCGCGGCGTGCCCGAGGCGATGATCGAGGCGGCGGATATGTCGGGGGCCACCCGCGCCCAATGCCTGCGCCACGTCCGCCTGCCGCTGGCCTTTCCCACCATCATGGTCGGGGTCAACCAATCGCTGATGTTCTCGCTCTTCATGGTGATCATCGCGGCCTTTATCGGCACACAGGATCTCGGGCAGGAAATGCAACGCGCCCTCAGTTCCACCGATGTGGGCAAGGGGCTTGTTCTGGGCTTTGCCGTGGCCTTCATCGGGCTGATGGCCGATCACCTGCTCAATCGCATGGCCGACAGCCGCCGCCGCGCCTTGGGGCTCTGACCCCAAGGCCCGTCGCCAACGGTGCCACATCGGCGCAAAGCGGCCGCGCCGCTTGGTCACAGGGCTTGACCTCTCCCCACGCAACAGAAAGAAACACGCAAGAGTCGGAAACCTCCGGGCACCCGGGGGGTTTCCCGCTCTGCTTGGCGCGCCTGTCCACCCGCTGTCTCCCGAAAGGAGAAGTCTATGAAATTCCACTTTCCCATCGTGATCATCGACGAGGATTTCAGGTCCGAGAACTCATCGGGTCTTGGTATCCGCGCCATGGCCAAGGCCATAGAGGACGAGGGATTCGAGGTTTTGGGTGTCACAAGCTATGGGGATCTCTCGCAATTCGCCCAGCAACAATCGCGCGCCAGCGCCTTTGTCCTGTCGATCGACGATGAGGAATTCAGCCCCGGCCCCGACATCGACCCGGTTGTCACCAATCTGCGCAATTTCGTGCAAGAAGTCCGGCGCAAGAATTCCGACGTGCCGATCTACGTCTATGGCGAGACCAAGACCAGCCGCCACCTGCCCAACGATGTCCTGCGCGAGTTGCACGGCTTTATCCACATGTTCGAAGACACGCCGGAATTCGTCGCCCGCCACATCATTCGAGAGGCCAAGATCTATCTCGAAGGCATCCAGCCGCCGTTCTTCAAGGCGCTGCTCGACTATGCCGAAGACGGCTCTTACTCCTGGCACTGCCCCGGCCATTCCGGTGGCGTCGCCTTTCTCAAAAGCCCGATCGGCCAGATGTATCACCAGTTCTACGGCGAAAACATGCTGCGCGCCGATGTCTGCAATTCGGTCGAAGAGTTGGGTCAACTGCTCGACCATGACGGCGCCATCGGCGCATCCGAGCGCAACGCCGCGCGCATATTCAACGCCGATCACTGCTTTTTCGTGACCAACGGCACCAGCACCTCCAACAAGATGGTCTGGCATCACACCGTCGCCCCCGGCGATGTGGTCGTGGTTGACCGCAACTGCCACAAGTCGATCCTGCACAGTATCATCATGACCGGCGCAATCCCGGTCTTTCTGCGCCCCACCCGCAACCATTTCGGCATCATCGGCCCGATCCCGCGCGGCGAATTCGAGATCGACTCGATCAAGGCCAAGATCCGCGCCAACCCGCTTTTGGCCGGGGTTGATCCCGACGCCGTGCAGCCGCGTATCCTCACCCTCACGCAATCCACCTATGACGGCGTTCTCTACAACACCGAAACCATCAAGGATCTGCTCGACGGCTATGTGGAGAATTTCCACTTTGACGAGGCTTGGCTGCCCCACGCCAGCTTTCATCCGTTCTACAGCAATTTCCACGCCATGGGCCGCAACCGCGACCGCCCCGAACATTCCGTGACCTACGTCACCCAATCCATCCACAAACTCTTGGCCGGGATCAGTCAGGCCAGCCATATTCTCGTGCAGGACAGCCAGAAAACCAAACTGGATCGCCATCTCTTCAACGAAGCGTATCTCATGCACATCAGCACCAGCCCGCAATACAGCATCATCGCAAGCTGCGATGTCGCCGCCGCGATGATGGAGCCGCCCGCCGGCACCGCGCTGGTCGAGGAGAGCATCGCCGAGGCGCTCGATTTCCGCCGCGCCATGCAAAAGGTCGATGCCGAGTTCGGCGAAGGTGACTGGTGGTTTCAGGTCTGGGGGCCGGATGTTCTGGACGAGGAAGGGATTGGCGAGGCCAAGGACTGGGTGCTCAAGCGCACTGACGCCGATGGCGTGCAACCCTCCGATGGCGAGGATTCATGGCATGATTTCGGCGAAATGGCCCCCGGCTTCAACATGCTCGATCCGATCAAGGCCACGATCATCACGCCGGGTCTCAACCTCGATGGTCGCTTCGAAACAACCGGGATTCCCGCATCCATCGTCACCAAATATCTGGCAGAGCATGGCGTCGTGGTCGAAAAAACCGGCCTCTACAGTTTCTTCATCATGTTCACCATCGGCATCACCAAGGGGCGCTGGAATACCCTGTTGACCGCGCTGCAACAGTTCAAGGACGATTACGCCAAGAACCAGCCGATGTGGCGCGCCATGCCCGAGTTTTGCGCCAAACAGCCCCGCTATGAGAGCATGGGGTTGCAGGATCTCTGCCAGCATGTGCATGCGCTCTACGCCAAATACGATGTGGCGATCCTCTCGACCGACATGTATCTGAGCGACCTCACCCCCGCCATGACGCCCAGCGATGCCTTCGCCCATATCGCGCGCCGCACCACCGAACGTGTCGCCATAGACGATCTTGAGGGGCGCATCACCACCAGCCTCGTCACGCCATATCCGCCGGGCATCCCCCTGCTGATCCCCGGCGAGGTCTTCAACAAGACCATCGTGCAATACCTCAGGTTCAACCGCGCCTTTGCCAAGGAATGTCCGGGCTTTGAAACCGATATTCATGGGCTGGTGCATGAGGTCGATGAGGACGGCGTGATGTGCTATTTCGCCGATTGCGTCGCGCTCTGAGGGCACATTGCGTTTGCCGGTCGCCGTGACCGGCAAACGCCCGCTGCGCTACACGCTCTCCAGATAGGAATCATACTCGAAATCGGTCACATAGCGCGTGAACCGCTTCAGTTCCTGCATCTTGCACTCGACCAGCATGGTCTGAAGCCGTCTGGAAAACACATCCTGCACATGTTTGCCCCTGCGAAACGCCTGAATCGCGGTCGCCCAATCCAGCGGCAGGTGATCGAGCTTTTGGCTATAGGCATCGCCCTCGATCGGCGCACAGGGTTCCATCTTCTGTTCGATCCCGATCAGCGCGCCGCCCAGAATACTGCTCAGCACCAGATAGGGGTTGGCGTCGGCCCCTGCAACGCGATGCTCGATCCGCCGCGCCTTGGGGCTGCCGCCCGGAATACGAATGGCCGCCGTGCGGTTCTCATAGCCCCAGGCCACGCCCGTCGGCGCATGCGCCCCCGGCAAGAGCCGCCGGTAAGAGTTCTGATGCGGCGCAAAGGTCAGCGTATTCTCCTGCATCGTCTCCAGTAGGCCCGCCACGGCATTCAGCATCAAGGGCGTGCCCTCTTCGCCGCCATTGTCAAACAGGTTGACCCCGTTCTCATCCACCAGACTGAAATGCACATGAAATCCGCTGCCTGATCTGTCGCCATAGGGCTTGGCCATGAACGTGGCCGCCATGCCATGCTTGCGCGCGATGCCACGCACCAGCCGTTTGAACAGCACCGCATCATCGGCGGCCTGCAATGGGTCCGCGACATGCACCATGTTGATTTCAAACTGTCCCGCGCCGTTCTCGGAAATCGCGGCATCGGCGGGAATGCCCTGCTCGTGGCAGGCATCGTAGACATCATTCAGAAATTCATCGAAATGCTGCAATTCGTCCAGTGACAGCGCCCCGTCTGAATCAAGCCGCTTGCCCGTCACCGGCGAACAGGGCGGACGCGGCTGCGCCTCGCGCGGGTCACAGAGGTAGAATTCCAACTCGGTTGCCACCACCGGCGTCAGCCCCAGTGCCTTGTAGCGTTGCACGATATTGGACAGGGCATGGCGCGGATCGCCCGGAAACGGCCCGCCATCCTCGGTGCTCATCCAGAACATCACCAGCGCCGAGGGGCGGCTGGTCCAGTTCACCATGACAATGGGGCGCCCGGTGTAATCGCAAATGCCATCGGAATCGCCGGTCTCGAACACCAGTTCGTTATTCTCGATATCCTCGCCCCAGATATCCACACTCAGCACCGACAGCGGCAGACGCAGCCCGTCATCCATGATCGCCTTGGCCTTCTCGATGGGCAGGCGCTTGCCCCGCATCGCGCCATTGAGGTCACAGACACAGGCAAACACAGATTCGATTTCCGGCCGCTCCTGAAGCCATTCTCGGATGTTGTTCGTCGTCATTTCGGCTTTATCCTCTTGCATGGACCGGCATTGGCCGCTGTCCACACGCTCTACCTTGGTCGCAACTGGCTGACCTTGGTAGAGAAATATCCGCAGGCGTTCGGAAATGATACCGATTTCACCGCACGCCGCCCTTGGGGAATGCCGCGCTACCGCCGCTGCCGCAGGCTTTGCTCATAGGCGCGCCTGTCTTCTGCCTCTCGCTCTCGTCGCAGCGCCATCCGCAAATCCCGGTCCTTGTCCATCCGCCGCATCGCCTGCCATTCAACATAGGCTTCGCCCTGCTGCGCCACCGCCCAGATCGCCCGCGCCTCCGTGACCCCGACCAGCCCGGCCACCGGATATCCCATGCGGGTGATCAGAACCGGCTTGCCCCTGCGCCCCACCTCCTGCAGATACTCTGCAAGATGATCGCGCAGCGCCGTCACGGGAAGCATCGGTATCAGGCTGAGGTCGGTCTTTGGCATGCGTCTCTCGCATCCTAGGCTCACTGGACCGACCCTGACAGGCAGGTCTTGCCAACCTATTAATGCCCGGCGCGCCTCTAGGCTCAGACAGCGCGCCGGTAGGGCGCAGACCCTTCCCCCCGGCCCGCCGATGGTCTAACTCTCGGCGTCAAGCACAGGCAAAAGGCCCCACATGAAACCGATCCGCCTCCTCTCCGGAATCCTCACTGTTGGTGGCTGGACCTTGCTCAGTCGCCTCCTCGGTTTTGTGCGTGACGTGCTGATCGCCAGCTACATCGGCCCCGGCGTGGTCATGGATGCCTTTGTCGCGGCCTTCCGCCTGCCCAATATGTTCCGCCGCTTCTTTGCCGAGGGCGCGTTCAATGCCGCCTTCGTCCCGATGTTCGCCAAGCGCTTGGAAGCAAATGACAACCCCTTGGGATTCGCGGCGCTTGCCTGTTCCGGTCTCAGCCTTATCCTATTGGCCCTGACCGGCCTTTGCATGATCTTCATGCCCGCTCTGGTCTATGCCACGGCCGAGGGTTTTGTTGGTGATGAACGCTTTGACATCACAGTGGAATTTGGCCGCATCGTCTTTCCCTACATCTTCTTTATCTCGCTCGCGGCGCTCTTTTCCGGCATGCTCAATGCAGCCGGTCATTTTGCGGCCGCCGCTGCGGCGCCATTGATTTTGAACGTATTTTTGGTGTCGGCCATGACATTTGCCGCGATGACCGGCGGCCCAGTCGCTCAGGCTCTGGTCTGGACCATCCCCATCGCCGGCCTCGCGCAACTCGCTCTCGTCTGGCACGCCTCTCGCCGGGCCGGAATGCACCTGCCGCTGGTGCGCCCCCGCTGGACACCCGAAATGGCACAACTGGTGCGCATTGCTGTGCCCGCGGCACTGGCGGGCGGGGTGGTGCAGATCAACCTTGTGGTCGGACAACTCGTTGCTTCTAATACAGAAAAGGCCGTAAGCTGGCTCTATTCCGCGGACCGTCTCTACCAATTGCCGCTCGGGGTCGTGGGCATTGCCGTGGGCATTGTGCTGCTCCCGGACCTCTCCCGCCGGCTCAAGGCACAGGATGACACCGGCGCACGCATCGCCCTGTCGCGGGCTGGTGAAATCGCTTTGGCCCTCACCATCCCCTGCGCCGTTGCCCTCACAGTCATCCCGATTCAACTGGTCTCCGTGCTCTTTGAACGCGGTGCATTCGGGGCCGACGACAGCGCCGCCACCGCCCTTGCCGTGGCCATCTATGGCCTCGGCCTCCCGGCCTTTGTTCTGCAAAAGATCCTGCAACCGATTTTCTTTGCCCGCGAAGACACCCGCAGCCCATTTCGCTACGCTCTGATGGCGATGCTGGTGAATGCGGTGCTGGCAATCGGCTTGGCCTATCTCATTGGCTGGATCGCTGCCGCCATCGCCACCTCTGTTGCCGCGTGGGTCATGGTTGCGCAACTCTCTGGCGGCGCAAGAAAATTTGGTGACGTGGCGCGGTTTGACGCTCAGTTTCACCGCCGCTTCTGGCGGATTTGTCTGGCCTCAGCCCTCATGGGCGCAGTCCTCTGGGGGGCAGGGGCGCTGATGGGGCCGCTCTTTGCAATCGGGGGATGGCGGTGGCTGGCACTTCTCACTCTGATCGCCATCGGCACCGTGGCCTACGGTCTCTTTGGTCAGATGCTGGGCGCATTCCGCATGCAGGAAATCCGCAGCCGTCTGCGCCGCTAGTCGTGCCTCAGCTTGGCGCGCACACGTGACCACCCGCCGGGACTGAGCACAAAGGACGCCAGAAACCCGGTGGCAAAGCCACTCACATCCGCGACCCATGTGGCGCTGCCGCCAAACAGCAGACCAAATACCAGTTGCAGGCCCATGAGCACGCCAATCAGCGTAAAGGCCCGTGCCTGATTGGTGCCCATCTGCCCGAGGCGCAGCCACATGATATAGGTGAATCCGCCAATGAGGCCGTAGACCCCCGGAAAGGCCCCGATGAGCCAAGGCGAGTCCCGCACGACCAGTCCGTAAACGAGCGCACCCGCGACCGTGCTGACCAAAAACAGCACCAGAACGGCCCAATGACGGAACACGTCCGAGACGAATTTGCCCATGGCCAAGAGCAGCACCCCGGCAAACAGGGCATGGGTGAAACTGCCATGCACAAAGGCATAGGTCACGAACCGGCGCAGATGCTCCATCGGCCATGTCCGGTTTTCCAGCATCCAGGCCATGATTTCACCGTTAAAGCCGTAATCCTGAATGGCGGCAGAGCGCCATCCGACGGCATCCGGACCACCGATCAGCCCGCGCGCCCCAAGCGTGAATGCCGCTTCGACGCCAACAATCACCAGAAAAAGGGCGATCACAAACGGGGGCAGGGGGTTCACGGGGGCAGGGGGTCTCTGGTCAGACATGGCACCTCTCCTTGACGGGGCTACGGCGCATGGGTAAGCGAGGCGGGCAGAGAAATCCACCACGGAGTTGCGCCATGACCGAGGCGGCCTTTACCCCCCGCGTGTTTTCGGGAATTCAGCCCTCGGGCAACCTGCATCTGGGCAATTACCTGGGTGCATTGAAACGCTTTGCCGAGGCGCAGAACAAGGGCATCCAGACGCTCTATTGCATGGTTGACCTGCATGCCGTCACGGTCTGGCAAGAGCCTGCCGATCTTGCCCGTGCAACGCGCGAACTGGCGGCGGGGTTCATCGCCTCTGGTCTTGATCCGGCCAAGTCCATTCTCTTCAACCAATCTCAGGTGGCGGAACACAGCCAAATGGCATGGGTGTTCAACTGCGTGGCGCGCATGGGCTGGATGCAGCGGATGACGCAGTTCAAGGATAAGGCGGGCAAGAATGCCCAGAATGCCTCGTTGGGCCTCTTCGCCTATCCGGCGCTGATGGCGGCCGATATCCTGACCTATCACGCCACCCATGTGCCCGTGGGCGAGGATCAAAAGCAACACCTGGAGTTGACGCGCGACATCGCGATGAAATTCAACCATGATTACGGCGTGGATTTTTTTCCGATCCCCGAGCCGGTGATCGAAGGAAGCGGGACGCGGGTGATGTCCCTGCGCGACGGGTCGAACAAGATGTCGAAATCCGATCCCTCGGACATGTCCCGCATCAACCTGACCGACGATGCCGACGCCATCGCCAAAAAGATCCGCAAGGCCAAGACCGACCCCGAGCCGCTGCCCTCAGAGGCGGCGGGGTTGGAGGGGCGGCCAGAGGCGCGCAATCTGGTGAATATCTATGCGGCGCTGGCCGATATGACGGTCGATCAGGTGATGGCAGAAGCCGGAGGCAAGCCGTTTTCCGAGTTCAAGCCGATGCTGGCCGATCTGGCCGTTGACAGGATCGCGCCGATTTCGACGGAAATGGCGCGGCTGATGCAGGATCTCTCCGAGATTGACCGGATTCTGGCGGATGGTGCGGCCCGCGCCCGCGCCATGGCCGCGCCGATCCTTCGCCAGACCTATGAGATCATGGGCATGGTCGGCGCGCGCGAGGTGTGAGGGGCTAGGTGCCCGCAATCACCACGCCCCCGCGCGCCCCACTCTGTCCTCCTACCCCAGATCCGGCTCGGTCTTGGCGAATGTGTCATGCGCCTTCATCGCCGCCCACCAGTCGGCTACGCCGGGCACTGACAGCACCGTATCGGCATCTGGGGTGAGCGAGACGTAGAACAGGATCGGCCCAAGGAAGTAATCCGCCAGCGTGGGGCTGTCCCCTGCCAGCCATGTGGGGCCGCTGCGGTTCTCCATCAACAGCGTCAGCAGCTTGTCCGACGCCTCAAGTGCGGCCTTGCGCGCGTTTTCATTCTGCCCGCCGATGAAGTCGGGGAACAGGTGATAGCCCGCAACCCCGACAAGCGCGCCATAGCCATAGCTGTCGATCAGGCCAATCGCCTCGTTCATCCGGGCGCGGTCCTTGGGGTCGGCGGGCGTCAAGGCGGGCTCCGGCGCGATGTCTTCGAGATAGCGACAGATGGCATCGGTCTCGCGGATGCGCAGCCCGTCGATATCCAGCACAGGCACCTTGCCGAAGGGGTGGCGCGCCAGATGCTCGGGCTGGCGTGGCTCGCCTGCCAGCACATTGACCGGCACTTGGTCATAGGCGATGCCCTTGTCGGCCAGCACCATGCGCACGGTGCGCACATAGGTCGATCCGTCAAAGCCATATAGAACGGGCGACTGAGTCATTTTCTGTCCTTCATCCTGTCGAATCCTGAGGCTCACTCTGTAACGATTGCTGGAAAAGTCAAACTGCGCGTTGACGTCTTGACGCCCTCGCCACAGCACCCCACTGTGTCCGCGACCAATGGAAAGAGATCCGACCATGACACCCGAGGACATTGCCAAGCTCCCCTATCGTCGCTGCGTCGGCGTGATGCTGGTCGATCCAGCGGGCCATGTTTTTGTCGGCCAACGGATCGACAATGAGACGCCCGCCTGGCAGATGCCGCAGGGCGGCATTGATCCGGGCGAAACCCCGCAAGAGGCAGCGCTGCGCGAGCTGTGGGAGGAAACCGGCATAACCTCTGACAAGGTGCGGATCGAGGCGGAAACGCCGGGGTGGCTGACCTATGATTTGCCGCATGACATCGTGCCGCGCATCTGGAAGGGGCGTTACCGGGGGCAAGAGCAGAAATGGGTCTTGATGCGGTTTCTGGGCCGCGACGCGGATGTGAACATCGCCACGGATCACCCGGAGTTTTCGGAATGGCGCTGGTTGCCGCCCAGTGATCTTGAGGCCAATATCGTGCCCTTCAAGCGGGCGGTCTATTCCCGCGTGCTGGACGAATTCGGAGCCTTGCTATGATCCGGGCGCTGCTTTTTGTCCTTGGCGTGACCATCTGTGCGCCCGCATTCGCGTTGAGTTGCCTGCCGCCGGATGTGGCTCAGAGTTACATCCGCGCGGCTGAGGCGACTGAACCCTATATCGTAGTGCGCGGTCAGCTCAGCTTTGATCCGGCGCGCCTGCCCAGCACCGACATGCTGCCGCAGAGAAAGCCGGCGCACACCCTGATCCCCGCACGCCTGACCGGGCAGGCGCTGACCCGCAGCGGGTTCGATCAGGCGTTTGACCGCGCCATCACGCTGGATGTGCAATGCTTTGGCCCGTGGTGCGCCTCGGCGGTGCCGGGCATCGAGTATCTTGGTTTTCTTGAGCGGCGCGATGGGGGCTATGTGCTGGCGGTTGATCCCTGCGGCGGCATGGCCCATCCAGAGCCGACACCCGCGATGCTGGACCAGGTGCTGACCTGCCTGCAAGGCGGCCCCTGCGCGCCCAAACGCCCCTGAGCACTGTCTCAGGAGGGGTGGAAAAGGGAACAAAAATAGAACATACTGGCCGGACCTGGGAATCAGTGCCGCCATGCCCTTTGCCGAGCTTTCTGCCACGTCGAATTTCACCTTTCTCACCGGGGCGTCGCATCCCGAAGAATATATCCGGCGCGCCGCCACGCTTGGGCTTTCTGGGGTGGCGATTGCCGATGTGAATTCGGTGGCGGGGATCGTGCGCGCCCATGCGGCGGCCCGCGAGATCACGCGCGAGGTGGCCGAACGTCAGGCGCTCGAGGCGCGGCAGGGGCCAATCGGGCCGCCTGCACCCCGGCCTGCATCCCGGTCGGCACCACCTGACTGGGCCAATTGCCCGCGCCTCATCCCCGCCGCCCGGCTGGTGCTGCGCGAGGGGATCGAGATCACGGCCCTGCCCGAGAATCGCGTCGGCTGGGCCAGCCTCTGCCGCCTGATCAGCCTGGGACGACAGCGCGCGCCCAAGGGCGCGTGCGATCTGGGCCTTGCGGATGTGCTGGCAGGGGCAGAGGGGCTGCATCTTTTGCTGCATCCGGGCCCGGCGCGCGCGTGGATGTCACAGGTGCGCCCTCTGGTGGCAAGGTTTGCGGATCGCCTGCATCTCGTGCTCAGCCCACACTATGACGGGCGTGATCCGGCGCGGTTTGACCGGCTGGCAGAGCTGGCGGCGCGGTTGGGTCTGCCGACCATCGCCGCTGCTGCCCCGCTCATGCATCGCGGCCACCGCCGCCGTCTGGCTGATGTGCTGAGCGCGATCCGCCTTGGGGTGACGGTTGATGCCCTTGGTCGCCATGCTCTGTGCAACGCCGAGCAGCGCCTGCGCTCGGAGGCCGAAATGCGTCACCTCTACCGGGGGCACGAGGCGGCGGTGGAGCGTGCCTCCGACCTCGCCGCGCGGCTCGGCTTTTCGCTGGATGCGTTGCGCTATGACTATCCGAGCGAGGGGACCAATGGCGAAACCCCCAGCCAAAGGCTGCGCCGTCTTGCTCTTGAGGGTCTCGATTGGCGCTATCCGGACGGTGCCTCTGACCGGGTGCGCGGGATGCTCGAGCATGAGCTGACCCTCATCGCCAAACTGCGCTACGAGCCCTATTTTCTGACCGTGAATGATGTGGTGACCTTTGCCCGGTCGCGCGGCATTCTGTGTCAGGGGCGCGGGTCGGCGGCCAATTCGGTGGTCTGCTATTGCCTTGGCGTGACCTCTGTCAGCCCCGAGATCGGCACGATGGTGTTCGAGCGCTTTGTCTCCGAGGCGCGCGACGAGCCGCCCGATATCGACGTGGATTTCGAGCATGAGCGCCGCGAGGAGGTGATCCAGTGGATCTATGAGCGCTACGGGCGGCACCGCGCCGGACTCTGCGCCACGGTAATCCATTATCGGACCAAGCGCGCGATCCGCGAGGTGGGCCGCGCCATGGGTCTGACAGAGGATATTCTGGCCGCGATGGCCTCGCAGATCTGGGGGCATGGCGGCGAGGGGGTCTTGGACCCTCTGCGCCTGCGCGAGATCGGTCTTGATCCGCGCAATCGCCGCCTTGCGATGACCTTGGGGTTGATCCGCGAGATCATCGGCTTTCCCCGGCATCTGAGCCAGCATGTCGGGGGCTTCGTGATCACCGAGGGGCGGCTGGATGAATTGGTGCCCATCGAGAATGCCAGCATGGCGGAGCGCACGGTCATCTGCTGGGACAAGGACGATATCGACACGCTGGGCATTCTCAAGGTCGATGTGCTGGCGCTTGGTATGCTCACCTGTATCCGCAAGGCCTTTGACCTCTTGGTCCAGTATCGTGGCACCCGCTATTCGCTGGCCACCCTGCCGCCCGAAGATGCTCAGGTCTACGAGATGTTGAGCCGCGCCGACAGTCTCGGCGTCTTTCAGGTCGAGAGTCGGGCGCAGATGAATTTCCTGCCACGCATGCGCCCGCGCACGTTTTACGATCTGGTGATTCAGGTGGCGATCATTCGCCCCGGTCCCATTCAGGGCGACATGGTTCACCCGTTCATTCGCCGCCGGAATGGCGAAGAGGCGGTCAGCTTTCCCTCTGACGACTTGGGCCGGGTGCTGGGCAAGACGCTGGGCGTGCCGCTGTTTCAGGAACAGGCGATGCAGATCGCCATCATCGGCGCGGGGTTCACCCCCGAAGAGGCGGACCGCCTGCGCCGGTCGCTCGCCACCTTCAAGAAACACGGCAATGTCAGCGAGTTTCGCAATCGGTTTTTGTGCGGCATGCGGGCCAATGGCTATGATGCGGAGTTTGCCGAACGCTGCTTTTCCCAGATCGAGGGGTTCGGAAGCTATGGCTTTCCCGAGAGCCACGCCGCCAGTTTCGCGCATCTGGTCTATGCGAGCGCATGGATCAAATGCCATCACCCGGCGATTTTCGCCTGCGCGCTGCTGAATTCGCAGCCGATGGGCTTTTATGCCCCCGCCCAGATCGTGCGGGATGCGCGCGATCATGGCGTCACTGTGCGCCCCGTCTGCATCAATGCCTCTTACTGGGACAATACAATAGAGCCGGGCCGTCAGGGTCGCTTGGCCTTGCGTCTCGGATTTCGACAGATCAAGGGCATCGCGCAGGACGAGGCCGATTGGATCGCTGCGGCGCGTGGCAACGGCTATACCGGCCCAGACGAGGTCTGGCGCCGCGCGGGCGTGCCCTCTGCGGCGCTGACCCGGCTGGCAGAGGCGGATGCCTTTGCCGCACTTGGCCTCTCCCGCCGCGATGCGCTCTGGCAGGCGCGGGCCATTCAGGCCGACACCCCTCTACCGCTCTTTGCACAGGATATGGACGGTGAGGTGATCGCTGAGCCTGCGGCGCATTTGCCCCGCATGAGCCTCGGAGAGGAGGTGGTCGAGGATTATATCGCACTGCGGCTTAGCCTGCGCAGCCATCCACTGGCGCTCTTACGGCACATCCTGACGCCGCAAAGCACCTGATCCGATACCGGTGGCCGTGTCGGGGTCGACCTGGCCCCAATTTAACGCGGAACGCGAGGGGGTTTGCCCCTCGCATCCGGTATCACGTCTTAGATCGCCGCGAGCAGGGACTCGCCGGCTGTGATCTCGCAGGTGCCGGGGCTTGCCTCGGCATGCAACACTGTGACAGTGCCATCCTCGACAACCATCGCATACCGCTTGGACCGCCCCAAAAGGCCAGCGGGGGGCGCGTCAAACTCCATGCCGATGGACTTGGTAAAGGCGCTTTCCGGGTCGGCCAGCATGGTCAGACCCGCCTCGGTCGCTCCGGTCGCCTCGCCCCAGGCCTTCATCACAAAGGGGTCATTCACGCTGAGACAGACGATCTCATCCACGCCCTTGGCGTCGAACTCTGCCTTGGTCCGCACAAAACTCGGGACATGTGCCGACGAGCATGTCGGCGTATAAGCACCGGGCACGGCAAAGATCACGACTTTGCGGCCAGCGGTGAGGCTCTTGAGATTTACACCTTCGGGGCCTTTTTCACCCACGCGCAGCAGGGTCGCATCGGGCAGTTTGTCGCCAGTGGAAAGGGTCATGGTCGTTCCTTGTCTATCAGGTGGTTTCGAGATGGATGTAGGTATAGGCGGATGATAGGCAAGTGACCACGGGAAAGTCAGGAGAACGAGATGACAGGGGTTGTGGTGATCGGGGCCGGACAGGCGGGCGCGTCGTTGGTGGCAAAGCTGCGCAATGATGGCTATGAGGGTGCGGTCACGCTGATTGGCGATGAACCCGCCCCCCCCTATCAACGCCCGCCCCTGTCCAAAAAATACCTTTTGGGCGAAATGGCTCTGGAGCGTCTCTATCTGCGCCCCGAGAGTTATTATGCAGAGGCTGGGATTGATCTGCGCATCGATACCCGTGTGACCGCGATTGACCGGGCCGCCCAGGAGGTGATGATGGATCAAGAGCGTCTGCCCTATACGCATCTTGTGCTGGCCACCGGATCGGTGCCACGTCGCCTGCCTGCGGCGATTGGCGGCGATTTGGACGGCGTGCATGTGGTGCGCACGCTGGCGGATGTCGATGCCATGGCGCCGGGATTTCTGCAGGGGGCGAGGGTGCTCATCGTCGGCGGTGGCTATATCGGGCTCGAGGCGGCGGCGGTGGCGGCGTCGCGTGGCCTGCAGGTGGTGCTGGTCGAGATGGCAGAGCGGATCTTGCAACGCGTGGCGGCCAAGGAGACCTCGGATTACTTCCGCGCGCTGCATCGCCGACACGGTGTCGATATCCGCGAGGGCGTCGGTCTGGAGCGGCTCTTGGGGGATGAACAGGTGCGCGGTGCGCGGCTGACCGACGGGACCGATCTGGCCGTCGATATGGTCATCGTCGGCGTGGGCATTGTGCCGGATACCACTCTGGCCCAGGCCGCAGGGCTGGCGGTCGACAACGGGATCGCCGTGGATGCCCAGGGGCGCACCTCCGATCCGGCGATCTGGGCAGTGGGCGATTGTGCCTCCTTTCCGCATCAGGCGGATCGTCTGCGCCTTGAGAGCGTGCCGAATGCCATCGACATGGCCGAATGTGTGGCGGGCAATATCATGGGGGCGCAGACGCCCTATGTGCCCAAGCCGTGGTTCTGGTCGGATCAATACGATGTCAAACTGCAAATCGCCGGGCTCAGCACCGGCTATGACCGGATCGTGACCCGCGACGGGGGCGAGGCGGTGTCGTTCTGGTATTACAAGGGCGAGCACCTCTTGGCTGTGGACGCCATGAACGATCCGCGCGCCTATATGGTGGGCAAGCGGCTGATTGATGCGGGCAAATCCGCCGACCCTGCCATCGTGGCGGATGCCGGCACCGATCTGAAACCGCTGCTGAAACCGTGAGGATCATCGGCGGCACGCATCGCGGGCGGGCGCTCGCCAGTCTCGGCAAGGGGGATGTCGCAGCCCATCTGCGCCCCACCTCCGACCGGGTGCGCGAGAGCCTCTTCAACGTCTTGGCGGGCGGCTACGGCGATCCCGTCACAGGCGCCCGGGTGCTCGACCTCTTCGCAGGCACCGGCGCGCTCGGGCTCGAGGCGCTGTCGCGTGGCGCAGAGGCGGTCAGCTTCATCGAGAGCGGGCGCAAGGCGCTGTCTCTGCTCCGGCAGAATATCGGGCTCTGCCGGGCAGAGCGCGAGACGCGGATTTTTCCCTTGGATGCCCGCAAACCCGGCCGGAATCCCGGCCCCCCGCATGACCTGATCTTTCTCGATCCGCCCTATGCCAAGGGCTTGGGCGAAGCGGCCCTCACAGCGGCCTGCGCGGGGGGATGGATCGCCACGGGCGCGCTGATCGTCTGGGAGGAAAGCGCCACAATCACCCCTCCAGACGGTATGCGCTTGCTGGAAGAGCGGCGCTATGGCGACACGATGATCCGGTTTCTGGACTATGGGATTGCAGCGTAACCGGCGGCCAATCTCGCCCTCTGCGACCCGTATGACCCACCCGTGATCATGCCAATGGACAGCCCCTTGGGCCGCGGGCTAAAGTCGGACCTGACGGACAGGAGAGGCCATGCACAAAACGACCGAAGATGTGGCGCAGTCCGCTCACGCCACCCCCAACGAGCGCCTGTTGCTCGCGCAATTGCATCAGGTCCAGCGCGCGCTTGAGACGCAATACGCCGCCCGCCACCAGCAGGAGGCGGATCTTGCGGCCTATGCCACACGTCTCGAAACGCTCGAACAGCAATTGGCCGATGCTCAGGCGCAGCTCACGGCGGTCCTCACCTCGCGGAGTTGGAGACTGACCACGCCGCTGCGCCGCCTCTTGCAACGCCTCAGATAAAGCCGCGCCTCAGATCAGAGCCGCAAGGTTGCGCGTCAGCGCCTGCGCCAAACGGTCATACTCCGCACGCAAAAGTGACGGTGCATTGAACAGGTCCGACATCCGCGCCTGCGCCTCGCAATAGGCCGAGAGATCCGCCGTGTCGGCGCGGTAGCCGCTGACCCGCGCCGCCGCATCCTCCGGCGTCATGCCATGCAGATCGACAAAGGCCCCCTCCGGCACCAACTCCCGGATCCTGTGGTCCCGCCCGGCCACATAGAGCGGCATCGCACCGATCGCGAGGCTGTCGAACACCTTTTCCGTGATGTAGCAGCGATGATATGTGTTCTCGACAGCCGAGAGCACGGCGCAGCGACCGTTGAGATCGAGATACTTCTCCAGATGCCAGTCGGGCAGGGTCTGCCGGCGCGGCAGCGTGTTCCACCCCGCACCCATGCGCAGCACCCTGCCGTCATTGCAGCCCAGTGCCAGACGGGTCCGCCACCGCCCCAGACCAATCAGCCCCGCCTCTGGATAGGCCACATCGAATCGCGGCTCATCGCGATATTCCGCGACAAACGCCAGATCCCACTCTGCGGCCGCAAACCGCCGCGCCCAATCCCCGGTCGAGAGCCGGGCATTGTCCTTGAACCAACAGGCAAAGCAGGTCGCATAGGCATAATCTGTCAGCAGGAAATACGGAATCCGGTCAAACGCATAAATGTCTGACGTGACATGGTTGAGAAACACGAACGGCGAAGACCCCAACGCGGTCTCGACGCTCTGCTCCCGCGTCAGAGGGTCGTCAGCCCAGACACTGTCCCAGAATGGCTCTTCCGAGAGCAGAACCAAGCGCTGACCCGCCCCCATCCGCGTCCCCAGCGTTTCGGCATATCGGCTCAGATCCTTGCTATGGGCCAAGAGGATGATATCGGCCTCGTCAAAGGCCTCGCAGACCTGAACCGTCGCCGCAACGGCCTCGCGGATCGGCGCATAGGCCAGCGGCTGACGGTGCGCATACTCCCCGAAGGCATGAACCTTGATCATCAACCCCACCCCTCAGGCTCCCGTTCGCCTGACCCTAGCCATACCGATCCGGACTGTGAGGATCAACGCCGGATGATGTGACCGAGGGCGGCTTTCTAAAGCCTGAATTCCTCGTCGCAAAATCTCAAGATACGCACCATGGTAACATTAAGTACTCACAAGAAGTGATTCGTAATCTTGCACAAATATGCGGCTACCCCATTGAAAAATAGTATCAAATAAAGAGAGTTTAACGCGACGGTTAGGCTGGTATCGCTTCAGGATGGGATGCGCGGACTTTATCCAAGATAAAACCTGCATGCTCGCGCAGGTGAGTTCGAATACTAGGGTCTGCAACCGGAAGTTTTGCCAATTCGGTTAGACGATCTTTGCTAAGTTCGAGCGCTTCTCGTGCGGTCGCATTTGACAGACCAGCACCCTCAAGCATTTGTCTGTATTTTTCAATCTCAGCTTCAACAAAGTCGGCATTATTCAAGACAGAATGAAAAGCATCCGGCATATAACTCCGAAATTCCTCAGGGCCTTTGTTCTCCATTGCAGCATTGACAAAATAGCGGCGCATCGGTCCCGGAACTGGTTCCATGTTCAACGCTGTTATGGCTTCATTTAACGCTTCAGCCAGGCAGGGCGGAATCGATACATTCACGTCACCAGCGTCTTTTGCAATCTCTTCTATGTCACTTGGTGCTGTTGGCGCGATGGCGTCACAAAACCGAGACGGAAATTTTGAAGGCTCGATCGGACAAACTACAACAGGGCCAAACTCTCTTAGGCGCTCAATGGTTCGCGTCATCGACTCAAGACGTCCATCCAAGTAAATTTGCCTCGGTGCGCGATACAACCAGCCACTCCAGCAATACTCGGACAAAATCATCGGCACGGGCATGCGTACCGTCATTACAATGTGGTCAATTTCAAATTTCTTTGAAATGGCTTCAAGCATGTAGTCATAACTGCAAAGTGCCTCGGACGAGAGAAAGTACGTCTTGTCTGCTTCAGTATCTAGCGCCGCCAAATTCGTGAGCGAGCCTTCTTTGTCGTACATTATTTCCGTAGCGGGTGCTCCATTCGCCCAGAGTTTGATCCCATGTCCGATCCAGACCAACCCCATGGATCGCGCAACGCGATGTCCGTCTACGCAGAATAGCTTTTGCAAAGTAGATGTGCCGCATTTAGGAAAACCTGCATGAAGGATTATTTTGGGACGATCCGTCATTTCCGGTATGTTTCCTTCGGATTAAATTCGTAGGAACCTCGCAAATTTCCGTAGATGCCGCAACGCGAAAAATCCGCATCGCATGTCCGTCAACAAGTGATTTGTAGGACCCCGGTTTTTGATTTTTGGCAGCGACAGGGGCAAAAAGAGGGGGCGATTTTGACCGGGCTCGGGGCTTGGCGCGGAGGGTACACAAGGTCTGTACGGAAACCGCGTACACACCGTACGACCCCCTGAGCGGTCCAATCCCGTCGCGGCGGGCGGTAATGGGCCTGGCTTTTTGCCGGTGCGGACCCGGTTCAGGGTCTTTCCGCTGACCCGGAAAACACCGCTCTGGTTGCGCTCTGACGCTCTTTGATCGCCTCCCCCACCATATTTGGTGCTGGGCGCTTGATGTGGCCTGCTCTATATGCTGTAAGGTCCGTGTCAAAAGCAGGTTTGGTTTTTCTGGAAAGCGGAGAGATGACGGGATGAAAAGAGCGCTCATCACCGGGGTGACGGGTCAGGATGGCTCCTATCTGGCAGAGTTTTTGCTGGATAAAGGCTACGAAGTCCACGGCATCAAACGCCGCGCCTCCCTGTTCAACACCCAGCGTTTGGACCATATCTATCAGGATCCGCATGTTGGAAACGGTAATTTTCGCTTACATTACGGGGACTTGACAGATAGTTCCAACCTGACCCGCATCCTGAGCGAGGTGCAGCCAGACGAGGTTTACAACCTCGGCGCGCAGAGCCATGTCGCGGTCAGCTTTGAGGCTCCCGAGTATACGGCGGACGTCGATGCTATGGGCACGCTGCGCCTCTTGGAGGCGATCCGGTTTCTGGGGCTCGAGCAAAAAACGCGGTTCTATCAGGCCTCAACCTCGGAACTTTACGGGTTGGTGCAAGAGATTCCGCAGCGTGAGACAACCCCATTCCACCCGCGCAGCCCCTATGCGGTGGCCAAGATGTATGCCTATTGGATCACGGTCAATTACCGTGAGGCCTATGGCATCTATGCCTGCAACGGCATCCTCTTCAACCACGAGAGCCCCCGGCGCGGCGAGACCTTTGTGACCCGCAAGATCACCCGTGGATTGGCAAATATAGCGCAGGGCCTCGAGGATTGTCTATATATGGGCAATATCGACAGTTTGCGCGATTGGGGCCATGCCAAGGATTACGTGCGTATGCAGTGGATGATGCTGCAACAAGAGGCGCCAGATGACTTCGTGATCGCGACGGGCGTGCAATATTCGGTGCGCGAGTTCATCATCTGGAGTGCGCGGGAATTGGGGATTGAACTCGAGTTTACCGGTGAGGGCGTGACCGAAACCGCCACTGTCACAGCGATAACGGGCGCTATGGCCCCAGCCATCAAACCGGGCGATGTGATCATGCGGATCGACCCGCGCTATTTCCGACCCGCAGAGGTCGAAACGCTGCTTGGCGACCCCAGCAAAGCCAAGGAAAAACTGGGCTGGGTGCCCGAGATCACCGCACAACAAATGTGTGCCGAAATGGTAGCGGAGGATCTGAGGACCGCACGACGGCATGCGCTCTTGAAAGAGCATGGCATGGACCTTCCGGTCAGCTTCGAGAACGGATGAGCGCCATGCGTGTCTATGTGGCCGGGCATAGGGGCATGGTGGGCGGCGCGATCCTGAGGCGCCTCAAGCTGCGGCAGGAGGCAGGAGAAGACCTGACCCTAGTGACCGCCACCCATGCCGAATTGGACCTGACCAATCAGGCGGCAGTGCAGAATTTCATGCAAAGGGAACGCCCAGATGTGGTGGTTCTGGCGGCTGCTCGGGTTGGCGGGATTCATGCCAACAACACTTATCCGGCGGATTTTATCTATGACAACCTGATGATCGAATGCAACGTGATCCATCAGGCCTTTGCCGCCGGGGTGCGGCGGCTGTTGCAGCTCGGATCGAGCTGCATTTACCCCAAGGCGGTGCCGCAGCCGATGCGCGAAGATGCGTTGCTCACGGGCACGCTCGAACCCACCAACGAGCCCTATGCCATCGCCAAGATCGCCGGTATCAAGCTCTGTGAGAGCTACAATCGCCAGCATGGCACTGATTACCGCTCGGTCATGCCCACCAATCTTTATGGTCCGGGCGATAATTTTCATCCGGAGAATAGCCATGTCCTGCCTGCTCTCATCCGCCGCTTTCATGAGGCCGTGAAAGAAGGGCGCGAGGAGGTCACGATCTGGGGATCAGGCAAGCCGATGCGGGAATTGCTGCATGTCGACGACATGGCTGAGGCCGCGCTGTTCGTGCTGGACCTCGACAAGCCGACCTATGACGCCAACACGGAGCCGATGCTGAGCCATATCAACGTGGGCACCGGCAGCGATGTGAGCATCTTGGAATTGGCGCAGATGGTGGCGCGCGTCACGGGCTATCAGGGCCGGATCGTTACTGACCCGAGCAAACCGGATGGAACGCTGCGCAAATTGATGGATGTCAGCCGTCTGGCACAGATGGGCTGGCGGGCTCGAATAGGACTGGAAGCGGGACTCACAGACACTTATCATTGGTTTCTGGAGCATCAGGGTGATTTTCGCCGTTGACGCGGATTAAGGGAGGTTTTGACCATGCCACAGGATATTTACCCACTCTTGCTCTGCGGCGGCTCTGGCACCCGGCTCTGGCCCTTGTCACGCAAGAGCTATCCCAAGCAATTCACCAAGCTGACCGGCGAAGAGAGCTTGTTTCAGGCCTCGGCCCGGCGGCTATCGGGGGCGGGTTTTGCCGCGCCGATGGTCATAACCGCCTCGGACTACCGTTTTGTGGTGTTGGAGCAACTGGCCGGTGTCGAAATCGCGGCTGCCACCACGCTGATTGAGCCGGAGGGGCGCAATACCGCACCTGCCATTCTGGCAGGAGCGCTGGAACTGCACGCGCGCGCGCCCGGAGCGCTCATGCTGGTGGCGCCGTCGGATCACGTTATCCCCGATGCAGAGGCCTTTCGCGCTGCTGTGTTGGCCGCAGTTCCAGCGGCGGAAGCGGGGCAGCTTGTGACCTTTGGCATCCGTCCGGAACGCGCCGAGACGGGCTATGGCTGGCTCGCCCTGTCGAATGCGCCGGGGGCGGCGTTTGCGCCTGTGCCGCAACCTTTGCAGGGTTTCGTTGAAAAGCCGGATATGGTCACTGCGCAAAAGCTGCTTTCAGGGGGGATGCATCTCTGGAATGCCGGGATTTTCCTGTTCTCGACCGATGCGATCCTGGCCGCCTTTGAGACCCATCAGCCAGCGCTGTTGGCGTCGGTGCAGGCATCGCTTGAGGGCGCCGAAAAGGACCTCGGTTTTCTGCGTTTGGCGGCAAAGCCTTGGAGGGATTGCGCCGATATCTCGATTGACTATGCGGTTATGGAAAAGGCCGCTAATCTGACTGTGGTGCCCTATGGCGGCGGATGGTCTGATCTGGGGGGCTGGGACGCGGTCTGGCGCGAGGGCGGGCCGGACGCGGATGGCGTTGTGACCTCGGGCCCGGCAACGGCGCTCGAATGCACCGACACCCTGTTGCGAGCCGAGGACGGTCAGCAGGCCTTGGTCGGGATCGGCCTGACGGATATTATCGCCGTGGCCATGCCCGATGCAGTCTTGGTCGCGCACAAGGACCGAGCGCAGGATGTGAAACGGGCTGTGGCCGCTCTCAAGGCCAAGGGTGCGGTTCAAGCGGAGATCCTACCGCGTGACTACCGCCCTTGGGGCTGGTTCGAGAGCCTCGTGGTGGGCACACGGTTTCAGGTCAAGCGCATCCATGTCCACCCCGGCGCGGCGCTCAGCCTGCAGAGCCATCATCATCGCTCGGAACATTGGATAGTGGTCGAGGGAACCGCCCGCGTCACGGTTGATGACGAGGTCAAGCTGGTGAGTGAAAACCAATCGGTCTATATCCCGCTCGGCGCAGTTCACCGCATGGAAAATCCGGGCAAGGTGCCGATGGTCCTGATCGAAGTGCAAACCGGCAGTTATCTCGGCGAGGATGACATCATAAGATATGAAGATATCTACGCGAGATCCTGACACTTTTTAATCCCTGCAATACCCAAAGGGTAAAGCCAGCCGTCTGGGTATGGGCGTCCAAGTATCCGAGGCGTGGTATTGCTCGATCCACTACGATTAACTATGGAACAAAGCTGTGCATATTGTGATCTTTGACTGGAACGGGATGTGGCACGGGGAAATGATGCGGCCAAGGGATATGTGATATGGGTCTGGATCTCGTGAGGCTCGTCAATCTGTCGTCGGTGCCAGATCAGGATGTTCTGGGCTGGGCGGGGGCCGTGCTGCCGCGCCGGGCCGTAAAACTTGTGCCGGTCGAGGATATGCCTGACCAGAACAGCAAGGTGCTCGTTCTCTATGACAGCCTTGTGAGACGCCTGACTGAGTGTGCCGCACAAGCGGACAAGCCGGTCAATGTGGAAGCTGAGATTTGGGCCGCAGAGGGGCAAAGGATCGTCGATCTGATCTCTGTCAATCCGGAGCATCGGATTTGTCTGGAAACGGATGCAACGGCTGAGGCCAAGACTCTCCTTGCGACCATTTTGGGCGATGTCGATACTGTGCCGGATCTGCGACCTTCCGCGCCTGAAATCGGATTGCCTACGATCATTGGCCAAGTGCTTTTTCAACAAAGCAAAGATCTGACAGAGATTCAAAGCGCGCTGGAACGGATTGGTGTGACGCAGGCGGCTCCGACCTGCCTGCAACCACAGCATCTAGCCTTGGTGCTGGATCAGGCGCGCGCGCTGCAAGAGCGTGTCAGCACAGGTGAGCGCGCCGTATCAGAGCGCGAGCGCTGGCTGGAACTGCTGCGTGGCACCGCTTGGGAGGCCACGACAAGGGCGCAGCACGCCGAGGCACGTGCGCGGGACCTGGAGGCGCGGTTGAAACGCGCCGAACAGCAGGCTCGAAGCCTGCAATCAACCAAGACACTACCGTCATCTGACTTCGCACAGATGCTAAAGGATCGCGACAACCAGCAGCAACGGATCGCGGAACTCACTGAAGAAAACGCAGGTCTCCGTCACCAGATCATCGAGATTCTGACCTCGACATCCTGGCGGCTCACGTCACCCGTAAGAAAACTCCGCCAGATGGTCTCTCGCTGATACGCTGGAGGGGAGGTTTCGGACACTCGGGATTAAGCGTGAGAAAACAACGACACGCAGGTCAGACGTTGGTTTGGTGCAGATCATGAATGCTGTCGATGGGTCCGATTCATCGTTAAATCGAACCCGTCGTCTGATGACTTGATCGTCCTACCCCACCTCAGTCACTGTCAAAACCTCGATTTCAAAGGGTCATGCCAGAAGACCGTTGAGCGCCTCATGGGGTGTGAGACCGTTCGCAACCAGATAATCCTGCATTGTCTGCGCCAACGTCTTGCGGTTGGCGTCATAGTTGGCGATTTGCTCTGCAAAAGTCTCAAATAGCGCCTGCGGTCCAATGGCTGCTATTTCGAGGAACGTTTCGGGCGAAATATGCGGGACAGACATGATATCGGCTAGCCCGATTGTACGCGAGTCATGGGCAATCAACACAGATGGAATACCAGCTTGCAACGGCACTACCGTGCCGTGGATGCGCATTCCAACCGATAGATCGCAGGTGCGTGAAAAATCCATCCAAGCGTCAACACTCGAAAAATGGAGGATTTTTGACTTGAGTGTTCGGGTGAGACGGCCGCTTTCTTTCATAAAGGGATTATTTTTTCGATAGATATCACCAATCTGAGCGCGGTCTTCGATCAAGAACTTCAGGTGCATGGGAGTTTGAACAATATAGAAAGCTGGGGTGCCTTCCAGCATTTCAATCTGTTTAGATAGCACTTTTCCAGACTCAGGATGCCCCCCTGTGACCTCGGAAATTGCACTTCGAACATCTTTCCAGTCGAGCAAACTTTGGCTGAGATCCAAGGCGAGCTTTCCACTTTTTGCACCTAGGTGAGGATCGCAATTGATAAAACCTGAGGGGCAACCAGTAACCACTGCATTGTCGATCCCATTTGCTTCGAGTGTCATGCGTGTCAACTCATCACGAACGCTCAGTTGCTTACAGCGTTCTGACATGACCTTTGCGAGGCGGACCGTATTGGGACGAAGAGAGACTGGCTTTCCTGTTGCGCTCAGCGGTGCCTGAACTCCAAGCCCGAAAGCAATCACAGGGCAATCTGCTTTCTCAATGATCGAGGCTCTGCCACCATTGAACTGCTCATCCATGTCAGATGTGCCGAGCCAGTTTGCGCAAGAAACCAAGACAGTCTCGGGTGGCTCATGTTGAATCATGTCGCGGAATTCAAGGCCGGTAACACAGGTAAAGCTATCCAACTCTGCGACAAGAAATCTGAGGGCATGTCGAAAAACAAAATTACCGAGGTTCATCCCTGATACGCCTGCAAGTTCGTCGGCGCCCATACGATAGGCGTTGGGCACTTCGCCGATAAACTTCATATCAAGGTAAAGTCTGCTCATATGTTATTCCACTTCTCAAGTAAGCCCCGGTGCCTGTCATTTCCCGTTATACAGACCCGAACAATATTGGACAGGCCTTAGTCGGGTGGGAAATTGCGCCTGATCTGTCGCCCGTCACGCGCTGGCGAAGTTTTCATCTGAGAGCGCGGCCACATCCGAGGCGGACAGACGTTGGGCCCCTTGCATTCGAGGGCCGTTGGAAAAGCGCTGAAAGGCGGCGAGCATGTCGCGACCAAACTGTCGGCGACGGTCAGCATAGTCATTGTCTCGCGTGATTTCCGGAGAGGTCCGGGCGAATTCAAGCATGATGGCGGCCAGTGCCTCGGGGTTGTGGCGGGGAAAGAAACGGCAATTCGCGTCGAGTTGCTCCTGATGCACCGGCAAGTCGGAAGCGACGACAAATTGCTGCATGGCCTTGGCATCCTCGATCACCGTTGACCAACCTTCGAACAACGACGGTTGGATCACGTATCTGGCCCCTTTCATCAAACTCAACTGGTCGCTCCGTGGGATGAAACCGAGGAATTTCAAATTGTCCGAGACGCCCCATTCTTCGGCCATCTGCTTGAGAAACTTGGCATATCCTGTGACACGGTAATCACTCTCATTTCCGGTGAAACAAACGGTCACATCTACGCCCTTGGTCTTGAGCAGAGACAGCGCCTTGATCACGAGGATATGGTTCTTGTGAACCCAAACCTGATTGGCGCACATGACATAGGGGCCCGTAAGGCCGTAGGCTGTGCGAACCTGATCTATCTTGCTGTCGTCAAATCCGTCAAAGGATGCAAAGCGGACCACGGCAACATTCGGACATTCGCCGGGATAGAACCGGGCCACATCCTTGCTCACCGAGTCACTGCTGACCACAAGACCCGACGTGGCAAAGCGCAGACGGTGGTGATGACGCCGCGCCGCAATTTCCGCATCGGTAAAATAGAAGGGCAGGTGGAGTTCCTGAAAGTCCGGTATCCACGACACGGTCCGATAGGCTTGGTTTGGATCGGCCCAAGGGAAAATGGCATCAAAGGGAAACGCATCGGGCTGCGCGTGAAATTGATCCGGATGCACCCATTGCAGTTTGGTGTAACCCACCTCTTGGATAAAACTCACGGAGTCCTTGTTGCGGCTGATGAGGGTCAGCATCGGCTGTTCGTCAGCAGGCAGCAGCGCGAACGCAGAGACGAGACTGCGGATGTAGTAGCTACCTCCGATCCAGTTTTCATTCAGGTCAAAGCTCAGGCCGACTTGATACATGGTTCTCTTTATCCGTCTTTGTCCTGCTGGGCCATTTCGCGCAGAAACCACGCGACATAGTCGTCTAACCCCTGCTCGAGATCCTTCTGGGGCGTCCAGCCGGTTGCCAATGCCTCTGAGATGTCAGCGGCGTAATGCTTTGGATCACCGGCGCGGGTCTGTTGATTGAACCGGATCTCCGCCCCAATACCCATCCGCTCAGCGAGACCCTCGATCATTCGGCGAATCGTGACGGATGCGCCCGTGCCGCCATTCACGATCACGCAGTCCGGTGACGCCACATCTGCCGCCCGGATCAACAACCGCGCCGCATCCTCAACGTGAACCCAGTCTCGCGTTTCCTCGCCCGTTCCAAAGAAGAGTGCATCGCCTTTGCCAAGTTTGCAGCAAGCATCCCACAACAACTGTTTGCGCAACTGCGGTCCGTAAACGGAAAACAGGCGTACAATGGTCGCCGGCACGTTGAAATGGCGCCCATATTGCTGAACCAGCAACTCAGCAATCAGCTTGTTTACGCCGTAAGGTGAAACGGGGTGATTTGGCGTATCAACGCGGATCGGCATCGTGTCGACCGCGCCATACACCCCTGCGCTGGATGGGAAAACGACAGAAACCCCACCCTGCCGACGCGCCGCCTCCAGAACCAGTTGCATGGTGATAACGTTACTCTGAAAGTCCTCAGCCGGGGCGTTCAGAGAGTGGGCCACTGATCCGCTGCCCGCACAGTGAATGATCACAGAACAGTCGGGCATGAGGTCGGACAAGTTTGCTTCGGTCACCCCTCCGTCCCGCCAGTCAGTCACTTTGTTAATATCCTGCGGGTCAGGTGGCGTATTAAAGATCGCACTGACCTTGATACCCTGCGACTGCAGTTGTTGCATGACGTTACGCCCAATGAACCCTGCTGCACCCGTGACGAGAAAATTTCGTGTCATTTGGTTACCCTGAACGAATAGAGGCGGCCCGGGTTGGAGTCGTAGTGATCGCGGATCTTGAAGACAAAATCTGGAATCTGATCCGGTTTGACCCCTGCGATCCGCGCGAGGCGATGACGCTCCGCGTCAAGATTGTCGGGAAAGAAGTTCAATTCGCTCTGATAGGGACTGAACTCCTCGATCCGCGATGGTGATTGCGCAGCGAAGGCCGCGCGGTACTCATCCAATGTGTAGGCATATTCTCCGCCATACAGGTGGTGTAGCGGGTGCGTATCCTGAAACACCCTCAGGTCGCTCTTACGTGTCAAAACATGCTCACGGGTTGCTAAAAAGGTGCCTCCGGCCCTCAGTACGCGCATCGCCTCAGAGACCATTTTGTGCAGATCACCAGCGTGGTGCAATGCTTGGCGGCAATGGATCAAATCAAAGCTGCTTTCTGGGAAGGGCAAGTCTTCCGCCATTGCAAGCGCCACTGTGATCGGCAAACTGGTTTCCGAAGCAATGGTTTTGATAGCACCGGCCCCAATGAAGGAGCTATCGTTCGGTTCCAGAGCCGTCACGGTCCAGCCATCCTTCGCAAGTGCATAGCTCGAGATTCCACGCCCCGCGCCAAGATCGAGCGCAGTGCCAACTGTTTCGGGCAAGAGGCTACGGACAATCTCCCATTCCTTGCTCACGTGAAACCGCTTTGCCGCGTCTGTAGGGGAGCCATCGAAGTAGCAGGCACGCGCCAGATCACGCTTATTCTGGTCGGGATGCTCACAGAGCCATCGAACCGCCTCTTCCCACGTCATCGGATATGTGCACGCATCCCCCATCCGATTTATCCCTGAGACTCGGGCTTGGTGAAGGTTACTTCGGGCAAAACGAAGTCCGGAAAACTTCTTCTCTTCTTCTCAATGGCCCTCGCTTCGGTGGCCTCATCGCGTTTCAGAATTTGAGCAGGATTACCTCCTACGATACTGAAAGCTGGAACATCCTTTGTGACCACAGACTGGGCTGCGACGATAGCGCCCTCGCCGATGGTTACACCTTTCAAGATCGTGCTGCCAAAGCCGATCCAAACTCCATCTCCGATCGTGACTTTGCCTGTGTGGACGCCATACCAGTTCTTGTAAACGCCCAAGTTCCGGCGCTGTTCTCCGGTCAGCCAGTCACGCGCATCGGTTTCCCGCAACTGTCGCGATGTCGCGTGAGAGTCATTATCGGAAACGACGACGTCCCAAGACAACATCACGTTTCGCCCAATATGAATCCCCTCTGGTTGGGCGCATATCAGCATGCATCCCCCGCCAATCGACGTCCCGTCACCGATTGTGATCTGGCCAACACCACGTTCAAAGACAAATGTGCCTGCGATGTTGCAATTTTCACCTACTAGAACGTAGGGACGGTTTTCGGGACGAACCCGCACATCGGCATTCAATTGGGACACATTTGACGAACTCGGTGCCCGCACTTTCGGCACGGTTTGCGTCACGTCCGGAGAGAGATAGCGTCCGAGTTCGCCATCTGTCAGATCCACGGCCTCTAGCATGATACCCACTTTGCGTGCATCAACTTGGGTTGCGCCTTGAATCCGCAGACGGATGACCTGATAATCTGGGTCAGGTGACAGCGGGACCGCCACTTGCTGGACATCGTCTAGGTTGGTTGAGACCGTTGGGCAACTGTGTATCAATCCCGGACCTTCGATCAGGATCAACTGTTCTTCGACCATATTGCGAAAGCGAAGTTGGATAATCGGCTTTGAAATGTATCGCGTGCACACACGAAGAAAGAAACTCTCCTCGCGCGTCCAGCACCAATGGGACAATCCCTGAGGCGTTTGCGGGCCATTCGCCAATTCAACACTAAAGACACCGACAATCGCGTGCTGCGGCAATGTTCTCGATATCGGATGTATGGCACTTTTCGGCTGCATCGCAGGCAAGTTGGATGCCACAGCGGCTATGGCAAGTTCGGCATACATTGATGTATCCGGAGTTCGAGCGAGATCGGAAACCCACTCTGGAGCGTATTCCTGTAAAAGGGCGAAATCATCTGAGCTCGCATGATGTAGAAACTGCCGAACTTCTTGCGCATTTGTGTCGCTGAGCAGGGCGTGAAGAAACTCTGAGACATATTCTGCGGCGACGTGATGTCGGATAAAGCCCACTGGCAACAGATATGACTGCGCAAGCGGTGCCATACGTTCCAAAAGTCCCTCTTCTTTGAGGAAATTCAGGCACATGCGTCGAATGTGAAGAAAGTCAAAAACCCGGCGGCTCTTTTCAGCGGAGATGGAATTGCCTCGGCGCAGGTACACATAACTCACGGCAGGGTCGACAAACAAACTGCGGGTTCGCGACAGAAGCTTCATCGCGAAATGGTGGTCTTCGTAGTAATATCCGACCGGAAAAGACAGATCATGCTCGTGGAACATGTCACGACGCAGGATAAACCGCCATGTTTGAGCGTTCCAACCCGCAAGTGTGCAATACGCTTGAGGCGTGTTGACAGGGTCAAGCACAAGTCCGGTCCAATCCCTCGGCGCAATCGGGCCGTTATCAATAACGTCGTGCTCATCAATATATGCAAAGTGGACCATATAGGTATCAGGGCGTTCTCGCCTCAGGATTTCCTCGATCCGTCCCAGACAATCCTCACGCAAGAAATCGTCTGAATCGATGAACCATACATAATCGCCTCGGCAATGCGGGATGCCGCTCAGGCGCGCTTGCGAAAGCCCCTGATTTTTCTGGGAGATGATCCTCACCCGTTTGTCGATCGCAGCGAATGCTGCGGCAACACAGGGGGTGTGGTCCGTTGCCCCGTCGTTGACGACAATAACCTCCAGATCTTCCATGTCCTGCAGGAGGATACTCAAGAGTGCTTTGCCCAAGTATTTCCCGACGTTGTAGCTGGGCAGGACGATGGACAGCAGTGGCGTCCTATCGGGGCGCGTCTCGGCAAACCGCAAGCCGTTCTTGCGGTACAGGTCGGCGGCCTCGTGCCACAAGACTCCGGAGAGAATATCCAGCATCGTATCAAGCGGCACCTGCTCGGCCTTTAGCGCGAGCGCGGCACTGATGTTCAGTGGGACATGTTCGTTTCGTTCGAGAACCGGTTTTATCTCTTCTGGCGGACACCATCCGCGGGCACCAAATAATAGCTTGAGTGCGTCTTCGCGATTCAGATCTATCCCCGGAAAGTTTTGCTTGATAAGCCCATGTGCCTCTTGCCAAACGAGGTCTGGATTGTTGTTCGACATGCCCGTCAAAGGAAACAAGACAACGGGTTCCGGAATATAGGTAAAGCTACACCCCGCGTGAATGGCACGATGCATCCAACGGGTATCCTCGGCCATTGGATAGACATAACCAAATGACCCAATCTGTTCATAGGCCTTGCTGGTTGCAAACATGCCATTGTGACCGACCGGCCCCCCGCTCACAAAGGCGTTCAGCCCCCATGGCTCATCCTTGCGCTTGCGGGTCTGTCCATCCGGAGCACGCTCTATTGTCTGGCCGCCAAACACATCTGCCGGTTCGCTGTAATGGGCAAAGGCAACCCGGTCCAAAGCGCCTGGCAGGTAACAATCTCCTGCCCCAACAATCCCGATCAAGGTTCCTCTTGCAACGGCTAGGCCCTTGTTCAGGGCATCGTAAAGACCTTTGTCCGGGTGACTGAAGCAATGCGTCACCACATGGGGCCATGCCGCTGCAATGTCCAGAGTGTGATCGCGCGAGCCCCCATCGACAATGATACACTCTATATCAGTGCGATTCTGAACCAGAATGGACTGCAATGTAGCTACAAGATCAGCGCTGGCATTGAATGTCGCGATCAAAACCGTGAAGAGCGGTGTCGGCATTCGTTGATCCGGCACTCTAACGATCCGTTTTGGTGCCGCCTGCCAGTCGACTTCGCCAAAAACCGAACGCTGAACAGTTTCATTATCTCGATGCGTCGCGAGCGATTGTGCGATTGCCACGTTCAGGCGCGCGGATTTGGCGCGCTTAACAAGACGTTTGATCGCTTCTGTCCCAATCGTATCCGTTTGAAGCGTCGCGAGCGTTTCAGCATCTTCGGCGGTCAAGCACAACTCGGGAAAGCTTAGTCGAAGACACGCGAGATCTGCGCTGGTATGAATCGCACTCGCTGGCTTTGTGTCTGGGGCCAAAGCCGCCGAACGACATTTTAAGCCCTTGTCGAGGGCTGCAGACAAAAGGCGGCGTTCGAGTTTGTGTGGCTCATCCGCATAGGCCAGTGGCAGCGAACATAGCGTGGCACTATTTGCCACAATCACCGATGGCGCAGCCGCAAAACCTTGTAGTAAATCTTTCATTTCACAAATCTTGTACGGAGATTCCGTACGATTCTCTTCTGTGAGAAACAGCACATCAGATTCTGTAGTCTCAAAGAGTTGCAACACACGATCTTCAAAGAAGGTCGGCATATTCGAACCTGTGGGGACTACGGCCCATAGGTGATCTGGATCCTTTGTCGCAAATGTAGTCTTGAGACTAACGGACAAGCTATCCGAGTACGCTTGCAGCTGAACCGATGCAGCACTCTGATAGTGTGACAGGCGATCAGAAACCTCTGCCTCACGGCAGGCGGGCACCAAAAGAACATAGTCCACAACGCGTCCGTGTCCGCCCAAAAGGACTTCTAGCGCCTTGAAAGTTCTGTCTAGATCTTCGCCATGCGCGGTGCAATTTCCGTTCTGTGACGTTACTGGTAGGACAACTGACAGAATTTTCATTCGTAGCCTCTGCAATACGATCAGATTATTTGCACTCACGATTTGCTACGTTCGCGTAACCGATTTCGACAACACTCGTCCAGTCTCGTTTCAAAATTTGGCGGAAAACGACACGGGGTGATTGTTTGAAGCCGCAGCGGCAATGAATCTTGATGTGCCGCTGGTTGCCCTAGGCACCCGCCTCGTTCAGTTTCTCCGGTCTGTTCTCGAAGGCAACGGGCAATAGCATCCCGTTGTTCGTGGGCTCGCGGTTCGGGACGTAGAACATCTCGATGTATTCGAATACGTCCTGCCGTGACGCGTCCTAGCCAGATCCGGCAGCTACCCGGGACCACACAGAAAAACAACTATCGTCCGATTACTGCCCCAATCTCGCCAGATGTGTAAGATAGGCAACGTGATGTAAGCGGTACGAAGCCCGGTGCTTTTTTGACGGTTGGGAGATTATCCTTGGAAAACTTATTTGACAGAAAAAAAGTAAAATTAAGACAGCTTTACGGTCTCCCTGTCGCGTCAATTGCCATCGGTTTGGTCGCGGTGGGTCTCCTATTCTTCCTTAACGACGGGTTTTACTGGGTTTTCTCAGGTCCGCATTTCGCGATTGCCAGCTTGTCTTTGTTGCTGGTGGGCACCCTTGGCCTAGCCGTCTACCGTCGAAATCAGTTGCTGAAGCTGCATGCCGAGCGCGTCCAGAAGCAGGGACAGGAAATCGAACTGATATATACCGCCCTGAACCGGCACGCTTTGGTCAGCCTGACAGATTCTGGAGGCGTGATTACATCGGTGAACGAGAACTTTTCTGGACGCTACGGTTACTTGAATTCCGAACTTGTCGGAAAACCGATCTCTATCATCTATCCCGACGGTGCGTCGGACGCCGTATACAGAGCGGCGCGCAAGTCCTTGGTAACGGGCGACATCTGGTCAGGCGAGAACGAAGAGATAGCTGCCGATGGTTCCAGAATCTACACACGGTGCACCCTCGTGCCCGTGATGGATGACCATGGGAACCTTGTCCGCACGGTGGAAATCCGCACCGATAATACCGATTTCCATCGCGCCGAACAGGCGCGGTTTCTGAAGGCATTGTTCGATCACCTGCAGGACGAGGTCTATATTTTTTGTGTCGAGAGTCTGGACATGGTCTATGCCAACCACGCGGCCATCAGGGCCAGCGGTTGGAAAGCAAAAGATCTGGTCGACAAGACCGTTCTCGACGCTGATCCCAACATGAATGAAAAGTATTTCCGAGCTCATGTTGCACCTCTGTTCTCGGGCGAGAAAGAGGTGGTAAGCATTGACGTGCGACGCGGCGAGACCAGCGGCGAGATCAGCACCCGGATTGTCCGCGGCGAAGACGGCAATATGCTGTTCGTGTCGGTCCTGCGCGACTCGACTGAACGCAAGCAGATCGAGCGTGCTAAGATGGAGTCGGTATCCATCGTCAGCCATGAGCTGCGCACCCCTTTAACCTCAATACATGGATCCCTGAGGCTGTTAAATTCCGGTGCCCTAGGAACCTTTGACCCCAAGGCACAATCGGTTCTGGATATCGCCGTGCGCAATACGGACCGGCTATTGCTGGTGGTCGATGACATCCTTGATCTTGAAAAGTTCCGTGCAGGCAAGATGCCGATTGAAAAGGTGCATGTCGACCTTGTCTCCCTCGTCAACGAGGCTGTTGAGATAAACAAGGGCTATGGTAGCGACTTGCATGTGAGTTTCGCTTTTGAGACAGATCTGGAAACCGCACCGATCTTTGTTGCGCCAGAGCGCATGATGCAAGTACTTGCAAATCTTCTATCCAACGCGGCCAAGTATTCCCCGACCCACGGCACCGTAAGGGTCGGGTTGCGTGAAGATGGCAGGTTCTGGCAGATTTCGGTGGCCGATGATGGCCCCGGCATTCCCGAAGAAATGCGTGCGAGCGTCTTCGAGAGCTTTTCAAAGCTACCGAGTCTCGATGGCGTGACTCGCAAGGGAACCGGTCTGGGCATGACGATTTCCCAGAAGATTGTCCAAGCCCATGATGGCGAGATTGGCTTCGATAGCGAGGTCGGCAATGGATCGACGTTCTTTATCAGGCTGCCGATGGACCTGTCCCGCGCCGCGGATGTCTGAGCGACCCCCAGAAGTTCGGACACTGGGACAACGCGATATCAGACGTTTACTCGCCATAGGTGCAATGACGCGCATACCTGCCCATGCGCTGCGGGTTCCAGTATCTCGTCGCCATGATGGACTGGCATACCAGAAAGGTTTTGGCCTGGCGAATCTCGAACACGCTGGAGGTCAACGTCTGTGTCGAGGCACTGAACGAGGCCAGCCTAAGCAGTGCGACACCTCCTGCAACAGCACATGGCACTCACTGCACTCAATAAAATTGACGCCAGCGTGAGCCAGCCTTTGCAGCTTGCGAAGGGGCTGATTTGCGCCTTCTCAGCCGGCGGAAACGATCGCGGCGAGACGGCGGGCATCGGAGACCGCGTCGCGCAGCTGCTCGAGCCGAGCGTCGTCAGTTTCGCCACCAACTTTGCGGCTCAGAACCTCATCGACCTCAGCATCGATCTTCGGAGGCATCTCGCGGTTCTCGGCCACGGCCACGGACTTTGCCTCCGCCAACTCTCGCTTGGACTCGGCCCAGGCGTCTTTCATGCAGATCATTTGGGCATCCATGGCTGGCGCTGGCCGCGGTGCGCCGTAGGCGCTAGCGGATTTAGGCGCAGGGCAGGGCATTGCGTCACGCGCTGGCTGTTGGGGCACGTCGCATGCGGCAAGCGCCGTGACGGTGACGAGGATGGTTATCGGCAGTCGCATCGGTCAGTTCTCCTCCATCATTGCGGCCAACCACGCATAGGACCCGTCCGGTGCATCCCGCATAAGTTCAAGATGTCTGTAAAATGTCCGGGCGTCGGCCAGCGCACGGCTGGACGTACCGGACAGGGCGCGGCTGGCGGCAAAGCGCGGTTGGGCCTCGTCAGACATGTAGGCGACGAGGTGGCGATCGGTCTGTTCGACGAGGTCGTTGTAGTAGGTGCGGCTCGAATCGAGGCTGGCGGCGGTCCGCTGCCCTATCTCGCCAATCTCACCGACCTGGCGGCGCATGTCGGCAAGCACGTCGCGGGCCTCGGGGGTGTCGCCGAAGTCGGCTTCGGCCACTGCCAGGTTTTCCTCGGCGATGCGCAGCTGTTCCTGGATCAAGGTATGGCGGGCAAGGTCGCTTCTCACGACGCTGACGGTGTAGGTGCCGAGGAAAGTGGCGGTCCGCGCGCCCTCCCGCATCAGCGCGTCGAACGTGCGCCCGCCAGCCGGCTGGGTCCCGCGCCAGCGAGCGAAGGCGCGGCGGACCTCCTCGTCGGACGTGGCGGGCGCATTCGGCACGAAATAGCCCAGCATCTCAAGTGCGGCGGTCGCCTGCGGGAGGTCTTCGTCGGCAAGGTCTCCGGCCTCGAGCGGGACACCGCGCAGGTCGTCGATGCGCAGTTCCGCCATGATCTTGTAGAGACCCTCGGGGAACTCTTTCAGGTAGCCCTGGTAATCATCGACAGTACCAGCCTCGACGACCTCGCGCCAGATGCGCAGCTCGGTGTCGAGTGGCGGGGCGCCGCGGGCGAGATAATGCTCGCCGATCACCGCCTCTTCGACCCACGGGATTTGCTGGCCGCCGGTGTCGCGCACGACCTCCTGCCGAACACGGCCAAACATGATGCGCACGTCAAGGCCCGGCGTTTCGATATGGTCGAGCAAAGCCGCCGTGAAGGTGCTGTTGTCGCCAATGCCGTCGGCAGCTACATTGCCAGGATCGGTGGAGTAGGCAACCAAGGTGCCGACCCCGCCCGTGACGGCGGAGAGCCCCACCTCGCCGATCTCGGCATCGCCGAGCGGGTTGTTGCGGCAGGCATCGAGCACGATCATCGAGAGGTCAGCATCGGCCTCTTCGAGCGCGGCGCGGATCTCGGTCATTGTAATGCTGGACCGCGCAACGGCTGGGGCGGAGAGCCCGGCCAAGTCGACGCCGATGGCATAGTTTTCGGACCCGACTTGAATAGAGTGTCCGGCGAAGAAGACCATGGCGATGTCGGCGTCACGGGCCGTCTCGCTGAGCCAGTCGAGCGAGGCCATCATCTCCTCGCGCGATAGGTCGATAACGGAGCGGACCTCGAAGTTGAGGCGGCGGAGGGCGTCGTCAAGGGCGCGCACGTCGTTGCCGGGGTTGGTGAGAGCGAAATCGTGGTTGGTATAGCTGGCGTTTCCGATCAGGAGCGCGACCCGTCCATCCGCCACCGCCTGCGCGGCGTTTAGAAGGACGAGCGCGAGAGTCAAACAAAGTAGCCGCATGGAGGATTCGCCCTTTTGTGTAACGCCGCGACGGTATCAGCGAAACGATCAGGCGTCACCCCTGTCCAGAACCATCTGCTAACGTCAGAACAACTAGTTGGCAGCAGCATGAAGACGCCTAGGGCGATCATGAAAAGGCTCTAGGTCAGCGTAATTTTGTCCGGGTGACAAAGTGCCAGAAGGCGGTGGAGCGAAGAACGATATTGGGCCCGCTACGCGAGAAAACGCCCTTATCCATCCGCGCGTTCGTATTTTCCGCATATATAATGACTTGGCTCGCCAGAATGAGCACGCCGCTTGAAAATCTTGCCACTAATCGAGGGCTTACGTGCCACTGTTGCCGAAGGGGCTGCGTTGACGTTGTGGTGAATAGCGATACCAACAAAATGCGCGACTAGATCCAGAATTACCTGATCGTCCTCAACCATTAATACTTTCATCATACCTCAGGGTCCATTGAGTGAGTCTGATTCGCTCTTTTATCGCTCATAATTGGGGTCGTATTTTGTCGGATCAGGTAAATTTGGCACCCGAATCTGACGTCTCTGCCTTTTTTTGGTCACATTTTATTGCGGAGAGACGCGGTCTTTGCGGAGCGCGCCTAACGGTGTCACGCGTCTGAACCGGGCAGCCCGCATCGGTCCCGAAAGGCTCTGAGATCTGCCGAGCTGCACCACAATTGGAGGTTGTTCTTTGATCTCAAGGCATATTTTGTAGTGATGCCTAGATTAGTTGTAACAGATGTGTTGCCCAAAGAGCGCCATGTACGCCTGCGCCAATGGTGAATTCAGCTCGTCTGCTAGTTGCAGAATTGGAAACATTACACCCAAGAGCGCTCTACTGTGGATAAAAGGCCTTGCAATGTGAGCTTCGCAGCGTAACGTATTGTTAACTAAAGACGTCGTGCAGAAAGCCAATCCCAATTTAACCTTGGAGCCGTTCTCCTATGCCATCACACGCCAGTGCTGAGGGGCCCCGCCCCATAATGCTCAGTAGGTCTGAATCTAGTGATCGCTCGGTCCGTGTTGATTGGAGCACTTACGCAACGGCCTATGATCTACTGTCCGAGCACAACCCTGAGTATCAGGCGCTGCTGCGCGATTTCGAGGCTTTCCTTGAAACAATTGAGACACCGAAAGTGATCTATGACATTGGTGGCGGCACCGGGAACTACACCGAGATCGCGGCTCGCGCCTGCCCCGGCAGTGAGATCCACTTCGTCGAACCCGACGCAGGCATGATCGGGCTGGCGAGAGCCAAATTGGCAGCGCACGGCAATACCAATTATGAGACCCTTGCGCTCGAAGACATCGATGCCCCTGGCACGGCCGATCTTGTCATCTGCGTACACGCGCTTTACGCAATGCCCGCGCCAGAGCAGCGGCTCGCCGACATGCGTAGGTTGCTTCGGCCGGGCGGCTTGCTCTACCTGATCGATCTTGGTCGTTACATGAACGTGGCCGACTGGCGCAGCTACCTTTTCTCCCACTTGAGAAAAGAACATGGGCTGGCACGCACACTCCGGGTCTTTTGGCAGGGACGAGAAATCGCCAAGCAGAACACGGCTATCTTCAAGGCACAAAAGAACGGTGTTTACTGGACGCACACCGAGGCAGAGATCGCATCGGCTGCCACCGCAGCGGACTTCGAAATCCTCAGGCAAGACTCCGTTTATCGTGGCTACAGCGACCTCCTCGTATGTCGCGCAAAGCCGTAGTCGCGCAGTCTTGGAAGGAGCGATCATGAACGAGCAAGTCATCGATGCGTTGAAGCACTCGCGCTACAGGGTTCTGACCGACAGCGAGGACCTCGAGGAGGTATATCGCCTGCGCTACAAATGCTATCGCGCCGAACGGTCGGTCGTCGAAAACGAGCGCGGTATCATGACCGACGCATTCGACGAGACGGCGAACTGCGTCCACGTCGGTATTGAAATGGATGGTAAGTTGTTGGCGTCGGTGCGTCTGCACCTGATCTCCAGTCTGTCGCTTACATCACCGACGCTGGAGGTGTTTCCCGAGATACTGGAGGACATCAAACGCGGACAGACGGCGCTCGATTCGACCCGCTTTGTGATCGATCCTGCGGCCCGTAAACAGCGCGTGCCGCTGCATTTTTTAGCACTGCGCATCCCGTGTCTGGCTATAATGTTTTACGATATCGATCTGGGCCTTGCGCCGGTGCGTGCCGAGCATGCCGCGTTCTACCGCCGCTACTTTGGTTATAAACCGGCGATGGAACCACGCAGCTACCCTGGGTTGGCAAAGCCTATCCACCTTCTGACCGCCAAGGTTAGGGAACAGCGCGACGCGGTCCTGGCGCGCACTCCGGTTTTCGGTCCGATTGACGCGATCCCGCAATCCAACATTGAATTCCCGGATCTTTCGGGGGTCTATGTCGCTTCGAAAAATGGCCGTTCCGAGGCGGCCTGACTGCGCGTGGTCGGGCGCCTTCGACGGGGGACAATGCTCAGTCGGTTTGCAATGCGGACTGAACCATGGCCCCAACCAATATCAACGTGTCATAGAGCTTTGAAATTTTCGCAATTGAAAAGCAACATCCCGCCTTGTGAGTGGTCTATTTTCAACACAATTTCGCTATAAGCGTTAACCTCGGACCTGCGTCAGAGGTAGGCATGAAGGACTTTAACACAGTTTGGGCGACCCGGGGCGATTGGTTCAACTCGGACGGTCAAGAACAAAGTATCAAGGACTACCTGCGCCTTGCCGACCAGCTCGTCTGGAAGCGGCAATTGAGTTATTGTGTTGCGGCCATATTGGCTCTTTTCTACATTGATCCCATTGTAATCCTTGCGTTCTACAGCGCCGTAGCTCTTATCGAATTGCTTGATATGGCACTTGCGCGCAAGCACCTCGGCTGGGATGGTAAAGATCCGGTCGTAGGCGGGAAAATCCTCAAGCGTATCACTATCAACACAGGCCTGAGTGCGATCACGATCAGCGCTTTTATCGTCGGTACTGCAGTTCAGCAAACATCGAGCGGGCATTTGACGCCGAGCTTCTTGCTCCTTTGTGCGTCGATTTTCGCGGCAATGTACAATAGTCAAATGATCGGCATCTTGCTCTTGCGTCTGTCGATCTATGGTTTAGCGTTTCTGTTCATCGCGTTTCTTGACGTGTTTCGCTATTTCCCACCGCTTAACTCCCCAATCTGGTTGGAGTTCTTCACAATCATCTTCGTGCTCTACTTCATTTGTGACATTTCAGCGAAGTTCTACCTCAGCTACCAGGAGCGGCTTGAACAGATTCAACTGATCAAGCAAGAAAACGAGCGCGCCAAGGCTGCCTTGGAGGTCAAGTCGCAGTTCCTCGCCACGGTCAGCCATGAGTTGCGCACACCGCTGACCTCAATCATGGGATCACTTGACCTCGTAAACAGCGGCGTACTCGGCGAGGTGCCCGAGAAGCTCAAGCGCGTCATCGGCATCGCGGCCAAGAACGGGCATCGGCTCGCTAACTTGATCGATGACCTGCTCGACCTGCAAAAGATCGAAGCTGGCGAGATCGTGTTCCATTTTAAACCCCTCAATGCCAACGAGTTGGTGGACGAGGCCGTGGAATCCACCACAGGTTATGCCGGAAAGCTCGGCATCCAAGTCACGACCATCCACTGCGAGGAAGATTGCCGGTTTTTGGGCGACCGCAGCCGCCTTATCCAAGTGATGAACAACCTGTTGTCAAACGCCCTGAAGTTTTCGCATGAGCGCGGTACGGTAAGGGTGCGCGTGGAAGCCCTTGGCACCCGCATCCGCATTTCGGTCCATGACGAGGGTGTGGGCATTCCGAAAGATGCCAAGGACCGCGTTTTTGGCAAGTTCAGCCAGGTGGATTCTTCCGATGTGCGTAAAGTCGGTGGCACCGGCCTTGGCCTGAACATCAGCAAGCAGATCGTTGAGCGCCACAACGGCACCATCGATTACGTCAGCGAACTGGGCGTCGGTTCAACGTTTTCTATAGAATTCGACCGTATGACAGACTGAGCCAGCGCAAGCGCAGGCCGCGACCTGGCGATATAGATCGTCCGCCAGAACAATTGCGATGAGACAACGTCCGTATTGACGTAACGGCTCAGATCAATGTCCAAAACTTCGATATCCATCGTGACCTGCTCCTCTTTTCCACCCATGCCCACAACAATAGCGACGGTTTGGTGGGAAGGCAGTTCATCCCACTAGGTCATCGAATACATCGAGATGTTCCACAACCTGAAACGCAAGCACACGAACAATGGCATGCTGTCGCGTGTCGACTTCGAGATCAGACAGAAGAAACTGAAGGAAACGGGCGTCTAGGAAACTAGGGGCACCTCACCCAGCCTAACGTACTCCGATTCTGAACCAGTGTGAGCCAGCCAGAGCGCATGTATGTGATTGGCAAGGTCTACCGGATCGAAGGGCTTCGCTATGACAGCCAAAGCACCATTGCGGCGAAGGCTGTTTGAAAAGTCTCCGTTAACCCTCGCCGTCATGAAGACGACGGGCACCTCACTTAAGCCGGGCAGGCTACGTAGCTCACGAAGCGTCTCTTTGCCATCCATGTCTGGCATCATGTAATCCAAAAGGAAAAGGTCTGGGCCAAACGCTTCCGCTTCTTCAGTCGCCTGTTTGCCAGAAGCACATTGCAGAAGGTCAAATTGACCAATTAATTTCAGCGCAATGTCGGCTATGGTTCGAATGTCTTCGTCATCATCTACATGAAGTATCCGCCGCAACTCTCTCATTACATCGTCCTCAGAATATAACCATCTTCAGCTAAACCTGAAAACAGATTGCATGGTAAATATTTAATTTTCAATTACTTATCTCCATCAGGACACTAAATTGATCTCGTGAATGCCGCCACCCGAAGGCATCAATTCATACATCTCTTCCATGTTTCTTGAATGGACCGATACTTTGTCTGTTCTTTGAGCAAGCAGTTATACTTGACTGACGTGAGCAGGTAGGAAATTTCAGTGCGCTGGGCCCATTCAGTTTGTGAGGACACACCTTACCGTCCTTTCTTAGCGAGGGCTTTCTCAAAAATTCTCTCTTCAATGTCATCGACGCGCGGCAAATCAAGCGCAAGCGCATCTGGATTGATTGAATGCTCGCCCCGCACATCGTGTGTTGTCGTATTCGAGGACGCTGGACGCGGTCTGGAAATGTTCGAAATCCTCAGTTTCAGCGCCTTTGATCCAGCCGATTGAGCTTGAGACAGTCCAAGGTTGACTCGATTTTGCATGTTCTCTGCGGTCTTGCCGGCGTGCCCTGAGCTGTGGTTGCTCAAGCATATAATAAATCGTCCTCTACCGAGGTAAGAAAAAAGGATCTGGTCTCCACTCGCCTCCTCAGAGAGAAGGCTGCTTACTTGGTGCAGATGTCGCTTCAACTCCGTATAATCGGCCTGACTAAGAAGCGTCCCAAAATCTTTGATCTGAACGCGGTATAGATTCGGCGTTTCATCGCGAGAGCGCAGTTCAGACAATCTTTTCTGGAGGCAGGAGAACTCTACCATCCCCTTTATGTTGGGAAACCAGACGGGTTTTATTGGGGTACTGTCATGCAAGAGATAGTTGCGGCGCGGAGGCATCTCAGAACCGCCTATTGGGGCTTTCGTTCTGTTGATGAATTCAACGAGCAACATCGCAGTCTTGATGCGCCCCACCAGTTCGTTGTGATCAAGGGGTTTACGCAAAAAGTCGGTTGCACCCGCGCTGAACGCGCGCGACATGAGGGTGCTATCACGCTGCGAGGTTACCATAATGATTGGCGCCAGTTTGCTGTCGGCTCGCATGCGCAAAATATTACAAAGATCAATGCCGTCAGAATGACCCAGAACGATATCCAACAGAAAGCAATCAAAAGGTGACGACCGTTGGTCAAGCAGAGACAGCGCCTCCTCAGCGCTGTGAGCTACTGTAACATCGCGTAGGCCAAGCTCAGCGAGTTTCGTCACTACCAGCTTTGCAAAGACTACGTCGTCATCAACAAGAAGAGTTCGCATTGTCGAAGCTCGCCATAGGTAGGTCAGATCCCTTATTCCACTAAGGTTTAATAAAACACGATCGTGGCATTTTATTGGCGAATGGCCTTATGATTACTTCGGCGGCTGAGAAAACGCTTCTTTGAATGCAAACCAAAATTTTGAGTTTGCGGTGATCGTTTGGCGTAAAATTGGCAAAACTGTGAACTTACATGATGAGCAATGCATGATTGAGCAGGTCACCGCCTGTCTCATGTCAGCACGACCTGTTGGGCGACTTCTCGCTGGTTTGCTCGCTGGTTTGAACGTTTCTCCACAATTCGAACAAATTTTCAGAATACTACCTAAAGGTGCGTGATGTGCCCGATCGATATGACCGCGCATTGTGGAGGGCATAGAGAATTTGATGAGAGTATGTAGAGGCGAGGCGTCACATGAAAATCATAGCAGTAGACGATGATCTTGTGTCGCTGAACTTGCTGCGCGATTGTCTTCAAAGCGAGCGAGACCACGACGTAACCTTGAAGCCTTCTGCGTTGGACGCGCTGGAAACTCTTCAAAAAGAAGAAATTCCTTTCGACTGCATCCTCTTGGATATCGAGATGCCGGAGCTAAGTGGAATAGACTTATGCAGAGAAATTAGAAGCCTTGCGGCATACCATAGCGCGCCTATCATAATGATTACCAGGCGCAGAGACCACGCGTCGATCTCGCAGGCTTTCGCGAACGGTGCCACTGACTACATCAAAAAACCCTTTGATGCATTCGAGGTGCTAACTCGGATCAATGTCGCGGAACGTCTTGTCCAAGAGCGGCAGGCTGCCTTGGATAGCTACACTGCCGTGAGAAACGTGTTGGGTTATACGCCGCCGGTCTTGTCCGCCAAGCAAGTAAAGAAGAATGACGCGTTCATTGCATCAGGAGCTATGCAAATCAAGCTCGAAGGGCTCTTACCCTTATCGGTATTCAAGAATTACCTCGAACAAGTCGCTGAAACTGAAGTGTGCGACACGTATCTCTTTGCCGTCAGGATCCAGAGTATAGACAGGATCTTTGCAAGTATGGACGCAGCTGATTTCTTGGAATTTCTCGAAGCGTTTATATGCGCGCTGAAAAGCACGTTTGGTGCTGAAGGTACATTTCTTTCTCATGTTGGGAATGGGACCATGCTATGCGCGATGAGTAGCGATGGTGGGTTCGCGCCCGACGAAGCGCAGTTATCTATATATATGACGCTGAAAGACAATTATCCTCGGAAATGGGATCTCGATTTAATGCCTGATGATATAGTTTCTGGCCATCCGATTAGCTTGAGCAAGACGCAAAAGCTAAATTTCAAGAGAGCTATGAAAGCTGCTCTTGCGCGACTCGATCAGCGCCCAGGGGACAAGATCAACTTATACCCGTCCAAGCGCGTGGGTTAAAAAGTCTGATACTTGACCAGATACTTTCAGGCAACGTTTGCAGAAACGGGCTCAATCAATCATTTGGCCATTATTTATCGCTTCGATATTCGTGAGCGGCTATGAGTTCATGCAAACATGGATTCGTCGTTGAGAACAAGAAACATTAAAACCAACAAGTGGTCTGCGTGTTCGCGCATTTCAGAAGTCGCTTCTGACCAGCTTGTGCTAAGTGAGGCGACAAAATCATCAATCTCAGCTGCGACATGCCCAAGATCTGGAAATCCAAGGGTGGCTGCAGTTCCAGCGATCTTGTGGCAAATTCGCCCGATCTCGCGGCAGGTCTGAGAGTGATCGGCTACCTGATCCAATTGATCGCGAAGCATTTCCACATCGCGATACTGTTTTTCCAACTCGTTAAGAAAATGCGTCCTAACCTTTTCAAGCCGGATCGAGATGTCCTGTTGGATCATGTTTTATTCCTAGAGCTTAATTCAACCAATGCCGAGCAGACGCTTGAGTTTGCTGGACGGAGCGCGTTCCTGTGGAACTGGACATAGCGCCCGTGCCTCTGCGGACCGCAGTGCTTGAAAAAGTGCGTCTGATATGTCCCGCGAAGCCGTGAGCTCGAGCGAAATACTTTCCCCAACAACTGGCGTCTGCGAGATCGCCCGACCATCGCAGAAATGAAGGTCCATTTCTCGGACAGTTCGGCTAAGTCGCGTTTCGAATGCATCTGGAGCGAAGTTGGAGGCATTGGTGAGCACGCAAACAAAACGACCCTCTCCAGCATGGCTTGCAAAGAATAGATCCGGTTTCAAGCATTCTGAGATAGCTTCAGCAAAGTCACTTACCGCTGCTTCAAATTCAAACACACTGCTTGCGCGAAACGCCCGGGCCATATCAGGCACCACAATGCCAAAAGCGATCATGTCGTATAAAGAGACACGTGAAATCTGTAAGAGGTAGTTTTCCAACGCTAGGAAGTCAATGAAACCGTCAATCCCACGCAGGGAGAGCCGTTTCTCAAGGTCTGCCGCAGTAACTGTTGACGCTGGCGAATTCAATTGAGGAGTGGGATTGCGTTCCTCGAGACTACGGTACTCTGAGAGAAGAGATTGGATAAGCCGCAATCTGGAGTGGATTTCCAACACGTCGAACGGCTTGGTTATGTAATCGCTGGCACCTGCATTAAACGCTCTGTCTATGTAGGTGCGGTCGGACATCGCGGTGATCATCAGTATCGGGCTGTTGCGATATTCATCGATCCGGCGAATTTGCGTCGTTAGTTCAATCCCATCGACCTCTGGCATCTGGATATCAAGGAGGAAGCAATCGAACGGGACATTGACTCGATCGATCTCGGCTAATGCTTCGGCCGCAGAATTGCATACCGTCAGGTTACCAAAGCCAGCGGCGCGGAGCACTTCGGTCAGAAGCTCCAAGATGATCGGGTCGTCATCTACTGCTAGAATTTTCATCTTATTCCCTTGAACAAGAGACCAGTTTGAGATGCGATGCGATACGAGACGATGCAATACGATACGCGGCAGCGTCATCTATCAGAATGTTCTAAGAACCGGGCGAAACTAAGGCGGTAATGGTATGTATTTCGCGCAACCCTAGGTTCTTTGAAAGCTTTTGCCTTATGATCAGCGAGCAAGGTCGATGAGAAATCTACGGCCTCGCTGAGATTTGACCTGCTCTCCTGAGAGTCCGCTAATTTAGGTTAGCTCTGTGCAGGTTTAATCAGGTGGTGGCGCCAATACGCTGTGTCACACTCGAGACTTTTCTTGGTCAGATTGCAGTAGCGTTCTAGGTTTTACGTGCAATAATGCGCGCTTCCTGTACCTTAATGGCCAGAGCGGCAGACGTGAGGTAGCAGAACGTGAGACACGTAAATTTCGCGGACCGTCACTGGCGTCGCGGTATCGGCCAATGGGTTGCCTCTGTAGCCATCGGCGTTTTTTCGGCAGTTGGTGCCGGACACGCGCAAACAGCGAGCGAGATTACACCGCCGACCTTACAGCCCGAGTTGCAGCGCTTGAACGGTGCCGTTGTCTTTACTGGCCGAACTGGTACGCAGGCACCACCGGGTTCCGATGAGATCGGCATCACCTTGTCAGGTGTAGATCTGCGCAATGCTCTGCCGCAGCTTGCCGCACAGAACAACGCCTTCAAGGCGCGATTGACCTCTGGCAGGGTTCCGGTGTCAGAACTGTTCGACGCGACAGCGGCGCTTGAGGAAGCTTATGCCGACGCAGGTTTCGTGCTGACCCGTGTCGTGTTGCCACAGCAAAGCCTGCGTGATGGCGGGGTGTTGCGGGTAGAGATCGTAAACGGTTTTATCGAGCGGGTCGACACCAGCAACGTGCCAGCCAACGCGCGGTCGCGGATTGAAGGCCTCACTGCGCCGATAGTCAACAAGGAGGGCCTGACCCGCGGGGAACTGGAGCGGCAATTGCTCCTGGCGGGCGATGTGCCGGGCATCGCCCTCAAATCGGCTCTTGGGGCGGGTGATGAGCCCGGCAGCGCCGTGATCGCGCTTGATCCTGAATATCGCAAGGTGACCGGCTTTGCCGGCTTCGGTAACCCGACCGACGTCGGGTTGGGACGTGTGGCGTTCAATCTCGGCATGGAAGTCAACTCTCCGCTGAAGTTTGGAGAGACCTTCTACTTTCGGGCCTCGGGCGCGCCTCAGGATTATTTCAGTGACGATCCGCGCAGCCGAATTCTTGCTGTCGGGGCCGTTGTGCCACTGGGGTTCTCCGGGCTGACATTGAATGTTGAGTTGACCTCGAGCGACACCAAGCCGGACGATGATGTGGTTCCGACGCGGTCCTCTTTCGATCGGCAATCAGTGCGGCTGAGCTATCCGTTCGTCCGGTCGCGGCAGTTGAACGTCACCGGACAGGTGGCCCTGGATCTTCAGAGCGACAAGCAGGACCTGATTGGGGCTGGGGGCGCGCGGGTGCCGATTTACCGCGACGAGATCTCGGTGCTGCGGTTTGGCGGGAGTGTGTCTTATTTTCATAAAGACGATTCCGTGACGGAAGCGGGATTAATCCTGAGCCAAGGCCTCGACGCGTTTGGGGCACGCACAGCCGCAGAGGCGGCCGCGGAGGGGGTGCCATTGTCGCGCGCCGGCGCAGATGCTGATTTCACCAAACTAGCGGGATCGTTCTCGCATCGGCGAGCGCTTGCGGCCAGCTTTCCCCTTGCACTGTCGGTGACAGGGCGGTTCCAGACGTCCTTCGTTGACCCGCTCGTGACGTCGGAGCAAATCAGCATCGTCGGTGCACAGGAATTGTCAGCGTTCGATTCGGGCGTGCTAAGAGGAGATAGTGGGTTTGTCGTCCGCTCGGAGCTGTCGACGCAAACAAGGGTGACGCTGGCGACAGTGCCGGTTTTGCTCAGCCCTTATACGTTCCTGAGCTATGGCGCGGTATATTTGGAGAACCCCTCGGCAGCTGAACAAGAGCGCACAGAGGCGTTCGCCTACGGTATTGGTATCGATTTTTTTGCACAAACTGATTCAAACTTCCGGTCAAGCAGCTTGCGCGTTGAACTGGGCAGAAGGGAGACAGACGATGGGTCGTCAGATGACAACCGATTCACTATTTCCGGCAATTTCCGGTTCTGATTTGCGGGCCGACTACCGGCGGTTGTTGCAGGCGTCGGTCGCAGCCTGCATTTGTCTTCCGGTCGGGGCGACGGCGCAACAGGCGGCTTTGCCGCAAGGCGGGCAGGTGGCAAGCGGTACAGTGAGCATCAATACGCCGAGTGCCGGAACAATGACGATCACGCAAGGTTCTGACCGGGCGGTGGTGAACTGGGACAGTTTCTCAATTGGGGCAGGCGCCCATGTGGACATTCGGCAGCCTTCAAGCAATGCGGCAATGCTGAATCGGGTCACGGGGAGCACCACTTCGGAGATTCACGGACGGCTGACCGCGAACGGACAGGTGCATCTCGTCAATCCAAACGGCATTTTCATCGGACCGACTGGGACAGTAGACGCAGGCAGTTTCGCGGCATCGACGCTGGGTATCAGTGACGGTGATTTCAATGCGGGGCGGCTGCAATATCGGGGCACCGGCAGTTCGGCGACGGTCGAGAATGCTGGCCGGGTCAGCATCGGGCGCGGCGGCTATGCGGCGTTGCTTGGCGGAAAGGTGCGCAACAGCGGTATTGTGACCGTGCCTTTCGGGCGCATCGGCTTTGCCTCGGGAGAACGTGTGGTTCTGGATGTGTCAGGCGATCAGTTCTTGCAGGTCGCGCTTCCATCGGAGGGCGAGGACGACGGAGAGGCTTTGATCGACAATTCGGGCACGGTCAGTGCTACGGGTGGTCTCGTCGAGATGCGCGCAGCGACGGCGCGCAATGCGGCGCGCAATGCGATCAACCTATCGGGGGTCGCCGAGGCAAGCTCGGTTTCCGTGCGCGGCGGGACGATCACGCTGGGAGGCGGAGATGGCGGGTCGGTTCGTGTCACGGGCAAGGTATCGACGCGGTCGCGGCCGGTATCCGCAGACGTTGCTGTCACGCAATCCTTGCGTCCACGGGCGCGCGGTGGGGACATCACGATCACGGGCGCTAAGATTGCATTGGATGGTGCGCAGATCGACGCGAGTGGCGCGGGGGGCGGTGGCTCTATCCGGATTGGTGGCGATTTCGCGGGGCAGGGGACTTTGCCCCGTGCAGGGACTGTTTCGGGCGATGCGCAGACCGTGATCAACGCGGACGCATTGGAGCGGGGCGACGGTGGCCAGATCGTGCTTTGGTCCGACGAGTACACACAATTTGCGGGCGCCCTTTCGGCACGGGGTGGCGCGCAGGGTGGCGATGGCGGTTTTGTCGAAGTCTCGAGCAAGCTGACCCTGAACTATACTGGGCTAGCGGATCAGAGGGCACCCTTGGGCAAGTGGGGCATGCTACTGCTGGACCCCACGGATATCGTGGTTGATCCGGGTGCCGGCGGCGAAAACATGCTGGAGGCCAACCTTGCGTTCGGAGATGTGATACTGAATACGAGTGGGTCCGGCACAGGCTCGGGCGATATCACGGTCAACGCCGATGTCGACTGGACTGCGGCGACGACGCTGACCTTGATCGCGGATGACGATGGGACGACCAGCGGGACGGGAGGCAATATCGCACTGAACGGCGCGATCAACGGCGCGTCCGGTGGGTTGCGGCTTGACGCGGTGAACCAGATCGCCACCGGGGCGGGAGGCGCGATCAATGTCGGGTCCTTCACCCTGGTTTCGGGTGTCTGGACACAGAACACCGCGACACTTCCCGCCTTCTCGGCCGATGATTTCGCCATCAACTTCGGTGCATCCTTTTCACGGTTCGTTGGCGGAACGGGGGTCTTGGGCGATCCGTTTCTCGTGGCGGATATCTACGGCTTTCAGGGTCTTGTCCCGAACGGGATCAGCAATGGTTTTGTGGCGCTGGCCAATGACATTGACGGCAGCAGCACCGCAACCTGGACCGAGGGTTTCAGCCCGCTCTTCCTTTCCGATGGCACGTTCGACCTGGACGGCCGAGGCTTTAGCATATCGAACGTCTTCAGCGCGCCTGACAGTGGCGAGGGGCTGGCCCCTTACGGGCTGTTCAGCTTCCTGTCCACCGATTCCGTCGTGGAAAACCTGACGCTAGAAGGCTTCACCATGATCGGTTCATCGGGCGGTTTGCTCGCAGCCTTCAACGAGGGCACGATCCGCAATGTGCGTGCAAGCGGGACATCGTCAGGCACCGGCGAAGCGGTTGGCGGTCTGGTTGGGGAAAATTTTGGTCTGATTGAGGACAGTATCGCGGATGTGGCGGTCACGGCAGACGGGTCCGAGGCGTTCGGAGGCCAAGTCTTTGCCGGAGGTTTTGTCGGGCACAACAATTTTGGCACAATCAACCGGTCACATGCCTTGGGGAATGTGACCGTCACCGACGAATTTGATGGAGCGGAATTTTATGTAGGCGGATTCGCTGGCGTGGAAAATTCCAACTTCGGTGGGACGATCAACGATAGCTACGCACGGGGCAACGTCACAGTGACGAGCGGAACGGCAATGTCCGAAGTCTATGCAGGCGGTTTCGTCGGTGAGATCAACGGCGATATCTTCCGCAGCTATTCGACTGGAACGGTGACCGTCACCGGTGATGCTATTGCTACGGTCGGCGGGTTTGCCGCGACTGATCAAAGCGGATTTTCCAGCGCCGACACGAACTTCTGGGATATCCAGACTTCAGGCCTTGCCACTTCTGCGGCCGGAACCGGCCTGAGCACGGCGCAATTCCAAGACACCGAAACGTTTATTTCACTGGGTGAAGTGCAGGGATGGGATTTCGCGAATGTCTGGGCACCGGGGGATACCGGGTTTTATCCGGTCAACTACACCACTAGCCCCGTGATCTTGGTGACGCCAGACCCGCTGACGCTGACCTATGGCAGCACGACGACTGCAGTATCCTCCGGCACGATCAATGGCGGGCCTGACCTTTATGTGTTCGACGATCCAGCGGATACACTGGACGCCGATCAAGCGAGTGCGCCGCTGACCTTTGCCGACGAGAACGTAGGCACCACGACCTTCATGCTCGATACCGCCAGTGTCACATCGGATTTGGGGGTCATTTACCGTGTTGTGGACAGGTTGGGCGACGCCGAGATCACCCCCGCGCCCCTGACGATTACTGCCAATGATGTGGCCAAGACCTATGGCACGCTGCTGGCGTTCGACGGGACGGAGTTCACTGTCGGCGGGCAGCTCTTCTTTGACGACACTGTGGATTCTGCGGCATTGACCAGTGATGGCGCGGCTGGAGAGGCGGCCGTGAACGGCGGCACCCCCTATGCCATCGCGATCAGTGATGCGGTGGGCGAGGGTATTGCCAATTACGACATCACGTTTGAGGACGGCGCGCTTACGGTCGATCCTGCGCCCCTGACGATCACCGCCAATGATGCGGACAAGACCTATGGCACGCTGCTGGAATTCGACGGGACGGAGTTCACCGTCGGCGGGCAGCTCTTCTTTGACGACGCGGTCGAGACTGCGACACTGACCAGTGATGGCGCGGCTGGAGAGGCGGCAGTGAACGGCGGCACTCCCTATGCCATCGCGATCAGTGATGCGGTGGGCGCGGGCCTTGACAACTATGACATCACGTTTGAGAGCGGCGCGCTTACGGTCGATCCGGCGCCCCTGACTGTCACCGCCAATGACGCGAATAAGACCTATGGCACGCTGCTGGCGTTCGACGGGACGGAGTTCACTGTCGGCGGGCAGCTCTTCTTTGACGACACTGTGGATTCTGCGGCATTGACCAGTGATGGCGCGGCTGGAGAGGCGGCCGTGAACGGCGGCACCCCCTATGCCATCGCGATCAGTGATGCGGTGGGCGAGGGTATTGCCAATTACGACATCACGTTTGAGGACGGCGCGCTTACGGTCGATCCTGCGCCCCTGACGATCACCGCCAATGATGCGGACAAGACCTATGGCACGCTGCTGGAATTCGACGGGACGGAGTTCACCGTCGGCGGGCAGCTCTTCTTTGACGACGCGGTCGAGACTGCGACACTGACCAGTGATGGCGCGGCTGGAGAGGCGGCAGTGAACGGCGGCACTCCCTATGCCATCGCGATCAGTGATGCGGTGGGCGCGGGCCTTGACAACTATGACATCACGTTTGAGAGCGGCGCGCTTACGGTCGATCCGGCGCCCCTGACTGTCACCGCCAATGACGCGAATAAGACCTATGGCACGCTGCTGGCGTTCGACGGGACGGAGTTCACTGTCGGCGGGCAGCTCTTCTTTGACGACACTGTGGATTCTGCGGCATTGACCAGTGATGGCGCGGCTGGAGAGGCGGCCGTGAACGGCGGCACCCCCTATGCCATCGCGATCAGTGATGCGGTGGGCGAGGGTATTGCCAATTACGACATCACGTTTGAGGACGGCGCGCTTACGGTCGATCCTGCGCCCCTGACGATCACCGCCAATGATGCGGACAAGACCTATGGCACGCTGCTGGAATTCGACGGGACGGAGTTCACCGTCGGCGGGCAGCTCTTCTTTGACGACGCGGTCGAGACTGCGACACTGACCAGTGATGGCGCGGCTGGAGAGGCGGCAGTGAACGGCGGCACTCCCTATGCCATCGCGATCAGTGATGCGGTGGGCGCGGGCCTTGACAACTATGACATCACGTTTGAGAGCGGCGCGCTTACGGTCGATCCGGCGCCCCTGACTGTCACCGCCAATGACGCGAATAAGACCTATGGCACGCTGCTGGCGTTCGACGGGACGGAGTTCACTGTCGGCGGGCAGCTCTTCTTTGACGACACGGTAGAGTCTGCGACACTGACCAGTGATGGCGCGGCTGGGGAGGCGGCAGTGAACGGCGGCATCCCCTATGCCATCGCGATCAGTGATGCGGTGGGCGAGGGCCTTGACAACTATGACATCACGTTTGAGGCGGGCGCGCTTACGGTCGATCCCGCGCCCCTGACGATCACCGCCAATGACGCGGTCAAGACCTATGGCACATTGCTGGCGTTCGACGGGACGGAGTTCACCGTCGGCGGGCAGCTCTTCTTTGACGACATGGTAGAGACTGCGACACTGAGCAGTGATGGTGCAGCGCAGCAGGCGGCAGTGAACGGCGGCTCCCCATATTCCATTGCAATCAGTGACGCGGTGGGCGAGGGCATTGACAACTACGATATAACGTTTGAGAGCGGCGCGCTGACGGTACAGCCCGCACCCCTAACAATCACCGCCAATGATGCGGTTAAAGTGTTTGGGACATTGCTGACATTCGAGGGAACGGAATTCACCGTCATCGGACTTGCGGTTGAGGGCGACAGTGTCGATTTTGCGGAGCTGAACAGTGAGGGCGCGGCGACGTCGGCAGTCGTGGCGGACAGCCCGTTCCCGATCGAGATTTCGGCCGTGGAGGGCAACGGCCTAGAAAATTACGACGTGACGCTACAAGAGGGTGCGCTTACCGTGACGCCCGCGGTGGTGAACGACGTGCCCGTGCCACCCGTGTTTGTCGGATTTCCGCTGCCGAACCCGGGCGACACGATCGGCGGCGACTTTGGAACTGGTGGTAACGACGGGCCTGGTGGGACGGACATCGGGGGTGCCGCTCTGCTAGGGGCCGCCGAGGCTACGTTCGAGAAGGTAGACGCGCTTTCTGAGTCGTTGGAGATTGCGGCAGATTCCTGCGGGCAGAGCAGTGGCGATGTCAGCCGGTACTTGGCCTGCATGTCTGACTCACTCAATGAATTCGCGAATGAGCTGGATGCGATTTCGAGCGACCTGCCGCCCGGCATGCAAAACGTCGCGCGGATTGTGCAGGATGCACGGGTCCGGGTCGATCAGGCGCGGGTGCGGGCGCAGCAGCGGCTGGCGGGTGCGACCACGGATGCCGAGCGCGAGGCGATCCGCCGCGACGCCGTGAGCGAAGCGCGCGATGCACTTGCAGATGCCGCAACGGAGATCCGCAAGTCGATCGCGCTAGTGCGCGTTGAGGATCCCGAACTGGCGACGGTGCAGCGGGCAACGGTCACGCGGGTGGCGAGTGCGATGGACAATGTCGGCATCAAGATGAGCCGGGCCGTCGGCCTGTAAAAAGGGAGTCCCTGAAAAGTGCTGCGCGGATTTTGGGTTGTCTTGATCTTGGTGCTGACTGCGACGGATGGACTGGCCGAGACGCGTCTGGCTTTTGTGGTTGGCAACTCCGCCTATGCCAATGTCAGCCCGCTCGACAATCCAATCAACGATGCGCTGGATGTGTCCGTGGCGCTGGAGGGGCTGGGGTTCGACGTGATCCTCGGGTCCGACACTAATATGGAAGAGATGCGTGAGGGCACGGCTATTTTTGCCGAACGCGCCGCGACGGCGGATGTGGTGCTGTTCTATTACGCCGGGCATGGCTTTCAGGTCAGCGGGCAGAATTACCTCGTGCCGGTCGATGCCGATTTGCAATCGGTCGACGATCTGGGTGAACAGACCGTGGCGCTGACCGATGTCCTGACGGCGATGCAGAAATCCGATGGTCTGAAGCTGGTGTTCCTCGACGCTTGCCGCGACAATCCGTTCGGTGTCGAGCTGCGCGTCGAAAGCGGCTTGGCACGGGTCAGCACGGCGGCGGATTTCATGTTCGTCTATGCCACTCAGCCCGACAACGTGGCCTATGACGGGACCGGGCGGAACAGTTTCTTTACTGAGGCGGTGCTGAGCCATATCTATACGCCTGGGCAGGACATTCAGGATCTGATGATTTCGGTCCGGCGCGACGTACTGTCTGCCACTGGCGGGCGGCAGATTCCGTGGGAAAACTCATCGCTGACCCAGTCTTTCCGGTTCGACAACAGCCCCGTGACTGCGTCGGAGGAAACGATGCTCTGGCAGGTCGCGGCGAGCGAGCAGGATCCTAACCTGATGCAGCTTTACGCCGAACGCTATCCGCAGGGCGCGCATGTGGACGATGTGCTGGCGTTTTTGCAAACCGGTACACAGACACGGACGCTAGGCATTCGCAACGCTGAGGCAGAGGCGGACAGGCTGTGGCAGCTGGCGCGGCGCAGCCGGATGCGGCCGTTGCTTGAGTATTACCTCGACCGGTATCCGAACGGTGCCGACGTCGCCGAGGCGCAGCGCTTGCTCACGCTGATTCCTCCGCAGGAGGACAGCACGCCGGGTGGTGTCTGCGAACGGCTGGCAACCCATCCGCGCGACGCAACGGCAGTGCACTCCGGGATGCCTTTCGATCGGTTGCAGCAGAGCGCTCTGACCGCTATCCAGGCTTGCGCAGCGGCTTCGGCGCAGTTTCCCGAGTTGCCGCATTATACCGCGCTTTATGCTCGTGCTGTCGCGGCCTCGGGCGATATTGAGCGGGCAGTGACCTTGTATAAGAGTGCGGCGGACCGGGGCGATCTGCGCGCCATGGTGAGTCTGGCACAACTTACGGAATCCGGCAATGGTTTGCCCCAGGATCCAGAAGCGGCGCTGGCGTTGTACCAGCGTGCGGCGGAGGGCGGCAGCCCAGATGCCATGATAAACTTGGCGATCATTCTTTTCGAAGGGCAGATGGCACCAAAGGACGAGGAACGGGCAATCGAGCTACTGCGCGCGGCAGCAAAGAGCGGATCACCCAAGGCGGTTTTCAACCTTGGCGTTCTGGCTCAGGACGGCGTGGTCGATGCGCCCGGCGAAGCGCTGAAATATTTCCGGCGTGCCGCAGATGAAGGTGAGACTGAGGGTTACCGTGCCGCGGCGATTCTTCTTGATGAGGGGCGCGGGGTGCAGAAGGACCCGGACGAGGCGGCGAACTTACTGTTGCGTGGTGTTGCATCAGACCGGGGTGCGTTGCTTGCGCAGTTGACCGAAGCGACGGACCAATGGTCCGACGACACGATCCGCGCAGTGCAGAGCCGTCTGAAGGCTGCTGGCTTTTACGCCGCAGCAGTCGACGGTCTGCCGGGGCCGAGTTTCACCGCAGCGCTGCACCGCTGGCGTGATGGCGGGTTCAATGTGGATGTGCTGGTGAACTGAGACCGCTCCTCTAGGCATTTTTCTGCGACTGGAGTGAGCGACACCCCATAGATTAAGAACAGGTTGCCAGCGAAAGCTCCGAGCGCACCGTATCCGGATATGTGACACTCATAGGCCGCCCGCCGCCAACTTTGTTAAGAATACTGGTGCCAAGCCGCAGTCTGGTGCCGCTTAATTCATACGGTCGAAGTTCGTTTGGTCGAACTCGCCTCTGTCCCCGCTATCATGGTCTACTCATAGGACTAAAAGTCCGTCTGCCTGCTCAGACACGCTTACTAGTTTTTTGCCCCCGATTTACCGCTTCATCTCGCTGGTTCCATTGGCTTCGGCACGATGGTGAGACGCTGGATGTCGACAAAGCTGCCCGCCGAGAGTTCGGCGGCCAGTTTTGCCCAAGCTTCACCGCCGTCGACCTCGTCATAAAGCGATCTTTGGGCCGTGAACAAATCCAACGGCGTATTGGAAATGGCGTCGATCCAGGCCATTTCCAACTGGTCGCCGTGAAGGTTTACGAGCCGCAGTTCGACGCCCGGTGCCAGGGGATTGGCGGGACGGTTGCGCAGGATCGCAAGCTTCATCAACTCGACCGATACATCCCGCAGCCCGTGCTGCGCTATCAGAACTTTTTCGCGGAAGGCGGGCCAGCCAAAGCTGAGACGCACGGTGAGTAGTTCGCCTATCTCCTTCGCAGCGTCGGGCGCGCCCGATCCATATGCGTCCTCAAAGGCGGTGTTGGCGGCCTCTTCCTCTTCCTTCCAATGGGCCATGGCAGACAGGGGGCGGGCCATCATCCACAGCCCCTCGCCGACTGAGAGATAGTTGATTGACGGTTCAACCCGGAATGCGGTCTCGCATTTCTTGCAGGTGTGCGACTGGATCGTGCCTGTGAGGATCGCCTCGGTTAGGTCGACGCGGCGGTCGCCGTTGACACTGGAAAATATCTCCATCTCGGCGATGGTGCCGCAGTTCGGGCAAGGGGCTTGTTCAACTGTAAATAGGGACATCCGTAGGGTCCTTTCGTTTGGCTGCGAAGGCAGGGGCGTTCAAAGCTTGCTGAGCCACGTCTGTGCCGGGTGGGAGGGCTTGAGTTTCTTGGTGTGATACGCTGCGTATAGTTCCGAGAACCATTCACCGGGAGCGCGGAACTGGTAGCCCGTAATGCCCTTGCGGCGCGCCGACAGATCGTAGGAGACCCAATGGTTGGGATAGGCCTCATGGATCATCCGGCCGGTCTTCGACATATGGCGGGCGTTGGAATTGGTGGCACTGTCCCAGATGTCCGTGGTGGTGCGCACGGCGCCCAGCCAGTCGAGGAAATTGTCCCGTCGCGTTTCCCATTCACCTTGCGTGACGCCGTCGGGCGGCGGCGGCAGGTCAGGATTGCCGCCCGCCATCTTGCGTTCGACAAAATGCGCATCGAAATCGAACTCGTCCGCGACTTCGACACTGATCTGCGAGGTATCGCCACCATGTTCGCGCCAGCCGCCGAATTCCGCACCCGCGCCCTTCGAGCGCATGAAGCCCTTGCGATCATCAACTGCATGGCCGATTTCATGAAGCGTTGTCCATTTGCCGTAGGTTGGATTGGGCACTTCGGTATCCGGCACGGGTTTGCATTCGTCGTCGATGGCGTCGAGTTGGCCGGGGTCGCCCAAGGCGTTGCCGTCCAGATTGAAATGGTTGAAGCAGGCCATAACTACGGCGCCGTTGGAGGGCTCGTAATAGGAGCCGCTTTCGTCCTCGATCCGGTCAAAGCGGGCGAGGCTGGGGTTGAGCTTGGTGTTTGTCTCGGGAACCGAGGCGAGCATCTCGTAATAGGCCTTGAGGTTCGGAACTGGGGCATCGAGTGCCGGACCGGTCTTGGCCCCTGTGCCGTCCTCGGTGCGTGTCGCCTCGCTGGTGAACAGCTTCACGTCCATGTTGAAGCGTACCGACAGCAAGGTGGACATGACCTTTTGCGAGGCGTTGTCGGGCAGGCTGGCCACCATTGCGTCGAGCTGCCGCTGACCGTCCGGCAGGGCAATCAGGGCGCGGATGTCCGCCTCACTCAGGTCGCCGTTGGTGTCTGCCAAGGTCGCCAGTTTCGCGACCGCGAGCAGCGCGTCGGCGGCAGAGAGCGATCCGTTGGCCTTGATCTGGTCGAACTTGACCGAATGCTCCTGCGCCTTTGTCAGGTGCTCGTTAATCTTTGGCTCGGTTTTGGCCTTGTCGGGGTAATTGGTCTTGGCTAGCTCAGTCGCGGCCTTTTGAGTGTCCGTGAGGCGGATGCGGAAAGCATCTTCGGCGTCGGCCAGTTTGCGGGCGATATCTACCTTGGTTTCGCCATCGATTAGGTGTGCGAGTGCCGTTTCGTCATCTGCGAGCGCGGCCTTGCGGGCATCCTCGGCCAGTTTCGTTACGGCGGCGAGCCGGTCCTTGATGTAGCCAGCCTGTTCGTGTGTGGCCTCAAGCCCGGACACACGTTCGTCCAAAGCATCGGCGCGGGAGTAGATCTGATCGACGTTCTGGGCAAGCCGGTAAGCGAAGGTAGCGGTATCGGCCGCCCGGCTGAGGGCCGCGCGGGCGTTCGATTCGTCACCATTTTTGATTGCGGTCTCGGCAGTTTCGATCGAATTTGCCAGGGTCTTGATCGGTTCGTCGATCTGCGCAGCGCGTTTGTGATCGACAAGCGCCTTATGGCTGGATTGGACGTCCTTTAGCAGCTTTGACAGATCGCCTTTCGGGGCATCCTTGAGCAGCGCAGCAAAAGGCGCGGCCTTTTCCGCCTCGGTCACCGCGTCGGTGCAGCGCTGCGGTACCATTTCGAGGCGTGAGGTGGCGGCGCCGTATTTTAACTCGCTTGCCTGATTGATGCAGGCGTCGCGGAAGGCCTCAATCGCCCTGATATCAGCCTGCACGTATTCGGCGAGGTGATGTTTTTTCAGTTGTTCGATTGCCGTATTGGCCGGGATCAGGGCCGCCTCGAATTCCTCATAAGCGTTGCACAGGTTAAGCAGGGTTTTGATGCGATCAGGCATCGATTTCATGATCAGCGTGGCGTTGTAGTAATCGCGTCTGGCTTCCTCCTCCGCAGCCAGATCAATGTCGGCATTGATCAGCGGATACTCGGCGTCGGCACCGGGGTTGAGGGCCGTTGTCAGCTTCTTGAACTCGGCCATTGCGGTCTGCTTGACCACGGCGTAGTCGTTCTTTTGTTGGATGATTTTCACGGCTCCGGTGATCTCGTGATAGATGGTGGATGACAGGCGCGCGGCGAGCCAGGCGCTGTGTTCCTCGAGTTTTTGCTTTGCCAGCGCGATCTTGGTCAGGATCGCCGACCGTTCTTCCGAAACAACGGGATCGGTGATGCTCGGTAGTCGGTCGGTGCAATCATCTTTGATCATCTTAGTGACGGCATCGTAATCGCTCTTGTAATTGTCGGAGATCACCTTGAGATCTGCGCGCCCGTTAACGATGAAATCGCGTGAGGCCTTTATCGCGGCATAGTCAGGTGGAGTTTTGCCGGCGTCGCTGTCGATGGTTAGAAAGCGCGCTTCGTGGGTAGGAAGCTTGAGCGCAACGCCGTGGTAGGTCTTGCTGATGTCAAGCGCGGTCTTGGCCTCAGCCTTCTGCTTTGCGATCCAAGTATCGGAAGTGTTGGTGATCTTGAGGTCGAGCGCGCCGAGGATCTTCGTTGCTTGGGCGGCGTTGAAGTTTTTCTTGTCCTTCTCGACCATGTCGGTGACGCGCTGGATGTCGGACGTCAGAACGCCACCGTCCACGAAGGGCGGAATCGCCTGGATGCGTTGCGCAAGGCGGGCGCGTTCGGTCTGGAAGGCGATCAGCGTGTCGGCCATATCATCCTTTTCGGCCTGGGAGGTGCCTGAACGGAACAGGCCGCCCGACTTGAAATGTTTCTTGAGAAATTTCTGGCTTGCGGGGGAAAGATCGGAAAAGGGCATGGTTCAGAGTTCCGTGTCAAAGGTTGCTGACCGTGACGGTCCGGGATTACCTGGCGAGTACGTTCGCGATGGCTTGCAACGATTGGGTCGCTGTGGCGGTTACGGCGACGTTTACAAATCCGTTGTCTGCATCCACGTCCTTGAAGAAGTCATCCTGTAGAGCCGCTTGGAATTCGCGGATCTTGGCATTAGCATCGCCCTTGAGCTTGGTTCGGTCGGGTCCTTCGGGCGTGTTGGTGATCTGGTCGAGCAAATCTTCGAGTTCGCCGTCGAAGACCTGAAGTCGCTTGTTCAGGCCACGTGCCTCGTCGGCGACCGGGGCCAGTTCGGGATCGTTTGCACACACATCGATTATGGCTTGTTCCAGTTTCTCGATCTCGGTCAGCATCTTTCGGCGGGTGTTTACCCAAAGCACACGGGATTTCTGGAACGGAACCACGTCTTTGGGTACTTCATCCTGCTGGCCACTTGCTGCGGCCGCGGCGGCTTCTTCCAGATGCGGCTTGAGCTTGGCGGCGATGGCCAGTGCGGCGGTGTAATCACCGGCTTCGGCTTTCTCCGAGGCCATGCCCCACGCCGCTTCCAGCTTGCTGCGGTTGGCCGGGTTGTTGCCGAGTGCCTTTGTATAAAGCACCTCCAACGGGCTTTGGACAGCCTCCCACTTCTTGCGGTCGGGGCTGTCTGCATCGGGGGTATTACCGTCGGAGTTGGTGTCGCCAGGGGTCTTTGCCTCGTTGCCCTCTGCAGGTCCAGCAACAAGCAGCGGTTTGAGCTTGGCAGCGACGCCCATGGCGGATTTGTAATCGCCGTTTCCAGCGGCGGCTTCGGCCCCGGCCCAAACCTTGACGATCTGTGCGGCCCGCGGGTCGGAGGACCCCTCGAACTTTGCGGCCAGCGGTGCGAGTGCCGCAGCGACTTGGCCCCATTGTCCGGCGGCGGGATCGTTGTCGTCATTACTGCCGTCATTTCCGTCGTCGGCCGACGCGTCACGGTTTTGAATGTCGTCGGTGTTCTCGTCCGCCGAATTGGCGTCTGTGGCCGCCTCGTTGTCGTCTTCGTCCTCGTCGCCTTCGGATTCAAGCACCTGACCGTTCGGGTCGGTGATGACCACCTTCATCTTGATGCCGCTCTTGGTCATGAACATCTTCATGTTCTTGGCAAGGCCTGGAAGCATATTGCCTTCGACCATTAGCGTCGCGATCTTGCCTTTCACCCCCACGGTGCCGTATGTAACCTTGCCGGTTTCGCCCTCGGCCTTGGCCTTGCGCATCATGACCTCGCCAGATTTCTTAAGGTCGAGGAAGAACACGTTGTCTTCTGGTTTTTTGCCGAGGCACAGGCCGAAAGCTAGATCCTTTTGACGCGCCTTCTTCAGCAGTGCCTGCATTTCATCAAGGTTTTCGGTCGACATTCCCATGGCGGCATCCTCGCATATGTTGTGGCCCCCACGGAGCCTGTGTTCGACGTGTGATACGCATCTCAGTCGGATATAGAGAATTCGATGCGGCGATTTTCACGGCGGCCCTGTTCGGTAGAGTTGTCCGCCACCGGCCGTGTCTCGCCATAGCCCAAGGCAATCAGTCGCGAAGGGCTGACGTCGCGGGTCGCCAGATAGTCAACCACGGATTGTGCGCGGCGTTCCGACAGAGTTTGGTTAGCGGCAGCGCTGCCGAAGCTGTCGGTATGTCCAGCGATCTGAATAGTAAGATCCGGGCAGCGGGTCACGATCTGTGCCACCGCGTCGAGCAGCGGGCCCGATGCCCCGTCGAGTTGGGCCGAAGCGGGCTTGAAGTAGATGTTGCCGGTACGCGACAGGATATCGAACCGGCCTACGCACGCCTCGAGCGAGAAATCGCCCTCGGCCTCTAGGGCGGCGGCGGCGGGCTTGTCGGTCGGCGTGATAATTTCCCCTGTGGTAACCGCACCTTCGCTCCCGGTGGCCTTGCTGAAGATGAGATCAAAGCTGACTGTCGTCGAGGGCACAATGGTGACATTTGCGGCTTCTTCAAGTTTTTGCAGCCCTTCGGTGAGGTTGAAATCGGCCACCGCCAGCGGCACGGGTTCCTCCGTCGAAACAGCAACGAGATCGTCTCCCACTAGGGTCAGGACGAGCTTTGCCTCAAGCGACTTGGTGACGCCGTGCAGCGCTAGTGTGAACGGTAGTGTGACGGTCTTGCGCTTCACCTGCGGCAGGTCAGCGATAAGTGTGGGGTCGATCCGCGCCGTCACTGTCGCCTCGGGGTACTGAAACGTCTCAAAGAACAAAAAACGCATGCGCACGTTGCGCAAATCGACTTTGGTATCGACGCTGTCGAGCAGAACCTTCAGAGACGCGTTCCCGTTGGGGTCGATTGTGCCTGTCATCGTGGCGAAGGAAGAGGTTTCGATTGCTGAGCCGTTCTTGATCGACTGAAATTGCAAAGAGGATGCGTCGCCTTCGAGCAACCACCCGTCGCCGAACGTTGCCTGCTGTGCAGCCGCGCTAATAGAAAATAACGTGGATAGAAGCACCGCGAACGAGAAGCGTCTAAAATACAGCATAAAAAGCTCCTTGGAAGTGGAGATGACCAAACTATCGCGCCAAGGCTGATCAAAAGCAACACTCTTGTGTCAGCCTGTGGGGACCGATTGCCATGTCGAGCGTTTGCTTTAAGGTGGTGGAGAGCCTAGCGAAGGAATGGATTTATGATACGGCTTTGGGTGCTGATCGTGACAGTTTCACTGTTCGGTGCGACTGTTGGACAGGCGCAGAATTCTCTACCGCAGGAACGGATTGCGCTGGTCATCGGCAACAGCACTTATATGCACGTGTCGCCGCTCGATAATGCGATCAATGATGCGCAACTGATTACACAGTCCATCCGCGATGCTGGCTTCAGCGTGACGTTGCTGCAAGACGCGACGCAGATTGACATGCGTCGGGCAATTGCGGACTTCGGGCGGGCTTTGCGCGATGGAGGACCCGAGACCGTGGGCCTATTCTACTATGCAGGTCACGGGGTACAGAGTTTTGGGACGAACTACCTGTTGCCAGTGGATGCTGGCCTGACCGATGCAGCGGATCTGGACCTTGTGGCGATGGATGCCTCGAGCGTGCTGCGGCAGATGGCATCGGCACGTAACCGGACCAACATTGTGATCCTAGATGCTTGTCGAAACAATCCGTTCGAGAACATCCGGGATCTGGACGATAATGGCCTGGCCGAGATGAAGGCCCCGACAGGGACGTATCTTGCTTATGCCACAGCACCGGGTAGGGTTGCGATGGACGGCACGGGCCAGAATAGCCCCTTCAGCTATGCGCTGGCAGAGGCGATCCAGATCGAGGGCGCACCTATCGAGCGTGTGTTCAAGGATGTGCGGGTGAAGGTCATCGCCCAGACTGGCGGCGTGCAGACGCCTTGGGATACGTCATCGCTGACCCGCGAGTTCGTGTTCCGCCCGGGCAAGCAATTGTCGGCAGAGGAAATGGCCGAACAGCAGTTGTGGAATTCGGTAGCCAAAAGCCGAGACCCAGTTCAGATCATGTTGTTTCTGCGATCCTATCCACGCGGGCTTTACCAAGACGAGGCGCGGGCGATGCTATCGGATGTGCTGGAGCTGGAGCTAAAAGGGGGAAAGCCGGCGCAGCCAGTCGCTGCAACCCCGGAGCCAGATGCGCCCTTCGTGTCGACGGCCCCTGCCGAGACTGAAGTGCAGATGCTGGAAAAGGCGCGAGTGTCGGGCCTGAAGGAAGACTATCAGTCCTATCTCGACGCTTATCCCGATGGCACGTTCAAGGAATTGGTGCGGATTGAGATCGCCGGACTGGAGGGCAAGGAAACCCAGGCGGCAACCTCGCGAGTGGCGGCTACGCCTGCTCCTGAGGGGTTGTTAGAACCGGCCTCTGCGCAACCACGGTTGGACCCAATGTTTTTCAACCAACCCCTGACTGAGGGCCCGTCAGAGATCGTCGGTAAGACGATCCTGGAAATAATCGAGCTTTCGCCGCTTTTCCCGCCGATCGATGGGCTGCCCGACGCGGCTTGGAAGAACAGGTCCTGCAGTACCTGCCACAAGTGGACGCGCGATACGCTGTGTACCCAAGCGGCCACGTACATCAAGGAGGGCGGGGCGCGGGCGCTTCGCAAGGAACATCCGTTCGGCGGCAGCCTTAAGCGCCATCTTCGACTCTGGGCTGAGAACGACTGCAAATAGCGATCGACCAGCTTGATGCATATGGCTTCTATCGTATGGCGGGACGGGTCGTTACGAAGAAATACACCCATTCGCCTTTGAAATCTGGATCGGCGGCTTTGGCTGCGGCCACCCTGTCACGCAGCCAGCCGAGATATTCTGCCGCGGGTTCGATGGTCGGGCGCCGCGTGTCGTAGAGGGGGGCCGAAGCGGCGAAGGCGACGGCGATTTCCTGACCGAACGGCGGACCAATCAGGATCGGCGCGTCGCTGCCGGGTTGGGTGGGCAGCACCTGCAAGGTTGAGGTCGCAGCAAAAGGACCGTTGCCATCGGTGAGGTTTGGCATCAGGTGGATGACCTGCCCCGCGGCGTCGAAATAATCGACATAGACATGCGCGGGATACTCCGGGGCTTGCAGATCGAAGCGCAGCACCTTGCCTTCGGAAAAGAGGTAGTCCTGCGCCTGCGCGGTGTCACCAATGAGCCGCGAGTCGGTGAATTGGTCGGTCGATTGAGGCAGCCCCAGAGTCGCAATGCCGGAAAGTGCGCGGCATTGGGGAGCGGGCAGGTGCTGAAGGTTCGCGGCTACTGGAATGTCGCCGCCGACCTGTGATCGCAGAGCCTCGAGTAGGGGACCGGCGAGGGACGGATCTGGGATGTGACCGCGTAGTTCAAGCGTTCCCGTCTCTGGCACGAAGGTGCCGGAGACGCGCGCGCAGTCAAGGTCGGTCAGCAGTGCTGAAAGACCGTCGCGCAATGTGGCCGCATCCTCAAGCGCACTGGGGGCCATGAATGCTTGAATGGTGGCGAGGGCCTGTGGATCGGTCACCAGCCTGTCGCCGAAGCGCCAGGCAAGCTCGGCTTTAGTCCGGGTGACGGGTAGGGGCGGTTCTATAGCCGAAGTGATGTCAGCGAGTGCTTCACGCGCGGGTGTTCCTGTCGCTGCTTGATGAGCAGCGGCATCGGCGTCCGGCTGTAGTGTGTTGGCTGGCTGGACAACCGGTGTGGTCGTGGCTGCGGATGCAGCTATGGGCTGGCTGGGCGACACCGGGTCGCCGTCCGGTGTGGCGGCTGAAAATGTGTCGCTCGTGATCCGGCCGGGAGCAAGGCTGGCTTGGATCAGCTCTGCCGGCGCCACGCCGACCGATTCGATCAGGGTGGCTTTAGCGATTTGTTCGGACAGAGCGGGGCTGTTGCGGACGGTTGTACCGGCAGGACGGATCGTTGCAGCGATCTGCGCCGCGGCGGGGGCCGCGGAAAGAGCTGCGGTTTGCGGCGATGCCTGCGACAAAGTCTGTGCCGGTGCGGCTTGTGCTACGAGTGGTGCCGCGCGAGGCGTGACAGGGAATGCCTCTGACTGCGGCACGGTCCCGGCATTCAGATCGGTGCCGTCTGCCTTCGCCTCTCGCGCCGCATCGGATTGCGGCTCATGCTCCTGTGCGGTTTGGGTTGGCGCGGTGACCGTGTCCATATGTAGGCGCGATTCTGGTCCGGGCTGATCAGGGACATCATCAAATGCGCGGGTAACAAGATATAGACTGCCCGCCGCGAGATGCACCAGCGCGGAGCCGGCGAGCCCGACGGCCCATAGGACGGCGCGGCTTGTCATTGGATCTCTGGCGTGACGACGAGGACAATATCGCGCGCGCCAAGAGCTTCGATCTCTGCCACCAGCGGCAGCAGGTCCGCCATGACCACGTCGCGATGGGCATTGATCCGCACCAGCAGGCCGGGTTCAGCATTGAGCTGTTCTGTAAGGATAGTGAGCAGGGTGGACGCGATTGTTTCTTTGCCATCGAGCGCCAGTGTTCCCGCGGGAGCGACCGATACGGTCGCCCCGCCTGCAGGCATGTGCGATCCCGTGAAGGCGGTGGCGGGCCGAACCTCGAACGGGGCGGTGGCATCCATGCGCCCAATCAGCATAAAGAACACCAGCAGGAAGAAAACCACGTCAATAAGCGCGATAATGGTTTCGGGTGGGGTGCGGCGCTGCGGACGGGACAGTTTCATTGCTGCCCCTCCAGTCGCATCAGGCGCAGGCGTGTAGCGCCCGCCGTCGTAAGCATGTCCATGGTGCCGACCAGTGCCTGCGTTGTCGCGCGTGAGGAGGGCAGAAGCACGACCGAGAGCAGGGGGTTCTCCGCCAGACCGGACCGAACCAGGTCTACAAGCGCATCGGGCGCGTGGAGTTGACCCCTGATATGAGTTGCGCCGTCTGCGTCGATGCGGACGAGCAGCGTTGTGCCGCTGCCTGCGCCTTGGGACTCGGACTGCTCGGCCCGGTCGACGATAGGGACCATGCTGAGATTTAGATAGGTCGACGTGACCATGAAGAATACCAGCAGTATTAGCAGGACGTCGATCATTGGCACCAGCGAGATTAGCTGGCGTGGTGTCGCCTTGCGGGTCAGCTGCACAGGAGAGCTCCAAGGTGAGAGGTGGCCGCCATCACGGTATCGTCCCGGTGTCCTCCAGCAGGAAGAATTCACCTGCGGCGGATTCAATGTCGTGGGCAGCTGCGTCTACGCGGGTGGCCAGCAGGGTCGCGGCAATGGCCGCCGGAATCGCCACAACAAGGCCCGCAGCGGTGGTCAGAAGCGCCTGCCAGATGCCGCCTGCCAGCACTGATGCATTGGCCGCGCCCTGCGCCAGCTCGAGTTCCTGAAACGACTGGATCATTCCCAGCACGGTGCCCAGCAGCCCCAGCAGCGGTGACACCATTGCCACGAGCTCTAGCAGTCGGATGTGGCGGGACATCACCTCGACCTCTGCATTGCCACGGCGCACAAGTTCGGCCTCAAGCGGTTTGCGGGGCATTTTTCCCTGCGCGGCGTTCAGAGCATAGTGAAGGATGCGGTCGGCGGGGGACGTGCCTTTTGCAAGGCTGGCAATGGCTGTCTCGCGGTCTCCCTTGGACCAGCGTTCGAGCGCATCGTGCCGTGCCGTGCCGGCCGACCGGACGTGCGCCAGTTGCAATACCTTGACCACGATCAGGGCGACGGACAGCAGCGACATCAGTGCCAGAATCACGATTATCGGCCCGCCGGTGCCGACTACGGACAGGGCCGCGTTCATTCATTTCACCAGCGGTGCGGTGGTGCGACTGACCAACTTGACGAGCGGAAAGCAATCGATGTTGTCCTCGTTCTGCGGTTGGCAGCTGTCGATGGCATGCAGCAGGATTTCCGAGATGTCGCTGCAAGCGATCTGCGGGATCTCGAAAAGTTTGAGGGTGGTGCGCGCGACCGGCAAGGGAGCCGCGTCGATGTTCAACAGCCTGTCGATCACGCCCTGACCATCGAGAATGGCAAGAGACATCGCGAAGCCCTCGAACGCCTTGCCGGTTTCGTTGCGGAAGAGAAAAAAGGCTCGACAGCCACCGTCTTCCGCAGGTTCGAACTTGTTCAATTCAACGGTAAGACCTTGCTCCTGAGCGGTGGCGGGCATCGGCAAGACGGTCGCGGCAACGGTGAAAGCCGTGGCACAGCGCGCTGTAAATCTGGTGAACCGGGGCATGGGAGTTCCTTTTCGAAGGTCTGCACCCGCGATGAAATCGCTTTACCGCGTAGCGGTCAAGACAAGCTCAAGGGGCAGCTAAATCCGTCCGTCGACTTGATGAGAGTTTTTCTAGCCAAAAATAGAAATTATGCTAAGGTTAATTCGGATAAACCAGCTTCTAAGTTATGGCGCATTTTCGCCGAGCCACGACCAACACGCCTGTCCTTAAGGAAATTCTATGGATGTTGATGCGCTTCTTCAGGAGCATGGAGAATTTCCTCCCAGCGGCGAAGACCTTGAATACGATCCTGAATTCACCGAGATGGAGATCGCGGCGACGCCCGGCGAGGAGAAGCAGGTCGGGAACGAGTTTGTTCCAGGTGACGATCCTGACTACAAGGAAGTGTCAAGGCTGGCACTTGCGATAATCGCACGTAGCCACGATTTGCGGGCGGGGGTTTTTCTGGCGGAAGCGCAGCTGCGGCTGAACGGATTGCCAGGATTTGCTGACGGAACCAGCTATATCCGCCGTTGTCTCGAGGATTACTGGGAGACGTGTCATCCGCAGCTGGATGCGGAGGACGATGACGATCCTACGATGCGGGTGAATGCGGTTCTGGCTTTAGCCGATGACGACCGCATCTTGCGGGGACTGCGCAAAGCGCCGCTGACAGCAAGTCGGACGTTTGGAATGATTTCACTGCGCCATATTGCCGTGGCCGACGGCGATATAACGCGGCCTGCCGACATGGAAAATGTGCCCGACGCCTCCGCCATTGCGGCCGCGTTCCAAGACACGGACGAGGACACTCTGCGACGAATTGCGGAGGCGGCCGCAACGGCGATGTCGGACGTGACAGCGATCAGCGACATCTTCGACACGCAGACGCCCGGGCAGGGTCCGGATCTTGATCCAGTGCTGAAGCTCCTCAAAAAGATCAACAAACATCTCCGCAATGCCATCGGCGAACCGGTGGTTGCAGAATTGGATGTGGCCGATAAAGATCTAGCTGACGCAGTCCCCGAAGCGCGTGCCGCTAGCGGAGGTAGCGGGGCCATCAACTCACCCGTTGACGTGGAAAACGCACTCGACCGTATCATCGGCTATTACGAGCGCAGGGAACCGTCTAGCCCTCTGCCGATTCTTCTGAGGCGCGCCAAGAAGCTGGTAAATGCGGATTTCCTAACAATCATGCGGGACATGGCACCGACAGGACTGGAACATGTCAACATGATTGGCGGAATCGAGCAAGATGAGTGATGATTTGATGACGCTACAATTCCAAGGCGATACAGTCCAACCATAACGAGATTTGAAGGAGACAAAGGCGATGGCCGGAAGTTCACAGAAGTTCATAGCCCGCAACCGCGCGCCTCGCGTGCAGATCGAATATGATGTGGAGCTTTACGGTTCCGAGAAGAAGGTGCAGCTGCCTTTTGTTATGGGCGTAATGTCCGATCTGGCCGGCAAGTCCGAGGTCGCGCAGCCTGTTGTGGCAGACCGGAAGTTCCTTGAGATCGACGTCGATAATTTCGACGACAGGATGAAGTCCATGGCGCCGCGTGCGGCGTTCACGGTGCCCAACACGCTGACTGGTGAAGGAAACATGGCGGTCGATATCACCTTTGACAGCATGAACGATTTCAGCCCTGCGGCAATTGCTGCCAAGGTCGAACCCCTAAAAGAATTGCTGGATGCTCGCATGCAGCTGAGTAACCTTATGACCTATATGGACGGCAAGTCCGGTGCCGAGGACCTGATCGCAAAGATCATGCAGGATCCGGCTCTGCTCAAGACACTTGCCGCTCAGCCAGCCCCCAAAACCGACAGCACGGACCAGGAGTAACAGATGGCCGAGACAGAAACAGAAGCAGCAGGCGGCGCCAAATCTACGGCTTTTGGTTCGTCCGATTTCGAGAATTTGCTGAAAAAGGAGTTCCGCCCCAAGTCCGATCAAGCAAAGACGGCGGTCGAACAGGCGGTCAAGACCCTTGCGGAACAGGCGTTGGCCAACACTAGCTTGGTTTCGGACGACGCGCTGCGAACCATTGAAAGCATCGTCGCGCAGATCGACAAGAAATTGACCGAACAGGTCAACCTGATCCTGCACCACGCCGATTTTCAGCAACTTGAAAGCGCCTGGCGCGGTCTCCATTATCTCGTCAACAACACCGAGACCGACGAGATGCTAAAGATCCGGGTGATGAACATCTCGAAGAAGGACATGCACAAGACCCTGCGCAAGTTCAAGGGCACCGCATGGGACCAGTCGCCGATCTTCAAGAAGGTTTACGAAGAGGAATTCGGCCAGTTCGGCGGCGAGCCTTTCGGCGCGCTGGTGGCAGATTACCATTTCGACCACAGCCCGCCCGACGTGGAGCTGCTGGGCGAGATGTCCAAGATCGCCGCTGCCGCGCATGCACCGCTGATCACCGGTGCCAATCCAACGCTCTTCCAGATGGATAGCTGGTCCGAGCTGGCCAATCCGCGCGACCTGACCAAGATCTTCCAGACGCCAGAATATGCGTCTTGGCGATCCCTGCGCGAAAGCGAGGATTCCAAGTATGTTGGTCTCGCTATGCCGCGTTTCTTGGGCAGACTGCCATACGGTGCAAAAACTGACCCCGTCGAGGATTTCGCCTTCGAGGAGGACACGGACGGGTCTGACAGCACCAAATACGGTTGGGTCAACGCTGCCTATGGCATGGCGGTCAACATCAACCGTTCGTTCAAGGAATACGGATGGTGCAGCCGTATCCGAGGCATCGAAAGTGGCGGTGCGCTGACCAATCTGCCTTCGCATACCTTTCCGACTGATGATGGCGGTGTGGATCAGAAATGTCCGACTGAAATCGCAATCTCGGATCGGCGCGAGGGCGAGCTTGCCAAAAACGGCATGATGCCCCTGATCCACCGCAAGAATTCTGACCTTGCGGCCTTTATCGGGGCGCAGTCGCTGCACAAGCCAGCAGAATATGACGACGACGACGCGACGGCCAACGCAAACCTAGCTGCGAGGCTGCCGTATTTGTTCGCCACTTGCCGCTTTGCCCATTACCTCAAATGCATCGTGCGGGACAAGGTGGGCAGCTACAAAAGTCGCGACGATATGCAGGAATGGCTGCAGAAATGGATTAACCAGTATGTTGATTTCAATCCGGAAAGCTCACCCGAATCCGTAAAGGCGCAGCACCCCCTTGCTGCGGCAGAAGTAGTGATTGAGGAAGTGGAGGGTAACCCGGGGTACTATACGTCGAAGTTCTTTCTTCGACCGCACTATCAGTTGGAGGGCCTGTCTGTTTCCCTTCGATTGGTTTCGAAGCTGCCGAGCGAAAAGGCCTGACGTTATCACTGCTTCTCTCGGCAATCTAATTTCTTAGAAGCATCAACAATGAGGAAAAACAAAAATGTCATTCGACGCATTTATGTACATGCCCGGTGAATCCAAGCTCCAAGGTGAAACTCAAGATGATGATATGGCCAAAGAAAAGGCCTTTGAAATCCTAAGTTTCGAAATCGGGGCCGAGAACAACATCAACATTGGGTCGATTTCGTCCGGTGGTGGGGCTGGCAAGGCCACGTTCAAGGAATTGACTGTCACAAAGAAGACAGACACGGCGTCCTGCGGCTTGTTCACTCGCCTTTGTGAAGGTGGCCACATTCAGGACGTTCACATCGTGCTGCGCCGCTCGGGTGGCACTGCTGGTAAATCTGGCGCGACCTTCCTGAAGTTCGACTTCAAACTTGTTATGATCCAGGACATTAGCTGGTCGGGTTCGGACGGCGACGACATCTGTGAAGAGACCCTGGTCATGCAATATGGCGCGATGAAAGTCGAATACAGCCAGCAGGACGTCAAAGGTACGATGAAAAAGCACAGCGATGCGATGTGGAGCCGCGTCAAGAACAAGGCCGAGCTTACCGTGTGACCCTTTTGCCTTGCAGAAATGCGTAAAGGCTGGCCCGCAATCGAGCCAGCCTTTACGAGGTTATTTTCCAGGGAGAACGCGATGATAGCCGAGGATCTGTTAGAAGCCGGTGATCTGGATGGAGCGCTTGTCGCGTTGCAAGAAGCTGTGCGCGGGGATGCAGCGAACCCAGCGCTGCGCATTTTCCTATTTCAACTTCTTTGTGTGCGCGGTGACTGGAAGCGCGCGATTGCGCAGCTCAAAATCTCGGCTGAACTGGATCCGACCGCTACGCCTATGGCGCAAACTTACCGCGAAGCCATCATTTGCGAAGTGTACCGCGAGAAGGTGTTTGCGGGCGAGAAGGCGCCGCTAATTTTCGGCGAACCGCAGGAATGGACGGCACTGATCGTCGAAGCGTTGAAGGCAAATGCCGCAGGAAATACGGGCAAGGCTGCCGAGATCCGGGCGCGCGCATTCGACGCCGCGCCGACGGTGTCAGGTAAGGTCGATGGGCAGTCGTTCGCGTGGATCGCGGATGCCGACATGCGGCTTGGCCCACTACTGGAGATCATCGTGAACGGTAAATATTACTGGATGCCGTTCACATCGATCTCCAAGGCTGAATTCGAAGACCCTGCAGATTTGCGCGATGTGGTTTGGACGCCCTGTACGATCACCTTGACCAACGGAGGAGAATTCGTCGCCCTGATTCCGACCCGCTATGCCGGGACCGTTGCCGCCGACGGAGCAGCTATAAAACTAGCGCGTGCGACGGAATGGGTCGATCTCGGTCACGACACCTTTGCGGGACTTGGCCAGCGGTTGTTAACCACGGATCTAGGAGACACGGCGTTGATGGATCTACGTCTGCTCGAGATGGACGCGGCCAGCGGTGCCGGGGAGCTTGCAGATGTCTGACCGGACGATATCCGAACGGCTACAACCGTCGCTTCTGGACCGGCTTACCGATCAGGGACCGTCGGAAAAGACCGAGCGGCGCGAGGATCGAGTGATTGACCTGCGCAAGTTGCGCGAGATCATTCAGCGCGATTTAGCTTGGCTGCTGAATACTTCGGACAACAGCACCATGATCGACGTGGACAAATATCCCAACGTGGCCCGGTCGGTGCTGAATTTCGGTATCCGGGAAGTGGCTGGTGATTATTCCACTGCCGAGCGTGCAGAGTTGATCCGCAAATCCATCGTCGGCGCAATACGGACCTTCGAGACCCGAATACATCCCGATTCTGTCGCGGTCGCGCTGCGTGTCGGCCAAGAAAGCGGCGGCAGCATCGTGACATTCGATATACGCGCCGACATGTGGGCTCAACCTATGCCAATGGAGCTTTACCTGCGCAGCCAGGTTGATGTGACAACTGGAGAGCTTGAGCTGGAAAGGATCGTCTGACCTCCCATGGATACACGCCTGTTGAAACATTACGAAGGTGAACTGGCCTTCATGCGCGATATGGGCGCCGAGTTCGCAGAAGCTTTCCCCAAGATCGCGGCCCGGCTGGGTATGGACGGTGTCGAAGTTGTCGATCCCTACGTGGAACGGTTGCTTGAGGGCGTTGCATTCTTGTCTGCGCGTGTCCAGCTTGAGCTGGAGCTGCAATATCCAATGCTGACGTCGCATCTGTTGGAAATCATCTATCCGCATTACTTGGCGCCGTTACCCTCGATGATGGTAGCCGCATTCGAGCCCGACATGCAGAACGCCGCACTTGCCGATGGTTATTTGATTCCGCGCCATTCCGTCATGCGCAGCACGCTTGGTGAGGATGACCACACGCCCTGCGTCTTTCGCAGCTCCAGCGACGTGACGCTGTGGCCGATCACAATCACGCAAGCTGAATATATCGACGGTCGCGGGGAGCTTGCAGCGGCAGGCATATCGCGCGACACCGAGGCGCGGGCGGGAATACGGCTGCGGTTGAGCAGGTTCGGCAAGCTGCCGATTGCCGATCTGTCGCTGGACAATTTGGTTCTGTTCCTAAACGGACAAGAGGGCAAGAACTGGGAACTGCACGAGCTTCTCGGCACGCAGGTAACGGGAATGGTGGGCCGGTCCACCGACCGGCGGAACGATTGGATCGCGGAACTGCCGAACGGTCGCGTGGTGCCGCGCGGCTACGAACCCGAAGAGGCGCTGTTGCCTACGCCGCAGCGGTCATTCGACGGCTACCGCCTGTTGCAGGAGTATTTTGCAATGCCGGAGCGGTTCCATTTTGTGGAATTGCAGGGGCTGAGCATGGCCATCGGTCGCGCCAAGGGGCACGAAGTTGATATCTATATCCTTTTGCGAGATGGCGCGCCGGACATCGCGTCCGGCGTTACGCCCGAGGCATTCACGCTGCATGCAACGCCGGCAATCAACCTGTTCCACAAGCGCTGCGACAGGGTACATGTATCGGGAGCCGACGTTGATCACCATGTTGTCGCTGATCGTACCGCGCCGCTCGATTTCGAGATATTCTCGATTGAGAGCGTGGCCGGGATTTCGGGGGAGGGAGATCAGGACGTCCCGTTTCGCCCATTCTATTCTGCTGACGACCTGACCGCCGCTGGAGAGCGGCACACGGCCTATTACACACAGTCACGCAAGATGCGGCAACGTGCAGAACGTGAGCGGCTCAAGGGAGTGCGGACATCCTATCTGGGGTCCGAGCTGTATCTTTCTCTTGTGGACAGCGCGCAGGCCCCGTTTTCGGCCAGTCTGGATCAACTGGCGGTTCAGGCGATGGTCACGAACCGCGACCTACCGTTATTGTTGCCAACCGGATCAAAGGACGTTTTCCACCTGCCCGAAGGTGGACCGGTGGCGCATGTCACCACGCCGGTCAGCCCAACGCGCCCGCGCCCGACGCTGGCCCAAGGGGACACGGCGTGGCGTCTGATTTCGCATCTCAGCCTCAACTACTTGTCTATCGCCGAAACCGGCAAGGACGACGGCGGTGCGGCGCTGCGTGAGTTGATTGGAATATACGCGCCGTCGGGCAACAAAGTCCTTGAAAAGCAACTTGAAGGGCTGACTGGCGTGTCGACTCGGCCCATCGTGCGGCGCATGTCGGACGAGGTACTGTCTACGGCAGTGCGCGGTTTGGAGATTTCCATCACCTTCGACGAAAGTTTTTTTGAAGGCACCAGCGTCTATTTGTTGGGTGCCGTGCTTGAGCGGTTTTTTCGTAAATATGTATCTATCAACAGTTTCACAGAAACGGTGCTTGTCACCCAGCAGCGCGGAGAGATTACCCGATGGCGCCCCCGGACAGGTCTGGGACGGATCCTCTGACGCATCTGGAGCGGCTGAGTCAGGACCCTGAAAAACATCATATATTCCATGCTTTCCGGATACTGGAAGCGGCGTTTCCGGACGCGCCCCGGTTCGGGGAGGCGCGCCGCCCGCGTGAGGACAAGGTGCGTTTTGGTCAAGAGGCTGAGCTGTCGTTTCCGCCTTCGACTGTGGCCGGGTTCACGCCGCCCCGTGGCGGCAAGCCGGGGCGTTTGACCAACCGCTTCTTCGGCCTGTTCGGCCCGCAAGGGCCGCTACCGCTGCACCTGACGGAACATGCCCGCGCCCGGTTGCGCCATCACCGAGATCCGACCTTCGTGGAATTTGCGAACATCCTGACTCATCGGCTGATGACATTGCTTTACCGTGCCTGGCGTTCCGGACAACCCGCGCCGAGCTTCGACCGCGGCAACAACGACGGGATTGAACGAAAGATCGCGGCCATAGCGGGCTATCACGGCACCCATTTACGCAAATCGGACGACCTGCCAGATCTGGCCAAGCGTCATTTTACCGGGCTGCTCGCGCAAGGGCCGAAGAACGCCGAGGGTCTGCGGTCCATCGTCGAGGCCTTCTTTGGCACCAAGGTCCAGGTGCAGGAATTTGTCGGCTGCTGGCTGTATCTGGAGCCAGATGACCGCTGGCGAATGGGAGTGCCAGCGGCGCTGGGGCGCACAACCTCGATTGGAGAGCGGGTCTGGACACGTTCGGCTAAGTTCCGGCTGCGGCTGGGGCCACTGAGTCTGTCCGATTACATCCGCTTGCTGCCGGGCGGCGAGTCTCTGCCACGGCTGCGCGCCATCGTGCGCAATTACGCGGGTGATGCGATGGACTGGGATGTGAACTTGGTGCTGTGCGCCGACGAAATACCGCGCGCCAAGCTGGGCGAGACGGTGCGGCTGGGTCAGACCAGCTGGATCGGAGAGAACAAGATCAAGAAAGATGCCGATAACCTGTTTCTGGAGCCGAACGCCCAGATACATCTGGCGACAATGACAGGAAGGACATGAAATGACGGAAATCAGCCGCGTTGCGCTATTTGGCAAGCTGAACAGCCTTGGTTACAAGGCCATCGAAGGGGCGACGGTGTTCTGCAAGATGCGCGGCAACCCCTATGTCGAGATCGTGCACTGGATCCACCAGATCCTGAACAACCAGGATAGCGACCTGCACCGGATTATCGACCATTTCAATCTGGACATGGGCAAGATCGCCACTGAGATCACGAGGGCGCTGGACAACCTGCCGCGCGGGGCGAGTTCGGTGTCGGATCTGTCGTCGCATCTGGAGGATGCGATGGAACGGGCCTGGGTCTGGGGGTCTCTCCTTTATTCCTCGAACCAAGTACGGACCGGGCATATCCTGCTCGGAATGCTTGAAACACCGAACCTGCGCAATACCCTCGTCAGCATTTCGCCGACGCTGGCCGGGGTGAAGTCAAACGATCTGGCAGAGCACTTTCACAAGATAACCGATGGCTCGCCCGAGGATCGGATGCGCCCACAGGATGGATCGGTGACGGGCGGAAGGGCCGAACCGGGCGAGGCATCGGGAGCCATGGCACCGTCGCAGATGGGCAAGCAAGAGGCGTTGGATCAGTTCTGCACTGACCTAACCAAACAGGCGCGCAACGGCGAAATTGATCCGATCGTTGGTCGGGATGAGGAGATTAGGCAGATCGTCGACGTTTTGATGCGGCGGCGGCAGAACAACCCGATCCTCACCGGCGAGGCGGGCGTAGGCAAAACCGCTGTGGTCGAGGGTTTCGCATTACGTATCGCGCGGGGCGATGTACCCCCGGCGCTGAAAGACGTACGGCTTTTGATGTTGGATGTCGGCCTGTTGCAGGCGGGTGCCAGCATGAAAGGCGAATTTGAGAACCGATTGCGGCAAGTGATCGACGAGGTGCAGGGTTCACCCACACCTATCGTGATGTTCGTGGACGAGACACATACGTTGGTAGGTGCGGGCGGGGCTGCCGGAACCGGTGATGCTGCGAATCTGCTTAAGCCAGCGCTCGCGCGCGGTACGCTGCGGACCATAGGTGCGACGACATGGGCCGAGTACAAGAAATACATTGAAAAAGACCCTGCGCTGACCCGCCGATTTCAGGTCGTTCACGTACAAGAGCCGAGCATCCCCAAGGCGATCATGATGATGCGCGGCATCACCGGGATGTTGGAGAAGCATCATAGAGTCCAAGTGCTGGACGAGGGAATCGAGGCCGCAGTGACTTTGTCTGCGCGATATATTCCAGCGCGACAATTGCCGGACAAGTCGGTCAGCCTGCTAGATACCGCCTGTGCGCGGGTCGCTGTCAGTCAGCACGCGGTGCCCGCGCAGGTCGATGACAGTCGACGCAGGATCGAAGCCTTCAGCACGGAGCTTGACATCATCGGGCGCGATGAAAGCGCCGGTTTCGATGTGGATGAGCGCCGCGCTGCGGTGACCGAAGCCAAGAATGAGGAAGAGGTTAGGCTGGCTGGATTGAATGCGAACTGGGACGCCGAGAAGGCCTTGGTTGCCGAGATAATTGGCCTGCGCGCGCAGCTACGGGGCGCGGGTCATCCGGTGGATGAGGCCGAACCGCCACAGGGTTTGGCCGTGACAGAGGCCGCGTCGGTGGAGGCGGGCCTTGCGCTGATGAGCGACGTTGAGCGCGCCGAGTTGATGGCGCTGCTCAGGGCAAAGAACGCCGAGTTGGTGGAGCAGCAGGGCGATAGCCCCCTGATCCTCCCCATCGTGGACCATCAGGCGGTTGCCAACGTCGTCGGCGACTGGACTGGCATTCCAGTGGGACGCATGGTTAAGGACGAGATCGAAACAATACTGAATCTGGAGCAACACCTAGCGCGCCGGGTCATCGGTCAGGACCACGCGATGAAGATGATCGCCAAGCGTATTCAGACCAGCCGAGCCGGGCTCGACAACCCCAGTAAACCGATCGGCGTGTTCCTGTTGGCGGGCACCAGCGGCGTTGGCAAGACGGAAACTGCGTTGGCACTGGCAGAAGTACTATACGGTGGCGAGCAGAATGTGATCACGATTAACATGTCGGAGTATCAGGAGGCGCATACTGTGTCGTCGCTGAAGGGTGCGCCGCCGGGCTATGTTGGGTACGGCGAGGGTGGTGTGCTGACCGAGGCAGTGCGGCGCAAGCCTTACTCGGTGGTGCTACTCGACGAGGTGGAAAAGGCACATCCGGACGTGCATGAGATATTTTTCCAAGTATTCGACAAGGGCGTCATGGAGGACGGCGAGGGCCGGGTGATTGATTTCAAGAACACGCTGATCTTGTTGACATCTAACGCGGGCACTGAGCTGATCATGGATCTGTGTTCGGACCCCGAGTTGCTGCCAGAACCCGAAGGCATGGCCAAGGCCCTGCGCGAGCCGTTGCTCAAGGTGTTCCCGCCGGCGCTGCTGGGGCGTTTGGTGGCTATCCCGTATTACCCGCTAAGCCCGCACATGATTGCGGAAATCACCAAGCTGCAGCTGGGTCGGATCAAGAAGCGTGTGACGGCAGCGCACGGTGTGCCGTTCGAGTATTCCGATGCGGTGGTAGATGAGATCGTTAACCGGTGTCAGGAACTGGAGAGTGGCGGGCGGATGATCGACGCGATCGTGACCAACACGATGCTGCCCGACATCTCGGCCGAATTCCTGCGTCGGATGATGGAGGGCAACAAGGTTGAGAAGGTAGCCATCGACGTTGTAGACGGCGAATTCATCTACAGCTTCGATTGATCCTCAGGACGCAGTGAGCATGGAGGACGGCTCATGACCAAGCATACAGTGATGGATAAGAAGAACGTCGAGATCAATGTCTCGGGGCTAAGGATGGTAAAACCCCCTGCGCTTAGCTTCAAGGTAGTGGTCGAGTTGGACAAGAAGATGGAGAAGGGGGCGGAGAAGGACCCGCTGTTGATCCAAGAATTCCAGAATGCGGCGATGGAGGTCTACGACCAGACCGTCAAGACGATCGAACAGAAATGCAAGGTGTTCGACAAGGGTTTCCTTGAGATGGTCTCCAAGGGGGCAAGCAAGTCCGATCTGAAAAAGCAGCTCGACGGGTTGAACAATGCGATAAAGAACGACGTCAAGGTGGCCGAGAAAGCGGCGGAGATCCAGGTCGCGAAGGCTTGGGCCAGCCTGCAGAAGAAAAGGAAGGAATGGTCGAAGTTCAGAATCAAGATCGCCACCACCATCGTGGGCACACTTGCGGGGCTAGCGGTGTCGATTGCGGCGATGGCGACCTCGCCGTTCTCGGGTGGGGCCGGAGCCGCATTGGGCATCATCGGTTTCGTGAAGTCCGGCGTCACTCTGGCGACCGAGATCGGCAAGATTGCAATTTCCATTGATGCCGCCAAGAAGGTGGTCGAGCTGAACCTCAAGGTCGTGGAAACGGCAGCGAAGAAGTCTGGGGTTTATGCGGCGAACGAGATATCAGGCGCGGTCTTTAGCGAATTTGTCGGCATATCGCAGCCCACGATCAAGTCCACTGAAGGGGCTGCTGACACGCTGAGCGCCAAATATGCGCAGATCGTGGTCAAGGTGCATGAGCTGAGCAAGGTGCTCAACAAAATCCTCGCGCAACAGGACAAGATGAAAAAAGAGTTCATGCGAGATGTGGACAATCGGTTGAAGAGCCACCCCGCACCCAACAAGACTGCGCAGCGCAAGGTGATCGAAAAACAGCTCGATGATGCGCTGGGGGCCAATTACGCTAAAGTCACGGATGCGATCGGCGATGTGCAGAAGATGTATGCCGAAACGGTCAAGTGGAAGGTGCCGGTCAAAACGCTCAAGATCAGGGTCAAGCAACTGTCGATGAAGGACCCAAAGGCGCTTAAAGTGTTTCGTGAGGGGCTCAAGTTCGCCTCGCTGGCCCTAGCCCCCATTGATGGAAATTCGGTCGCGACGACGGCCAAGGATCTGGGCATGGGCTTGGGTGGCGCGGTGGGTGGTTATGCCTTTGACAAGATCAGCAGTAAGGCCATCGACGGCACTTTCTTCGACGTGGCCTGAGCGGGCAGGTGGGCTGATTTGTGGTTCTGCCCAATTAGGCAAACCCCTACAAAGAGGATGTGAACACAATGGCAGATGTTGGAAAGACCAAGATCAGCGTCGAGCGCAAGATCAATCCGTTCGGAGAGACTAAGACCAAGAAGCCCCCTGGCTGGTTTCGGGCGCGGCCCGGCGCCGAGAGTGCGGTGACCGATCTGACTTTCAAGCGGACGATGGAGCTTGATCCGCGAAAGTGGAAGAAGAAAGTGATCGAGGACGGTATCTATGCCGTCGCCCGCTATGAACTGTCACTTTTCGCGACCGTTCTGGGGACGTTGGAAAAGGATATCCTGAATGCCCGACCCAAAGAGCGCAAAAAGGCCAAATTCCAGCGCAACGACAAGGACGAGACGCCAGACGAGAAGAAGGCGCTCGATGATGCCGAGGCGCAGGTAAAAAAGCTGTTCAAGAAAATATCCGGTCAGATAGAGGACAAGGTTTCGGTCGCGCTGGACGAAGTCGAGAGCGACAAGGGTGACAACAAGAATGCACTGGCTGCGGGCAAGGAAGCGCTGAAGAAATTCGATACGCTCGATACGTCTGGCATGTTCTCGAAACTGACCAGCCAGGTAGTGAAAGCCGTCTACACGCTTGGCGTGGAGATTGAGAAGTCAGGCGATGAGGCAGCGCAAGAGGCGTTCAAGAAGTCCGCCGCAACTCTGGACAAAGTCAGGAAGGAGTACGACGGCACTGCCAAGTCCACCAAGGACGTGGCCAATTTCCTGCTGACCAAGGGTGCGAAGATGGCGACCGACACCAAAGCCGATCCGGCGTTGCAGGACATCGGTAAGATGATCTCGAAGTCGGGCAAGGTTAATGCGTCGCTGGTCAAGTTGTCAGGCACTATCGACACCTACGAGAAGGCCCTTGACGAGACGATTGCGTTCGTCAAGGGCGGAAAATCGACTGGTTCTGCGGCCAAGAACTGGGCGACGCGTTTCGGCAACGAGCATAAGAACAAGGACAAGGCGGTGGCTGATGCGGTAAAGTCGGTCAAGATTGTCAGCAAGAAATTCAACGAAGCGGCTAGAAAGGTAAAGTAATGTCGAGCGACGCGTCGATCCATGAGCAGTCTGAGGTGCCCGGCGCCGCCGAGGGGACAGGTGATGGAACGACTTTGGGCAAGGAGCGGGATCCCTACTTCCGCGCCCGATTGCGCAGGTTCGTCGAGCGGCCCTCGGTGCAGACTTTCATCATGGGCGTCATCATCTTTAACGCCATCACTCTGGGCCTGAGCACATCGGACTATATGCAGGCCCATATCGGTGATTTTCTGTATACGATTGACAGGGTGGTGCTGGTCATCTTCGTGTTGGAATTGCTGATCAAGCTCTATGCCTACGGGCTGAAGTTCTTTCGAAATTCGTGGAACATCTTTGATTTCTGCGTGGTGAGCATCGGACTATTGCCGCAGACCGACAGCATGTCGGCGCTGCGTGGGCTGCGGGTGATCCGCGCGATGCGCCTGTTGTCGGTGATTCCGCAGATGCGCGCGGTGGTTCAGGCTTTGTTGGATGCGCTGCCAGGCATGGGTGCGGTCATCATCATGATCTCGATCGTGTTCTACGTCTTTGCTGTGATGGCGACGATCATGTACGGCAACTCGTTTGACGAATGGTTTGGTACGCTAGGGCGAAGTCTGTACTCTCTATTCCAAATCATGACTCTGGAAAGCTGGTCGATGGGAATTGTTCGACCGGTAATGGAGGTTTATCCGATGGCTTGGGCCTTTTTTGTGCCCTTTATCGTGATTACCGCTTTTTCAGTCCTCAATCTGTTTATCGGTCTGCTGGTCAACACAATGCAATCAGCGGTGGAAGAGGAGACCGAGGCGGAGTTCGAGACGCTGCGCACTCTGGTGCGCAAAGAGACCGATCAAGTCGGCGAGCAGGTGAACGCTTTGCACGAGGAAATCCGAGCGTTGCGGGATGAACTGCGCAAGGCGCGTGGAGGTGAGGAATGAGCGACAGTCAAAAATATATCGCACGCAACCGCGCACCGCGCGTGCAGATCGAATATGACGTGGAACTCTACGGTGCCGAGAAGAAGATACAACTTCCTTTTGTGATGGGCGTGCTGTCGGATCTGTCGGGCACGTCGGAGCAACCTCCCGTGGCTGATCGCAGCTTTCTTGAAATCGACGTCGACAATTTCGATGACCGGATGCGGGCGATGGCACCCAGGGCGCAATTTAGCGTGCCGAACAGCCTAACCGGTGAGGGATCGCTCGCGGTCGATCTGACTTTCAAAAAGATGTCCGATTTCACGCCGCAAGGAATTGCCGAACAGTTCGATCCGCTTCGCCCGCTGCTGGAGGCGCGTAGGCAGCTGACAGATCTGATGGCCTATATGGACGGCAAGGCCGGTGCCGAGGCGCTGATCGAGCAGCTGCTCGCGCAGCCAGGTCTGTTGCAGGCGCTGACTGGCACCGGGACATCGTCGGATGACAGGCAGGCGGCGCTTGAGTCGCTGCGCGCGCCGATTTCTGCATTGGATGGACCGGAAGACACCACTGACGACACCCTAGCGAATTTGGCGGCGCAGGCCCCGGTCGATGCACCGCCGGACACATCCGTGGCGGATGCGCTCAACTCCCTAGGGCCTGCGCCCGAGCCGGAAGAGCAGGACGACGTATCGGCAGCCTTGACCGGATTGCGTGTGGCTGAGATGATACAAACGCCTGAGACGGACACTGCCGGCGATGTTTTGTCCGGCATTACTCGGATCGAAACGCCGGAGGATCTGGATTCGACGGCAGACGTGTTATCGGCCCTTGCAGAGTACGCGGAAGATGCACCGCCGCCGCGAGCGACCAGCAACGATATTCTGTACGCCATCGCCCGCGTGCCGGAGACGGAACCGGAGTCCCAGACCGTTGCCGTCTTGTCGGGCCTTACGCCCGTAGCTGACGCTGAAGAGGTTGGAGAAGACAGTGCTGCGGACGTGCTTTCTGCCATCGACCGGGTGGCTGAGATTGCGCCGGAAGACGATCTCGACAGTATCTTCTCGGGTATAGAACCCGTAGTAGAGCCTGAGACCGCAGAAAACGACACTGGTAACGTGCTGTCTGGGATCGCCTCCGTCGCATCGGCAGCACAGGCGGATGCGATCGACGACATACTCGATGCGCTTGAACTGCCCGAAATCGCTGAGGTGTCGACGGCGTCGTCCGATGCGGTACTTTCAGGGATCAGGGCGACCCCCGAAACCGAGGTCCAAGAGGACACGAAGGACATTCTCGCGGGCCTTCACGACAACACGGTTCCCGCCCCCAATGAGCTGTCACCCGATGACATACCTGCCGCGACCGACATGGCGGACCCTGCAACGGCCTTGGACGATCTTGATGATATGTTGGCCGTTCTGGAGAGCTCGGCCGTGGAGGCGACGCCGCCCACCGACAACATCGATCTGGATGCGTTGCTGGCGGAGCCTCAGTCAGTTGCCGAAAACATGGACGCGCAAGTGCAAGATCTGGATGACTTCGACGCTTTGCTTTCCGACTTTGGCGACTCTTCGGGCGAGGCTTCGGTCCCCGCCACACCCGACGGCCTTGGCGTTTTGCTGGCAGATATGGAGACGCCAGAGCCGGATCGGATTGATACCGACGTACCGGACGATTTTGCGGACCTCCTAGCCGATCTGGAAGGCCCCGCCAATGCGGAAACAATGGCCACCAAGACCGATGACCTAGAAGGCTTTCTGACGCAGGCTGAGGCAGGTGCCGAGGACGAGCCAACGGTTGACGATCTTGATGGTCTGTCGGCTGGGATGGAAGCTGCGGAACCGGAACTGGATGGGACCGCAGATGAGGTGTCGGACATTCTGGACGATTTGCTCGACGATCTGGACGTCTCAGCTGTAGCAGAAACTCATCCGACGGTCGCAGATAACGAGCTGGACAATCTGGACGCCATGTTGGCCGATCTGGATGGGGATGCGGGGGATCATCCCCGGACAGACCTAGGCAATGCTACTGCGGATAGCCCGCCGCCGCAGTCGCCGTTCGGCACCATTAGCGCCGCGCGGCCCGAACGCGATGCGTTGAACCGGAACGGGTTCAGGATGGCCTTCTTCGGCGACTTTACCGGTCGTGCGGCACGCGGTGCTATCGAAACCGGCGATGCGATGGCCGCGCGCCAGCCCGTCATTCTGGATGTCGATACGCTGGACGAGGTGATCGAAGGCTTTGCCACTACTCTGACCCTACCCATCGGTAAGAATGGCGGCAGTGTCTCGGTAGAACTGTCCGAGATAGATGATCTGCACCCGGATGCAATTTACGAGAAGCTCGGGATTTTCGGCGAGATTTCTGGGCTCCGCCAGCAGCTTGGCATGGGCTCCATGGTCGAGAAAGCGGCGCAGCGGCTCAAGGACTGGGCCGAGGCTTATGGCACGCCGATCCGTCTGCCCAAGCGGTCCGGGGCCACATCGATCCCGGCGCATATGAAGCTGAGCGATTTCCAGTCGCTGATCGGCGACACGTCCGGCAGGTTGTCCAAGACGGGACCGGCGGATGACCTGATCGCACAGATTGTAGGCCCGCATGTCGTCAAGGCACCCGATGCCGGGGCCGGGGCGCTTGCAGACGCAGTGGATCAGGCGCTCAGCACGGCGATGCGGCTTGTTCTGCACCATCCGGATTTTCAGGCGGTGGAGGCGCAGTGGCGTTCACTCGACCTGCTGGCGCGACGGATCGAGACGAACAGCGACCTGCAGATCGTTCTCTATGATGTCTCAGCCGAAGAGCTTGCCGCCGATCTCGCGGCGTCAGAGGATCTGGCAGAAAGCGGTATCTTCCGGCTGCTTACAGACGTGTTGGATCCCGAAGAAGGCGCTGGCGGGTTTTCGGCGCTGTTCGGGCTTTACACCTTCGAAGAAACGCCGCCGCATGCGGAGTTGCTGGCCCGGATCGGCCAGGTCGCAGCCCATGTGGACGCACCATTTTTTACCGCCGTGACCCCCGCCTATCTGGATGTGGAAAAGCAGGACCGCCACCCCCTGGTGGCGAAGGCTTGGGACAATCTGCGTGCGCGTCGTGAGGCTGCCTATCTGGGGCTAGCGTCGCCACGTTTTCTTTTGCGCCGACCCTATGGTGCGAAAACAGAACCCATCGACTCCTTTGCGTTTGAAGAATTCAGCCAGGTTGAGGGGCTGAAAGGCATGTTGTGGGCGAACCCGGCGGTTTTGGTGGCCATTCTGTTGGCTGCGACGTACAAGAAAGACGGTGCAGCGATGGATTTGGGCAGTGTCATGTCGCTGGGGGACATTCCGTTTCATTTCGTCACGGATCGGTTTGGCGACCAGGTGGCGCTTCCCTGTACCGAACGGAACCTGACGACTGATCTGGCGCAGCACACCTTGGCTCGGGGCTTCATTCCTGTGATCTGGGTCAAGGGCCGCGACGAAATCAGGCTTGGGTCGTTCCGCGCGCTCGACGGTGAAGAGATCTCGGGCCCTTGGTCGGGAGCGACACCGGCACCGCGCGCCGCTCCGGATGCACCGGCAGCGGATATAGAAATGGAACTGCCGGTTTTAGAGGAGTCTGAAGATTCGTCGCTTGACGATTTACTTGCGGGATTCGACCATATCGGAGCTGACGCTGGGGACGACACAGGCAATGACGGCGATATGGATCCGGAGCTCGCCGCCATGCTGGAGGGATTATGATGAATGCGTTGATTGGGCCACCCGAACCCGAAGAGCCGCCGATCATTATCGTAGCGATCGCGCGAAAGTCGTATTACCTGTTGAAGGGCGATACGTATCTGGACCAGATCCTGCTCGCAGATGGTGAGTTTCCCAAGCCTATACTCTGCGTTTATTTTGAGGACGTCTTTGAGTCGAAACGTCTGCTGGGCGACCATTTCAACCTTGGCGCGTTGTGGGGCATTCACCCGGGCATCATCAACCGACTGCGTGAAACCAGAAGTCTGATAGAAACAGAAGCATAGCGCCCCACTTTGGGCCAGGGACTGATCACATGGCAAATACAGAGATCGATCTTGAAAACCGGCTTGTCTGGATGGAGGGGGACTATACCTGCAAACCGGTCAACCTCAAGAACGCGCGGGTGATCGAGGGGCTGAGCTTTCTTACGGAGACGACAGTTGAATTTGTGTCCTCCAACGTTGAGCTTGATCTGCAGGAAATGCTGGGTAAGACGATTCATCTTGGGCTGAAGGACGACAAGGACGAGAGCCGGTATTTCACCGGCACGTGCACAGCGGTTGAATATGTCGGCGTGTACCAAGGCATGATGCATTTCGTGGCGGAAGTGCGGCCGTGGCTATGGTTCCTGGATCGAACCTACGAAAGCCGGATTTTTCAGGACAAGACTGTGCCCGAAATCATCAAACTCGTTCTGGACGAGTATGGTTTCACCGGGCAGATCAATAAACTGACAGAGACCTACGACAAACGCATCTACTGCGTGCAGTATCATGAAACCGATTTCGACTTCATCAGCCGGTTGATGGAAGAAGAAGGGATCTATTATTTCTTTGTACAGGCTGGGCAAGGGAACAAAGAGCTGAAAATGGTGCTGGCCGACGGCATCGCGGCGCATAAGCCCAATACCACAGGGCCAGACCTAGATTTCTATTTCAAGGAGTCCGAGTACCGTCGGAAATCCGATCACATCTTCGACTGGGCGCACAACACCAGCGTCGTGACTGGCAAAGTAACCCTGAAGGACTACGATTTTGAAAAACCGCGCGCCGAATTGCAGGCGGTCTCTTCAATTGAAAAAGGTAAGCACTCGCACAAGAAATACGAACACTACCGCTATCCCGGGCATATGCGTCTGGGCAATCAGCCCGCCAATTTTGCCAAGGTCCGGATGCAGGCCGAGGCGGTCCAGCATAAATTGGCGCGCGGGGCGGGCAACGTTCGGACGCTGGGCGCCGGTCAAACCTTCAGGCTCAAGGGCCATACACGCACGAGCGTCAATATCGAATATCTTGTGGTCCGAGCAGAGCATCGGTTGCAGATCGAAACCGACTATGAGGATCAGGAAACCAAGAAACCATTGTTCAACACTACGATCCCGGTCGACGAGGACAACAAGGACACCTACAGGATCACCTTTGATGTCATCCCCAAATCAGAGCCGTTTCGCGCGCCGCAAGAAACCCGTTGGCCGCGCATTCCGGGGTTGCAGACCGCAGTCGTGACCGGCCCCGCGGGCGAGGAAATCTATACGGACAAGTATGGACGCATAAAGGTGCAGTTCCATTGGGACAGGGCGGGCAAGAAGGACGAGAACACCACGTGCTGGGTGCGCTGCGTTATGCCTTGGACAGGCAAGAACTGGGGCATGATCTCTATCCCTCGGATCGGGCAGGAGGTCGCGATCCAATTTGAAGAAGGCGACCCTGACAGGCCGATCTGCACCGGAATGTTGTACAATGCGGATACAATGCCTCCCTACGAACTGCCGGCCAATGAGACGCAGAGCGGGATCGTTACGCGCTCGACCAAAGATGGCAGCGCTCAAACCTTCAATGAGCTGATCTTTGATGACAAGAAAGAAGCGGAATTCGTCCGTTTCCAGTCCGAGAGAGACTATATACAGACGATCAAGAACAACGCTACGGTGACAATCGGGTTGGAGCATAAGGATGATGGCGACCTAACGCAGACGATTCACCGCAACAAGACCGAAACCATCAAGACTGGCGATCACGTGTTCAAGGTCGAGACGGGAAACCAGGAGGTCTTTATCAAAACCGACCATACCGAGACGATCGAGGGCAAGGCGACGCAAACGATCACTGGCGACACCAAGCAGCAGGTCAAGACCGGAAATTTTGTGCAGAACGTCGACACCGGCAATCTTACCCGAAAGGTGGCCAAGGGCAACGAGGCAGTCACGGTAAGCATGGGAAACTACAGCCTCAAGACCGCGCTGGGGTCGATCAAGGAAGAGGCGATGCAGGAAATCGAATTGAAAGTCGGCAGCAGCTCAATCAAGATCGATCAGACCGGCGTGACCATAAAGGGCATGATTATAAAGATCGAGGGCACCGCTATGATGGAAGCCAAGGCGCCCATGACGACCGTCAAAGGGGACGGCCTGCTTGTCCTTAAGGGCGGGATCACGATGATCAATTGAGGGCACGTTCATGAAAAAACGGTTTTCAGATCTTAAGAAAGTGCCGCGTGAGCCCGCGATGCGTCTGCTCGCCGCAAAGCGCATCAAGCTGGATACAAAGCTCAAGACACCCGCCAGTGCCCCGGTCGAGGCTGTTTTGGAAGAGCTGGGAGCGCAAAAGGCTTGGGTCTGCGTTTTGCGGATGCTGTCTGCGGCCCTGCCGGACCGCGAGGCGGTCTGGTGGGCTTGTCTTGCTGCGCGCGATATCTGCGGTGACAACCCCGGGACGCCTAGCCTCAAAGCGTCGGAGGCATGGGTGTTTGAGCCAAATGATGCCAACCGCGAGAAGGTGCAGATTGCACTCGATACAGCCGATCCGGATGACGACACTGTGCTGGTCGCTACCGCCGCGCTTTACGCCGGGGGCAGCCTGGGCATTGGCGATCTGTCAAAAATGGCAGCCCCACCGGGGGCGGTTGCGGCCTGTGCCCTTGGCATGAACATGACGACGCTTGGCACCGCCAAGATCCCGCTGTTGCAATTGCAGCTCATTATTGACCGAGCGGTCAACGTGGCCCGCGGCGGAAATGGCAGGATCGATAAGATCACTGAGCCGCCGCCCCCTGAACCCGTTTCACTGGAAGGAGGCGACTGATGCCTGGACCCCCACAGGCCCGTGTCGGTGATACGCATATCGGTGTTTGCACGCTGGGGTCTCCAATGCCGATCATGCCGGTCTGCGCGCTGACCGTGCTTGTCGCCAAACGGCCCGCAGCGCGAGTTACCGACATGGTGATGGGCGCAACGGCCACGCCGGCGGGACCCGTGCCGTCGCCGCATCCGCTGGCTAAGGGGTCAATGACCGTTCTCATTCAAAAGCTTCCAGCGATCCGCATCGGTGACATGTGCGCGCTGGGGGGTGTCGTCAACTTGGGTGAGTTCACCGTTTTCACAGGAGGATAACCGATAGATGGCGGTTTTGCTGAAGTTTCAGTCGACAGGCAGCATCCCCGGCAATGGACAGCCCGTTGCCATGCGTGGACCAAGCCTGACCGTCGGACGGGGAGATGAGAACGATCTGGTGCTGCCGGACCCTGACCGGGTGCTGTCCAAGCGGCATTGTGCAATCGAGGATCACAACGGCAATTTAGTCGTGGTGGATATCTCGACCAACGGCACCTTTCTAAACTACGGCAAGCTGCCGCTCGGCGCGACGCCGACGCCTTTGAACGATGGCGACATCCTGTCGGTCGGCCCCTATGAAATTCTGGTTAACATCGTGACTGCGGGATCGGAAAGCCAGATCGCAGATCCGTTGCAGGATGGACCCGTGTCGCACGGCATAGCCGACAGCGCACCAAGCACTGACGATCTGCTCGATGCGCCCGGCGACGGCGGCGATTTCCTCGACGATCTGCTCGGCGGTCGCGACGGCTTGGTCGGGCCCGGCAGCGTTGATCGTGACGAAGACGACGGCAATGACCTGTTGCCACCGCTGAGCGACGACGATCTCCTGCCACCTGCGTCCGCTCCCGATGCAGGTCAGGGAGCGAGTGCCGCGTGGCACAACCCTTCTGCGCAGGACAGTTTCACTGCACCTCGACATAGCACGAGCACTTCAGCGATCCCAGACGACTGGGACGACGACTTTCTGGTGCCGTATTCGAACAAGGGCGGTGAACCAGGCCAGCCGGCCTATGTGGCGGGCGATGACTCTGACCCATTCGCAGCTCCGAACGACAGGGCTGCCGCCGACGGACCGGTCTTCGTGCCCGGCGCTTTCGGCCTGGAAGAACCTGACAAAGGTGTAGGCATACCAACCGGACCCACATTTGCAACCCCGCCGGACGCTCCTCTACAGCGGGACGATTCAGCACCGTCCGTGCCCGTGCCACCAATTCCAAAACCGGCCACTACCCCGGCGCCTTTGCCTAGCGATAGCGTCGCAGCGCGGGCGTTTTTCAAGTCCCTCGGTGTCGAGGAGATGCAACTGTCGGATGCCGACCTGACGCCGACCCTGTCACGCATGGGCCACGTCTTGCGCCTGATGATCGAAGGGCTACGCGAGATCCTGATGACGCGAACCTCAATCAAGTCTGAATTTCGCATTGAGCAAACGATGATTCAGGCCGGCGGAAATAACCCGTTGAAGTTCTCGATCAGCCCCGAACAGGCGATCGAGGCTTTGGTCAAGCCGAAGTCCAAGGGATATCTCGACGCAACAGAGGCGACTACTCAGGCCTTGCAGGACATCAAGGCGCACGAAGTGGCGATGATCACCGGAATGGAAGCTGCGCTAAAGGGTATTCTGGCGCGGCTCGACCCCAAGGTGCTTGAGGAAAAGATCGCCGTTTCGGGCGGGTTTTCCAACCTGCTGAAAAGCCGCAAGGCCCGTTATTGGGAGATTTACGAAAGCATGTATGCCGAGATATCGGATCAGGCGGAGAACGATTTCCACGAGCTTTTCGCCAAGGAGTTCGCCCGCGCCTACAAGGCACAGTTGGATAAACTGAAATGACCAAAGAACCAACAAGGAACGCTGTCTGATGTCTTGGGAAAGTAAGGTACTATGGACCGAAGGGCTGTTTTTGCAGCCGCATCACTTTCAGCAGGCGGATCGCTATACTGAAAGCCTCGTGTCGGGGCTCGCCCGGCGCGTTTCGCCGTATGTTTGGGGCTTCAGCCACCTAGATATCGACGAAGAGGTACTGAAAGTCGGCCAGTTCGCGATCAAGTCGTGTTCAGGGCTGACCCAGGATGGTACTGTCTTTCGCGCTCCTGCCTTCGAGGATCACCCGCCGGCGCTGGACGTGCCCGATACGATCAAGGATTGTGTGGTCTACCTGACCGTGCCGCAACGCCGCCAAGGCGCGCAAGAGGTCGATATGACCGGCGCCGAACTGTCGGCGGCACGGCTGCGCCCAGCAGAGTTTGAGATTACCGATGTGACCTCGACCGGCAAAAAGGCTGTGACCATGGGTGTAGGAAAGCTGCGATTGCAGTTCGCCTTGGCCGTCGATGATCTTGCTGATCGGCTGTGCATTCCAATTGCCAGGATCATCGAAGTTAAGCCGGATCAGGAGATTGTGCTCGACAAGGCGTTCATTCCGTCCTGTCTAGACCTGCGCGCGGCGGGACCACTAGCCGATTTCGTGCGCGAATTAGACGGCTTATTGGGCCATCGGACGACCGCACTTGCCGGACGGCTCAGCGATGGTGGCGGAACGAAAGGCGTGGCTGAGATTTCTGATTTCCTGCTCTTGATGTGCGTCAACCGGATGCGGCCAGTGATTCACCACATGTCGCAGATTGAAAACCTCCACCCGGAAAGACTTTACGAGACCTGCCTCGCCCTCGCCGGGGAGCTGGCGACATTCATGGCCGTGGAAAAGACAACTCCGAAATTTCCGGCCTACAAGCACGACGACCTGACCGCCACCTTCAGACCAGTGATCAAGGCCTTGCGGCAATACCTGTCCTCGGTGCTGGAACAGACTGCGATCTCGATTCCACTGGATCCTCGGAAATATGGCATCAGTGTCGGCGTGATCAGTGACCGAAAACTGCTGTCGACCGCCGGTTTCGTGCTTGCGGTCAAGGCTGACATCCCAGCCGAAAACATCCGCCGACACTTCCAGAACCAGGCAAAGATCGGCCCGGTCGAGGAAATCCGTCAGTTAGTGAATTCCGCGCTGCCGGGGATTCCGCTGCGTCCGCTGCCGGTGGCACCGCGCCAGATTCCTTATCACACTGGAGTGGTGTATTTTGAACTGGATGGTGACAGCCCACATTGGGGAAAGATGTCAACGTCCGGCGGGATCGCAGTTCATGTATCAGGGGATTTCCCGGGGCTGAGCATGGAGCTATGGGCGATCCGGCAAGGATAACCGCAAAAAGGGAAGCGCCGAGACATGTCTGACAACGACCCCTTTGCAGAACCGGATGATGCCGACCGTACGGTTATCAAACCGAATCCCGGCGGGCGCCGGCCCGCTACCGTAACCCCGCAGGCGCAGCTACAAGCGACGCCGGATCTGGGATCTGCCCCTACCGGTCAGGCTACCGGCATCCCCACGGCGAAAGGCGGCAACACCGAGCCCTCTATGGATCAAGGCATGACCGGCATGAACCGGATCAATGCCGCTGCTGCCACGCTCTTCAGCCTCGTCAGCCGCATCCGGAATCGCGCGCAGCACATGGACCCGGAAAAATTGCGCCGCTCTGTAGTGGCGGAAGTGCGAGGGTTCGAGGCCCGCGCACTGCAAAACGGGGTTGATGCGCAGGACGTCAAGATTGCCCGCTACGCGATTTGTGCCACGCTCGATGATGTCGTGCTGAACACGCCTTGGGGCGGACAATCTATCTGGGCGCAGCAATCCATGGTGGGCACGTTCCACAAGGAGACTGTTGGCGGCGACCGGTTCTATGACCTGCTCGCACGGCTGGAAAAGGAACCTGGCAAGAACATCGACCTGCTGGAATTCCTATACATGTGTCTGGCTCTTGGGTTCGAGGGGCGTCTGCGGGTCGAGCAGCAAGGATCAGACAAGCACCTTCAGATTCGCGCGGGACTCGCCCGGATTATCCGGGGCCAGCGTGGCGTTATCGAAAAGGATCTGTCCCCGCACTGGAAGGGCATTGATCAACCGCACAAGGTGCTGTCGTTGTGGAAGCCGGTCTGGATCACCTCGGCGACAGTCGCGATCCTGCTGACTGCCGCTTTCATGACGCTGAGCTGGCTGCTCAACCGCTCGACCGATCGAGTGTTGGGCCAGCTTTCTGTTCTCGATACCGGGCAGGTGGCAGAGCTGCTTCGCCGCGCCCCGCCGCCGCCGCCGCCACCGCCGCCCAACGACGGACAGATCGAACGGGTCAAGGGCTTTCTTGAGGCCGAAATCCGGGAAGGGATCGTAGAAGTGTTTCAGGACCAATCTACGATCACGGTGCGTCTGACCGGTTCGGGCATGTTCGGCTCAGGTTCGGACCAGTTGCAACCGGCGTTCGATACGCCGCTTTCGCGCGTCGCCAACGCCCTGAACGATGCAGAGGGACCGATCATTATCGTCGGCCATTCTGACAATGTCCCGATTAAGTCGTCGCGCTTTCCCACCAACATGCACCTGTCGCTGGCGCGCGCTGAAAGTGTAATGCGCACCCTGTCCACGCAGATCGACGACAAGGCCCGCCTGAAGGCGGAAGGCCATGCCGACAAGGATCCGATTGCCGATAACGGCACCTCGGAGGGTCGTGCCAAGAACCGACGTATCGAAGTTGTCCTGATCAGGAAATCCACATGATTTTTATCCGCCGCATGTTCCATTTGCTGGGATCGGCCATTTCGATCGTGGTCTTGGTGTCCCTCGCCTTCAGCCTGATGATCTGGTTTCTCGGGCCGATTCTGAGCTTTGGGGAAACCGCACCCTTCGTGACCCTGTTCGCGCGACTTATCACAATTGGCATCATCGTTTTCCTTGGTCTTTTCACCATTTTGCTCATCCTGCTGCGCCGGTCGCGACGGGCGCGCAAAATGGAAGAGGATATCGTCGAGTCCGCCGCCGAGGTTGAGAACGAGGATGACGAACTGGTCAAAGCTGAGTTGAGCGAGCTGAAAGGCAAACTGAAAGAGGCGATCGCCGCCCTGCGCAAATCCAAGCTGGGGCGAAAGTCACTGTATCAACTCCCTTGGTACGTTATGATCGGACCGCCCGGTGCGGGCAAGACAACGGCGATCGTAAACTCTGGGCTGCAGTTTCCGCTGGCCGATACACTGGGCAAGCAGGCGATCGGCGGCGTCGGTGGGACGCGGAATTGCGACTGGTGGTTCACCAATAATGCGGTACTGATTGACACCGCCGGGCGATACACGACTCAGGACAGCGCAGCAGAAGAGGACAACGCTGGCTGGAACGGCTTCTTGAAGCTTCTGAAAAGACATCGCAAGCGTCAGCCTATAAACGGTGCGATCGTCGCCATCTCCCTGGCGGACCTCAGCCTTCAGGATGAGGAAACCCAGAAAAGCCACGCCGCTGCGATCCGTCGACGATTGCACGAATTGCGTGATAAGCTCGGCGTGCGGTTCCCGGTTTATGTTCTGTTCACCAAGTCGGACCTCATTGCTGGCTTCACCGAATTCTTTGATGATCTCGGAAAGGAAGAACGTGAGCAGGTCTGGGGCTTTACTCTGCCCGTTTCTAAAAGGACAAAAGCCGAAGTATCGCCTGTCGCGGCTTTTGACGACGAGTTTGGTCAGTTGCTAGCGCAGCTCAACGCCCAGTCGCTGGAGCGGATGCAACAGGAGACCGACCACCAGCGCCGCGCGCTGGTCGCCAGCTTCACGTCACAGGTCGCCTCGGTGCGGGCCACCGCGAAGTCGTTCCTGGAGGAGGTGTTTCAGGACAGCCGGTTTGAAAAACGGCATCTGCTTCGCGGCATCTATTTTACTTCTGGAACCCAAGAGGGCACACCGATCGACCGGCTTATGATGGGAATGGCTCGGACATTTGGAATCGGGCGACAGGCCATCGGGACAGGGCGCGGCACGGGGCGCAGCTTTTTCCTGACCCGCTTGTTCGAGGGTGTCATTTTTCCTGAGGCGGGGCTGGTGTCGGCGGATGACAAGGTCGAACGCCGCTATCGGTGGACCAAACGCGCCGCAATCGCCGCCGCCCTTGTAGGCGGCATCGGCTTGTCCGCGCTCTGGATCCGGAGTTATTTGGGCAATACTGAGCTGTTAGCGCAGACCGGCAGATCGATCGAAGACTACCGCGCTGCCGTGGCGCAAGTCCCCGGCAGCCCAATCGAGGATTCCGATCTGGTGAGCGTCGTACCAGCGCTCAATGTGCTGCGCGATATGCCCACCAATCCTGCTGTGCTGGATCCCGCCCCGCCGCGCGCGCTGACCTATGGGCTCTATCAAGGCAAGATAATCGGCAACCAGGCCGCGCAAAGCTATCGCGCCGCACTGAACGAACATTTTCTGCCCCGCCTTCTCCTGCGTCTCGAAGACCAGATGCAGGCCAACATGAACAACTCTGATTTCCTTTACGAAGTGCTCAAGATCTATCTGATGCTGGGCCAGCAAGGTCCTATGAACCAAGATCTGGTCAAGGAATGGATGGCGCTTGACTGGTCTGTCGCATTCGAAGGTCCCGCCCGGGAAGCCCTTCGTGGGGACCTGACCGTGCACCTTGCCGCTTTGCTTGACAACCCAATGGACACGATCAGCCTGAACGGTCCGCTGGTCGAGCAAATCCAGGGGCTGCTGTCGGAGATGCCGCTTGCGCAGAGAGTCTATAATGGGATCATCAATTCACCCCGCGCGAAGGACCTGGCGGACTGGCGGCTGACCGATGTAGGCGGGCCTGCAATCAGCCGGGTGATCGTGCGATCCTCGGGCAAACCCCTCAATGAAGGGGTGGAGGGAATATTCACTTACGACGGATTCAATTCTGTCTTTCTGGATGAAGCTCTTGGCGTAGCTCAGCGCATTCAGAGCGAGAGCTGGGTGCTTGGCCCTCGCGGCGAAACCGAGCAATCGGAAGCGGCCCTGATCGCGATGAGCCGCGATGTCCTTGATCTGTACTACAACGACTATATCACACGGTATGACCAGATTCTCGGCGATATCGACATCATCCCGATGGAAAGCCTAAGCCACGCGGTCGAAGTCACCAACGTCCTGTCAGGGCCAACCTCGCCCTTGGTCAACATTCTCAATGCGATCTCGGACGAAACCAAGCTGACCGAAGAACGCAGCAATGCCAGCACCGATGGTCTTGCCGCCGGGGTCTCCGAAATTGGAGAGATCGAATTGCAATCTTCGCTGTCTAGCCGCAGCCAACTGTTTCTGCAGGCGCTGCGCAGCAATGTGCAGACCGAGCAGGGTCCTGCGCCCAAACAACCCGGCGCCTATGTCGAGGACAGGTTTAGTTGGCTGCATGAGCTGGTTGAGGACAAGAACGGCCAGCCCTCTCAACTGTCGGAGCTGACGGGACGCCTGACAGAAGTGTACCAAGAGCTCAACAAGCTCAGCTTCGCGGGCGGTGTCGGGGCGGCGACGGGCGACGCGACAGCCATCGTGCGGTTCCAGGAACTGGCCAATCGTCTGCCGGGACCGATCCAGCGTTGGTCGACCCAGATAACCAGCGGTTCGTCGGGGATCACGGCCGACGGTACCCGGGCATCGATCAACGCCAAATGGCAGTCGCAAGTGCTGCCTTTCTGTACTCAGGCGCTTGGCGGACGCTATCCTTTCGACCGGCAGGCGAAGGCTGACGTTGCAATGGCCGACTTTGCAAAGCTCTTTGCGCCGAACGGTATGATCGACGGCTTTTTCACCGAGAACCTGCGTGAATATGTCGACACGCGCGCACGACCTTGGGCGTGGAAAAAGGTCAACGATGCGGATCTGGGGATCTCCCAGGCCGTTTTGCAGCAGTTTCAACATGCCACCGAAATCCGCGACGCCTTTTTCACAGGAGGGGACCAGCCCGCAGTAAGGTTCCAGATCACACCCGAAGCGCTGGATCCATCGGCGCAGGAGGTTACGCTGGACATCGACGGGCAAGAGATCGTCTTTGCTCACAATAACGCGCCCAAGCCTGTGGCGATCACCTGGCCCGGCTCTGTCGGGTCGGCGCGGGTGATCTTTCAGCCCGTGGTTAACAACACGTCCAATGCGATGACTCGAGACGGTCCTTGGGCCTGGTTTCGACTGCTGAGCGCGGCGGAAATCAGGCGTACCAACGTTTCGGACCGCAACCGCGTGATCTTTAACGTGGGTGGGCGAATTTCGATTTTCCAGCTCCAGTCTGGATCGGTGCTGAACCCCTTTGCCCTCCCGGCACTCGGCCAATTCAGCTGCCCGAGCTCGTTCTGATGGGGCAGGGCTTCGGCGCCTTCGGCAAGATCCCCAGCATGGGAGATTTTTTGCGGCTCGATCTTCCGGTGTCGTTTCTCAGCCCTTGGGACGATTGGCTTCAGCGCAGCATCGTTTCAGTCCGAGACAAGCTGGGGCAAGGCTGGGATGCAGCCTACATGTCGGCACGGATATGGCGGTTTACCCTACCGCCTCAGGTTGTGGGCCCGACCGCGGTTTCGGGTATCATGATGCCGTCAGTCGATCGGGTGGGACGGCAATATCCTCTGACCTTGGCTTGTGCCCACGCCACCTCGGCCACAGCCTTGGTTCATTTCGCAAACTGTACCGTTTTCGAGGCGCTGGAGGACATCGCGCTGGCGGCGTTGGAGGATGATTTTAGCCGCGACAGCCTTATAGCGGCACTGAAAAACGTCACATTGATCGAGCCTGCCGTCGAATCGCTTAGCGGGACGCCCTATGTGACGGCCTTGCCCGTTGCAGAGATCATCGCCGCCGAAGTGATCTCCCGTCGACACGGCGACAGCGCGTTCTGGTCAACCTGTCTGGGCGGTGACCACAGGCTGATGGCGATTCCCGGCCTGCCTGCAGGTGCCGAATTGACTGCACTGTTCGACCTGTCCGCGCCATTCTGGCACCCCGGCGGGCTGGCGGTATCTGCATGACGCACATCCGCTATTCCGCCACCACACACGTCGGCCACAAACGCAAGGTCAACGAGGACAGCATCTTGGCCTTGCCGGATCAGCTGCTCTGGGCCGTATCGGATGGCATGGGCGGCCATGACGCGGGTGATTTTGCCTCGCAGGTGGTCGTGGATCGAATTGCGATGATCAACCCAGACCTGCCATCACAGGAGCTGATCCGTGCCCTGCGCGACGCGATCAACGGTGCCCATGACGCGATCCGCGCAGAAGCAGAGGCCCGAGGCAGCGGAACGATCGGGGCCACAGTCGTGACTCTGGCCATCGCGAATAACCACTTTGCGGCCTTCTGGGCGGGCGACAGCCGCCTGTATCGGTTGCAAAACAAGCGGATCGAGATGTTGACCACTGATCACTCCATGGTTGCAGCTTTCGTGCTGGCGGGGCAGATGACTTGGGACCAAGCCGAGAAGCACCCGCAATCGAACGCTATCACCCGTGCAGTCGGCGTCGGTGATACGCTCGAACTTGAAAAGATTCGCGGCGAAATCCTGCCCGGTGACCGGTTCTTGCTGTGTTCAGACGGGCTCACGAAATACGCGACCTTCGACACTCTGGAACGCGTCCTATCTCGCGAACCGATAGAGACGGTTGCCGACGCACTGCAGCAGATCGCTCTTGACGGCGGCGGGGCCGACAATATTTCGATCATAGTGATTGACGTGATCTAAAGCATCCCGCCCCAAACCTTGGTCAATCTAAAAAGTCTCGCTACACAGTTTCGCCGATGTGGAAGAAACAACGCGGGGGACAGAATGCTGGTCACTGCCCTTGCTCTCCTAGAGGCCAGACCTCAGGCCCGTTGAGATGGCATTCTCCAAGTTCAAACAATATCAGATCCGGATCGGCGTACGCATCTTCGCCGACATGGTCAACGCAATCGCCAAGGTCTGAGATCACTGCTCACCCGACGAGTTCTGGAAGTCCTTCAACGCTTCCAAGTAAGTCGCAGTTTAAACGCGGGCGATTTAAGCGCAGAACTTTAATGTAGAACGACTGTTTCACCAATGTATCCGAGGACCCGAAGGCGTTTTGCCGACGCAACTTTTCCGTCACTCTTCCGTGGTTAGTATCGCTGAATCCAGTGAGGTCACGGTGACGTCGCTTGCCTCGCGGGCCGCGATCAGCGCTTCGGCATAACTTTCCACGGACTCCGTCGTCGGGCGCAGGTCGTCGAACAGGGAACCATCGGAATGCAGCGCGATGATCTTGGATTTACCCAGCACCGAGCCATCGACGGTGAAGGCCAACTTCCCGCTTGCCTGCGCTTCTTCCAGGCCAAAAGCGACACGCACGAACCCATCCTCCGCCTCTGCACGCAAAGCCGTCAAGCTGTTGTCCGGGCGCGTCCGGTTTGGCAGCAGATGGAATACGACGCCCTGCACATCCACCACCGAGACCCAAAGATAACCCTCTGTTAGCTCGTCGGGCAGTCTGACGTCGATCGTCGGATTCTCCCCGACCTGATAGCGCCCGGCAAGGTTGTCGCCTTCGCGATCTCCATATCCGAGACGGATATCGAAACCGCCCGGACCAGCCGTGGGCAAAACCCCGTCGATCCGGCACAGACTGGCGTTCAACACCTCACCCTCCACACGTACCGGCCTAACACCTGCAACATCGGAAATGGCCGCTTGCAGCGCCGAACGACTGGTTTCGTTGGCGAACCTGCCGTTGACGATCACCCTATCTTCAAGCCCGTACCCAATTGGTGGCGGTGCCATGAGCTGCAGAGGGCCGCAATCCGCGTGCTCTTCCAATAACGGGTGCACGTCGTTGGGCAGCAGAAATCGTGGTCCGAGGCCGATCTCGGCTGTTCCGTTGAATCCTTCTGGAAAGCCCTTGGCAAAGCCTTCCTGTACCATAGCTTGATCGGACTTGGTCGCGGCAAGTCCGGTCACATTCACCTGATCGTCGGACACCGCGATGCGAAACTCCTCTAGCGGCAGGAGGGTCTCGAACATTTGTAACAGCCCAATGCCCCAAGTCGGCGAAATGTCACCGCTGGCAAGCGTCAGCTGCGCAGAGCCTCCCACCCCCTCAATCCGTTCCGTCAAGGCTGCTTCGACCTCTTTTGACGGCACGTACCCTACTGCCTGTGCATTCCCGGTCGAGCTCTTTTCGATAATCATCGAATAGGGATCGGCTACCGGATAGCGCGGCCCGATCAACGCGTCAAAGACCCCACCAAAATAGGCACCTGCACCAATCGCCAGGAGGGCGACGAATGCCATAACCGGCAGCAGTGACTGCCGTTTGGGCGCGGCGTCCTGAGGTGCTTCCGATATCGGACCCTGGACAGGGGGGGCGGGGGCGACCCGGGCCGTGACCGGGGCAATCACGGTCGCATCGTCCAGCATCACCGAGGCCAGATCGTCCTCTTTCATGCTGTCGGGGTCCTTGAACGCTTCCAGAAGCGCCTCGGCCGATTGGAATCGCAGGTCGGGGTTCGGTTCACACATCTTAGTGATCAGCCGGCGCAGCGGCTCAGGCACGCCTTCCAAGTCCAGCGGCTCGGCCTTTTTCTTCACCACTTCCATCGGGTTCGCCCCGATATCTGGCTTCTTGCCACGAAAGGTCGATAGTAACAGTGCTCCCAGAGAATAGATGTCCGAACGGGCGTCGGTGGTGCCACTCAGTTGTTCGGGCGCCGCATAGGCGTATTTTCCAGCGAATTCATTGCCCACAATGGTTTGCGCGCCTGGATTGGTGTCCTTGGCGATGCCGAAATCGATGATCACGGCCTGACCTGCCTTGTCGTTACGCAAGATGATGTTGTCGGGTGAGAGGTCGCGGTGCACGATATTGCGCGCATGCGCTGCGATCAGGCCTTCACACACGCGTCGGCCCACCACCAACAGGTCACTTGCCGGCATGCCGCCATCTGCCAGTTTGCGGTCAAGGCCGGGGCCATCCACGTAATCCATCACGAGATAAACCACGCCGTCGGGCATCCGCTGGGTGTCGAAATACCGCACGACCGCATCGTGCTGAATCTCCCGCACGTCTTCCTCGCGGGTCATAAGCACGAGGAAATCCTCGTTGCTGGCAAACTCCGCGCGAAGGGCCTTTACCGCCATCACCCGGCCGGAAATCTCGGACCGGGCTTTATACACCTCCGAGGTGCCACCACGTCCGAGGATTGCCTCGATCCGGTAGGTGTTGTTCAGCAGATCGCCTGGACTAAAAATATCTCCGGGCTGCATCGAAGTCATGCCGCACCGCCAACGGTCAAGGGGCGAGCAACCACCTTAGCTGAGCGCCTGAAATTCGACCCGCCGGTTTGCATCCGAGTCCGGATCCGCCTTGTCGAGCAGAAACGCCTCCCCAACGCCGACCGCTTCCAGCCGCTCGGGTTCAATCCCGCAGTCGGTCTCTAGGTGGCGCTTAACTTCCTGTGCCCGCAGCAAGGACAGTCGTTCGTTGTAGCTCGCCGATCCGCTGGAATCCGTATGACCGACAATCCGGAAGGACCCGATATCGGCGGTCTGCATAACCTTGCAAAGCGTCACCAGCTTAGGTTTCTGGTCCGCGCGTAGGGCTGAACTGTCGAAATCGAAACTGATCTGGATGCTGACTTGCTCTTCCGGGGCAAGCTCTACATAGGTTTGCGTCGCGCTCGGAGTGGCGGCGGTGTCTCCCACGCCAGTATTGTCTTGCGCGTTTGTCGGGGCAAGCACCAGTCCGCGAGTCTTTTGCTTGTTGAAAAACTCTTCCAGCTGTTCCGCAGACAGGTTGCTCGCATCGTTTGCTTGCGCATATGCGATCCCGCTCAGTGCCGGGACTCCAGCCAAAGCCAAGCTCAGAACTAAAATAGTTTGCCTATACATTGATGAACCTTCCAATATCGGACAGCCAAAGGGTACACCAGCTCCGGGACTGAAACAACGTCCTTGATAGGTCGCTTTATTGACACGAGACCGGCAGTGACCCAATGTTCTCGCATTGAGGTCGTGCAGGCATTTACATGGACAAGCGCATCATTCCCGCAATCGTCAGCGTCATGGTGCTGATCCTTTTCGGGGTGGCCGTTCTGATCTGGATGCAGTTCCGGTCGGACGCCGAAATACGCTACGAAGCGGACGGCGACGCCACGTTCTCCGGTCCTGCGGTTGACAGCGGCGCTCGGATCGAGATCGAAGGCCTGCGCGCTCAGATCGACGCGCTGACCGAACAGTTGCAACAACTAGAAAGGCAGATCGCCGCGATCGCCGACCGCGCCCCGGCTTCTTCTGCGCCATTGCAGGGCCAGGAGCAGGCCGCCTTTCCCACTGACGGGCCGAACCAGATCATTGACGCCTATGCCCAGGTGGTTCTGATTGCGAACCGGCGCGAGTTGAACAAGGGGGTCAACATCGCTTCGCCCCGATTCCTCGAAGGGATTTTCGGAAAGCCCCGCGAGAGCCTGACGGACAAATGCCAAGGCATGACCAACGATCGGCTGGCGAGCAAGCTCTTGACGGCGGAGGTTGGCCCGATCAGGGTGACCATGTTGCAGCCTGCGATTGATTCACTTGCCGTGATTTTTGACAAGATCAAGGCCGCTGACAAGGATCTCTATGACCGGATCAACACCGCTGGCGCACTTTGCGTACGCCACATCAGGGGCGCGCGGAACAGCACGTCTACACATGCCTTCGGCCTATCCGTCGATCTGAACATCGATGGCAGTCTTGATACGCTGGGCGACGGTAAGACCCAACTGGGCCTGACGATCCTCGCCGATTTCTTCCGCAACGAAGGCTGGTATTGGGGCGCAGCGTTCGGCCGCGAGGACAGCATGCATTTTGAAGTAGGCCGTGATCTCGTGGAAAAATGGGTCGCTGAAGGGAAGCTATGACCTTCGACAGGATCAAGCGTGGCACCTTACAGACCGCAAGGAAAACGGCAGTGAAAGAATACACCACGGAAGTGATGCGAAAATCTCGCTGCGAGCAACATTTTGCGTTTCTTTGTGGACCAGTTCCATTCTGACGTTGACGGCTGAGAACTTGATTTTGTCGAGGAAAATTGCGGAGATGTCTCGTGATAAACTTCGTGTCACCGAACCCGTATTCTCGCGCCGGATAGCGAACGGCAATGAATGTAGGATACGCCGCTGGCAAAGTATGGTGTGTGGATCTGGATCAGCATCGCCGCAGGAGTTATTCACGTTCGGAATAGATTAGTACAACAAAGTCCACATATTGAAATGGAGCCATGAATGTTTCCCGGTGGTCCAACCCCGAACCCTCCGTTGAACGCTTCGATGAACGCAATGTCAGTCGGCTTTCTGTGCCGTGAGAAATTGAGCGTGACACAGCACTGATAGGCCCAGAGGTCCATGTCGCGGGAGATGAACTCGCTGGCCTGATCGCCCAGGATCGTCTTGGGATAGCCCGATTTGCGGCACACCCGGTCCAACGTCGCCGCGGCATCCTCCCAACAATGGCTGAACCGCATTTCGAGCACCGGAACGTAGCGCGAGAACGTGTCCGCGACCGTCAAAACCCGCAGCTTCTTACCCGTCGCCAATTCGTCTTTGACAAGATCCATTGCCCAAACATCGCTCGGCCCGACGGCTTCGGCACGGTCATCGGGCAGCTTGGACTTCACCCTACGTTCTGGCGTCAATCCATCGATTATAAAATTGCTTCGTTTCTCTAATCATGGCCCGGGATACTGAGCAAGACTTGCGCGACGAACGGATGCAACCAACTGCCGCGCCAATACAAACTTTCGCAACAAACAAACGCTTCAATCGCTCTATCAGCGAGAGCCGCCACGATGAACGGGCATACCTGCACCTAATTCGGGTTCGCGTGGGATTGCCTTTCGCGGAGGACTGCCCTTTAGTCGGGCAAATTTGTATGCTGCGAAAAGTCGCATCACTCAGACCGAAAGGAAAACACTCATGTCGCGAACGGTAATTATCGAAAAAGCAGGCGGGGCCGAGGAGTTGAAGCTCGTTGACCTTGAGGTCGGCGAACCGGGGCCGGGTGAGATTCGTATCCGGCATATGGCTTGTGGGTTGAATTTCATTGACGTCTATCAGCGCACAGGCCTCTACCCGCTGACCTATCCGCATGCCTTGGGCATGGAGGCGGCAGGTGTTGTCGAGGCGGTGGGCGAGGGTGTTACCCACCTCAAGCCCGGCGACCGTGCCGCCTATGCCGCAACCCCGCCGGGTGCTTATGCCGAGGCGCGGGTGATGCCCGCGTCGCAGGTCTGTCCGCTGCCGGATGGCATTTCGTTTGAGGATGCGGCCTCGATCATGTTGCAGGGGATGACGGTCGAATATCTCTTTCACCGGGTCTGGCCGCTGGAAGCTGGGCAAACGGTCCTGTTCCACGCTGCTGCGGGGGGCGTTGGGCTTTTGGCCTGCCAATGGGCGCGCTCGGAGGGGATCACTCTGATCGGGACAGCGGGCACGAATGAAAAGTGCAAACTTGCGGTGGAAAACGGTGCTTCCGCCTGCATCAATTATCGCGATCAAGATTTCGTGTCTGAGGTCAAGTCGTTGACCGATGGCAAAGGGGTGGATGTGGTCATGGATGGGGTGGGCAAGGATACGTTTGAGCGTTCCCTCGACTGCCTCAAGCCGCTTGGCATGATGATGTCCTTTGGCAATGCCTCTGGCCCGGTCGCGCCGGTGAGCCTGCTGACCCTCGCCGCCAAGGGATCGCTCAAGCTGACTCGCACGACACTGTTCACCTTTCTTGCCGACCATGCGCGGTGTCAGGATATGGCGCGCCATCTCTTCGACAAGGTTGAGAGCGGCGCGGTCAAGGTCAATATCGGGCAGCGCTTCCCGCTGGATCAGGTCGCTGAGGCGCATCGCGCGCTGGAAGGACGCCAGACCACGGGCTCGACTATCCTGACGCTCTGATCCCTCTCGACACCGCCGCTGTCAAATGGCGAGGGGTGGCGACAGCCCTCGCCGATGCGTGATCTGCGCATGGCTTGACGCATGGCGGGCAGAGGCATAGCGTCTGGCCACAACAACGGCTCGGGAACCGAGCGATACACAGGGAGTGGACTATGAGAAAGCTGTTGGGAACTGTCCTGACCAGCGCTGCTTTTGCGTTGGTTGGCACCGCCGGGTCTGCCGAGACCTTGCGTCTTTTGACCTGGGGCGGTTACGCACCCGAATCCGTGATTTCAGCATTCAAAGCTGAAACCGGCATTGATGTCGAAGTCACCTTGTCGAATAACGAGGACATGATTTCCAAGCTCCGCGCCACCGGCGGGGCTGGTTTTGATCTTGCACAGCCCAGTCAGGACCGTATCCTTGGGCCGCAACAGGAATTCGGCATCTACAAACCGCTCGACCTGAGCCAGATCGACCAGTCGCAATTCATCGGCGATCTCTACGATGCGTCGGTTGCGGCAACCACGGTGGATGGCGCGGCTTATGGCGTGGCGCATATCTGGGGCGTGTCTGGCTTTGCCGTGGATCGCTCTGTTGCGGGCGACATTAAAACCTATGCCGATCTCTGCTCGGCGGATTATGCGGGCAAGATTTCCATGCGGACCAAGCGGATTGCCCTTCTGGGCTTTGCCTTTGCCGCCGGGGAGGACCCGTTTGCAGCCTATTCGGACCCCGCGAAATACGAGGAAATCATCACCGCCGCCGCCACCGCAATGGGCGAGTGCAAGGCCAATGTGAAAGCCTACTGGAGCGGTGCCGACGATCTCTTGGCGATGATGCGCTCGGGCGAAGTCGTGGCCGCAGAGGCGTGGGACGCGACCGGATTCAAGTTGAATGCCGAGGATGCCAAGTGGAATTTTGTCGCCCCCTCGACCGGCGCCCTGGGCTGGATTGACACCTTTACCATTCCCGCCAAGGGCGAAAATGACGCGGCGGCGTACAAATGGATCAACTTCGTGATGCGCCCTGATGTAGCTGCACAGATCGTCAATCAGGCTGGGTCGTTCTCGGCCTCCAAAGGCTCTGACGAGTTGGTCGATCCGGCGCTGCGTGCCGCCTATCAAGAGGCGTTCCCACCTGAGGTGATATCCAACATCAAGTGGTTCCCGCCGATCCCCGCAGGTCTTGAGGATATCGAGGGTCGTCTGCTGGACCAGATCGCGGCGCAATGAAAAGAGAGGGACGCGGCGGGCCAACCGCCGCGTCACCCCCCTGAAAGGTTAAACGACGTGGACAGCTTTTCCGCCGATCTCGAATGCCGCAACCTGATCAAGCGGTTCGGCAGCTTCACGGCTGTGGACGATGTGTCCTTTGCAATCCCCAAGGGATCGTTCTTCTCCATTCTTGGCCCGTCTGGCTGTGGTAAAACCACCTTGCTACGGATGATGGCCGGGTTTGCGCGCCCGGATGCGGGCGATATCCTGATCAAGGGTGCATCGGTGCTCGACACCCCACCCAACCGGCGGCCCGTCAATCTTGTGTTTCAGCATCTGGCGCTATTCCCGATGATGACCGTCGCCGAGAATATCGCCTATGGGCTGCGTCGTCGCGGCACGCCGCGTGCTGATATTGCCCGCGCGGTGGCGGATGTTCTGGGCCGCGTCGGGCTGCCGGATGCCGGACCAAAGCAGATTGATCAGCTCTCGGGCGGTCAAAAGCAACGGATTGCGATTGCGCGGGCGATGGTTCTGGACCCGGCGGTGTTGCTTTTGGATGAGCCGTTGGGCGCTCTGGATCTCAAGCTGCGCGAGCATATGAAGATTGAACTGAAACAGTTGCAGCATGAATTTGGCACGACATTCGTCTATATCACCCATGACCAATCCGAGGCGATGATGATGTCAGACCGGGTGGCGGTGATGAATGCCGGGCGGTTTGAACAGGTGGGCACGCCGGAAGAGCTGTATTTCCGCCCTCAGACCGCCTTTGTCGCCGGGTTCGTGGGCGATGCCAACAAACTGCGCGCCAAGGTGATCGCTGCGGATGGCACAGGGTGCAAGCTGGCGACGGATCAGGGGCTGACATTGGCGGCGGGTTTGCCGCGCAAGGGCGTGGCCGAGGTGGGGGGGATGTTTGACATCTTTATCCGCCCTGAATCCATCGCGGTCGGCACCGCCGCACAGGACAGCACCAACAGGCTGGAGGCCGTGATCGAGGATGTGCTCTTTAACGGCGCGCAGAGTCGGATTTTGGCACGCCTGCCGGGGGGAGATGTGATCGAGGCGCTCTTGCCGCAATCGGGCGAAGCAGAGCCATTGCGCCGCGGGGTCTCTGTGGCGCTCGGGCTTGGGCCGGGGTCGGTCGTGTCCTTTGCGGCGACGGGGGCGTGATGCGCGAAGGCAAGCTGGTCTTCTGGTTGCTGTTCGCACCCTTCGCGGCGTGGATCGCGCTTTTGATCGTGATCCCGCATATCGACATGCTGATCCTGTCCCTGCATGAAAAAGTGGCCCCGCGAGTCTATGAAACCGGGTTTCGCAACTATGCGGATTTCGCGGCCTCTTGGGTCTATCCTTGGACGCTGTTACGTACGGTCGTCTTTTCGATCATCGCCACCGTTCTGACATTCATCATCGGTTTCCCGGTGGCCTATTACATCGCCAAGATTGCACAGGGTCGCACCAAGGCGGCGCTCTTTATGCTATGCCTCTTGCCGTTCTGGGTATCCGAGATCGTGCGCGTTTTCGGCTGGATGCTGCTCTTGCGGGAAACCGGGCTGATTTCCAACGCGTTGCAGGGATTGGGGATCACCTCGGGGCCGGTCGAGTTTCTTTATAATGACGCGGCCATTCTGATCGGCCTCGTCTATACTTCTATGCTCTTTATGATCGTGCCGCTGATTTCCACCATCGACGGGATGGATGATGCGCTGGTCGAGGCGGGTTATGATCTGGGCGGCAATGGCTGGACTGTGCTGACGCGGATCGTTATTCCCTATGCCATGCCGGGGATCATCGCAGGCTCTATCGTGGTGTTCATGCTGGCACTGGGCAATTACCTGACACCCACGCTGCTGGGCGGCAAAAGCGGACAGTGGTTCACGGCGCAGATCTATTCGCAGTTCATCACCCGCTTTAACTGGGAGTTGGGATCGGCCTTTGGCTTTATCCTCTTGGCCACGTCGAGCGCGCTTGTCTGGCTCTTGCTGCGCCTATCGGGGCAGTCGCTCTCGAATACATTGGGGCGCTAGAATGCTCGCCTCTCTCCCCCGCTCGCCGCTCTTGCGCTTTGCCTATGCGGCCTATGTGGCGCTGTTTTTCGTCTACATGGCGCTGCCACTGGCGGTGGTGGCGGTCTTTGCCTTCAACGACAGCCAGTTTCCCGGCCTGCCATGGGATGGGTTCACGCTGGATTGGTTCATCGGGGCAGAGCAGCCCCGGCTTGGACTGATCAACGACCGAAGGATCGTTGCGGGCTTTTTCAACTCAGCCTTCGTGGCATTCTGGGTCACGGCCCTGTCGCTGACCGTGGCGACCACGACCGCGTTTCTCTTTGATCGCCACGATTTCCGGTTCAAGGAGTTCGCCTATCTAATGATGCTGGCACCGCTGGTCATTCCAGGCGTGATCCTTGGCATTTCCATTCTTGTGTTTTCGTCGACGCTTGCAGAGGCGGTGAATAGCCTGACAGGGTTGGAGATCGGGGCGTTGCGACCGGGGCTCTTTCTGGTGATTCTCGGGCAGTTTTCCTTCATCACCACGATTGCGACGCTGGTGATCGCTGCGCGCCTGCGCCGCTTTGACCGCACGCTGGAAGAGGCGGCGCTCAACCTTGGGGCAACGCCGGCGGTGGTTTTTCGAACCATCACCCTTCCGTGGCTGCGACCGGCGCTCTTTGGGGCCGGGATTGTGGCCTTTTTGATCTCCTTCGAGAATTTCAACACCACGCTGATCCTCAACGGATCGAATGCGCCGCTGACGGTAACGATGTTCGACCGCATGCGCGAAGGTTCGACCCCGGTGCTCAACGCAGTGTCGGTGACACTGATGGTGGGATCGGGGCTCTTGGGCCTCTTGGGTATTCTCGTGCAAGGGCGCGCGGCAAAGCCGTAACTGCCGCCACGCTGCGATGCGGCATTATTTCTGCAAACGCAATTAAAATGGGCGGTGCGCCTGAGAACTGCCCAAAAAGCGGCAATCTTGGCGGGTTCACCGCGACGCTGCACGCTCTCCCTAGAGCAATTCGCGTCAAATCTGTTTGCTGCATCGTGCCTGATACGGCTCAGACCCTCTCAGGGCGGCGCTGGTCCAGATAGACCGCGCTCTTCAGTGGAGAGGTGCAAACAAAATGCTGCGTTGCCAAAATGACGGTGGGGGATCGGAATTGAACAACGCCACGACGCGCGCAGCCCGGACATGGGAGTTCCGAAAGAAATGACAAAAAGAACATTTATGGCGAGCCTCGTTGCGACCTCCGTTCTTGCGACGGCCCCGGCACTGGCTCAGGATTGTCCCGTAAAGGTGGGCGTGCTGCACTCGCTCTCGGGCACGATGGCGATCTCCGAGACCACGCTCAAGGACACGGTCCTGATGCTGGTCGAACAGCAGAACGCCAAGGGCGGGTTGTTGGGTTGTCCCATCGAGGCGGTCGTGGTCGATCCGGCCTCTGATTGGCCGCTCTTTGCTGAAAAGGCGCGCGAGTTGCTGACGGTGAACGAGGTTGACGTGATCTTTGGCTCCTGGACCAGCGTGAGCCGCAAGTCGGCACTGCCGGTACTGGAGGAACTGAACGGCTTGATGTTCTATCCGGTGCAATACGAGGGCGAGGAATCGTCGAAAAACGTGTTCTACACAGGAGCAGCGCCCAATCAGCAGGCGATCCCCGCAGTGGATTACTTTATTGAGGAGTTGGGCGTCGAGAGCTTTGCACTCCTGGGTACGGATTATGTCTACCCCCGCACCACGAACAACATCCTTGACGCCTATCTCAAATCCAAGGGCGTCGCTGCTGAGGACATCTTTGTCAATTACACCCCGTTCGGTCATTCCGACTGGGCGACAATTGTGGCGGATGTCGTGGCGCTTGGCGCGGGTGGTAAGAAGGTTGGCGTGATTTCCACCATCAATGGCGATGCCAATATCGGCTTTTACAAAGAACTGGCCGCCGCCGGTGTCAGCGCCGATGACATTCCCGTTGTCGCCTTCTCGGTCGGTGAAGAGGAACTGTCGGGTCTGGATACCACCGAACTCGTGGGTCATCTCGCGGCGTGGAACTATTTCCAATCCGCCGATACCGAGATCAACGCCGAATTCGTCAAGTCGTGGAAGGCCTATGCCGGTGAGAACCGCGTGACCAACGACCCGATGGAGGCACATTACATCGGCTTTAACATGTGGGTAAACGCGGTGACAGCGGCGGGGACCACCGACGTCGACGCGGTGCGCACAGCGATGTGGGGGCAGGAGTTCCCCAACCTCACGGGCGGCACGGCTGTGATGCTGCCCAACCATCACCTGACCAAGCCGGTTCTGATCGGCGAAATCCGGGCTGATGGGCAGTTTGACATCATCAGCCAGACAACAGAGGTGCCGGGTGATGCCTGGACCGACTACCTGCCCGAGAGCGCGCCGCTCACAAGCGATTGGAAGGATCTGGGCTGCGGTATGTATAACACCGAGACCAAGACCTGCGTGCAGATGACGTCGAACTATTGACGCGGACCGGACGCGCGGCGGCAAGCCTCCGCGCGTCTTTCCTCTCAGGCAAGGCCCTTATCAAGATGCGTTCGTTTCTCATACTCGCCCGGCTTGTGGTGACAGCGTTGGCCATTGGCCTTTTGTCCCTGTTGCGGCCCTCTGAAGGGCTGGCGCAAGAGGGGCTACAGCCGCTCTTGCAAGAGTATCAGGCCGAGATCGCCAAGCCGTCGCGTAGCACGGTCGAGAGCGTTCTGGATGCGCTGATGGCGGCTGACCGCCCCGGCACTGCCGAATTTCTGCTGCGTTGGCAGGATCGCGGGGTTTATGAACGGCCAGATGATGGCCTCTTTTTCTATGCTGAAGAAGCGGGCGACGCGCTGCGGCTCATAGATATCGACAGCGGCGCGGCGGTGGCTGAGGTGAGCAGCCGCGAGGTCAACCAGATTCGCCCTAACTCCGGGGTGCGCGGGGTGATCGCGGCGGCGCTGGTGCCCTTAGAACTGAACGCGCCCGATCCGGCGCGGCGTGCGGCGGCGCTGGACGCGATTGCCCGCAGCGGTGACGCCAGCCAGATCGACCCGCTCAGTCGGTCCATCGAGACCGAGACTGATCCCGTGCTGAAAGAGCGCAAAGAGCGGCTCTTGACCCTGTTGACGGCGCAGTTCGCATCAGCGCTTCCCTATCGGCTGGCGGCGATCGAAGGGTTGAGTGGGGATACCAGTATCGAAGCGCGCGGCGTGCTCAACCAGTTGACGACACGCACGCAGGGGGTTGGCACCGCCTTGCCGGAGGGTGACAATATTGCCCGCGTGCTCGAGGTGGGCACGGATATTTCCGAGGTCGAGGCTTATGACCGGCTGGTGGCCGCCAATCTTGCGCCGCCACGCCAGAGCGCCACGGATCGCCGTGACGTGCTGGCGCAGCACATCGTCGATGGCGCGGTGGGCGGCGTGCCCCTGCATCTGCTGGGCACCGATGCCGCCCGCACCCGTGCCTATGAGGCGTTGGAGGCCGCAGGCACCGTGCCCCCCCGCGCCGCTGAGGATGAAGTGGCCCGCGCTGTGGCAGCGCATGTGTTCTACGAGGTCTACGCCGAGCCTAATGCAGAGGTGACAACCGCCGCCGAGGATGCGCTCTCTGCCACGTCGCGCGCGCTCGGGCTCTATCAGACGCTCGATCTCGCGCTGGATGGGCTGTCGCTTGCCTCGATCTTTTTCCTCGCGGCCATCGGTCTTGCCATCACCTTTGGCGTGATGGGTGTCATCAACATGGCGCATGGCGAGTTCATCATGATGGGGGCCTATACTGGTTATGTGGTGCAGCTTTTCATCCCTGATTACACCGTCAGTCTGATTGTCGCCTTGCCACTGGCCTTTGTCGTGACCTTTGGCGCGGGCGTGGCGATGGAGCGGCTGGTCATCCGGCATCTTTATACACGCCCGCTGGAAACGCTACTTGCGACCTTTGGCATTTCGATCGCTCTGCAACAACTGGCCAAGAATATCTTTGGCACGCAGGCGCGGCCACTTACGGCACCTGACTGGCTGAGCGGGGCGCTGACGCTGAATGATATCGTGAGCATCAGCAATATCCGTGTGGCGATCTTTGTCCTTGCCCTGATCTTTCTGACGCTGCTGCTCTTTATCCTCAAGCGCACAAGACTGGGGCTTGAGGTGCGGGCAGTCACGCAAAATCCCGGAATGGCGGCGAGTATGGGCATCGACCCGGATCGCATCAACATGCTGACGTTCGGCCTTGGGTCGGGCATCGCGGGCATCGCGGGCGTGGCGATTGGCCTCTATGCGCAGGTCACGTCCGAGATGGGGGCGAATTACATCGTCCAGAGTTTCATGACCGTTGTTGTGGGCGGCGTTGGCAACGTCTGGGGCACGCTGGCGGGGGCCTCGATGATCGGCTTTCTGCAAAAGGGGATCGAATGGTTCAACCCGTCGAACACGCTGGCCGCACAGACCTATATGGTGCTTTTCGTCATTCTCTTCATTCAATTCCGGCCCAAGGGCATCGTCGCCCTCAAGGGCCGCGCGGCGGGGGACTGAGCCATGAGCAAACCCGAAATTGCTCCGCGTAAACGGTTCCTCGCGGAAAATCCGTCGGTGCTATGGTTCCTTGGCTGCCTTGCGCTCTTTACTCTGGGGGTGACCGTTCTGTCCGAAGGGTTCGGCCTTGCAATCCTCTCCACCTCGATGGTCAAGATCCTTGGGATGACGCTCTGCCTATGTCTCATTGCCGTGGCGATGGATGTGGTCTGGGGCTATTGCGGTATCCTCAGCCTGGGGCATTTCGCTTTCTTTGGCCTAGGGGGTTACGCCATAGGCATGTGGCTGATGTATGCGCGCACCGAAGGGATCGTGATTAGCTCACTTTCAGGTGCGCCCATTCCGCCGACACAGGGCGAGATTGAGAACGCCATCGCCACACAAATTTTTGGTGTGGTGGGCAGCAACGAACTGCCTTGGCTCTGGGGGGGGGCCCATAGTCTCACCCTGCAACTGATGATGGTGTTGCTGGTGCCGGGCCTTTTGGCGCTGGTGTTTGGGTGGCTGGCGTTCCGCAGCCGCGTCACCGGCGTATACCTCTCCATTCTAACGCAGGCGATGACGCTGGCGCTGTCACTCTACCTTTTTCAGAACGACACCGGATTGCGCGGCAATAATGGCCTCTCGGGGTTACAGAATATCCCGGGTCTCGATCATTTGCCGCAGTCCACGCTGTCGCTGTGGTTCTTCTGGGCATCCGCCCTAGCGCTCGGGCTGGGCTATCTGCTGTTCGCGTGGCTGGTGTCGGGTAAGTTCGGCTCGGTCGTGCGCGCCATTCGCGACAACGAGGCGCGGGTGCGGTTTCTGGGCTATGATGTCGAGAGTTACAAGCTGGTGATCTTTACCCTGACGGCGGTGGTGTCGGCCATCGCGGGTGCGCTCTATTATCCACAGGCGGGCATCATAAACCCGGCCGAAATTGCGCCGATTGCCTCGATTTATCTGGCGGTCTGGGTGGCTATCGGCGGGCGCGGGCGGCTCTATGGCGCGGTCATAGGGGCGGCTGTGGTCAGCCTTGCGTCAAGCTGGTTCACCGGCGGCGGCGCGCCCAATATCAACCTCGGGTTCTATACGATCAACTGGACCGACTGGTGGTTGGTGCTGTTGGGCCTCGGCTTTGTCGCGGTGACACTGTTCTTCCCGCGTGGCATCGGCGGGTTCTTTGACATGATCGTGAGGAAAGAATGACCACGCTTCTCGAAGTCTCGGGCGTGTCCGTGACCTTTGACGGGTTCCGCGCCATCAACAACCTGTCGATCCAGGTGGCAGAGCCGGAATTGCGCGCCGTCATCGGCCCCAATGGCGCGGGCAAGACCACGTTCATGGATATCGTCACCGGCAAGACGCGGCCAGATGAGGGCCGGGTGATCTGGGGCGAAAAGAACGTGTCGCTCTTGGGGATGACCGAGAGCCAGATCGCGCGCGCAGGGATAGGGCGCAAGTTCCAGAAACCCACGGTGTTCGAGGCGCAGACCGTACGCGAAAACCTCGCCATGGCGCTCAAGAACAAGCGGGGGCCGTTTGACGTGCTGTTCTACCGCCGCTCCAGCCGGGGGGCCGCCCGCATTGCCGAACTGGCCGAGGAGATCGGCCTGCTCGATGCGTTGCCGCGCCGCGCCGGAGAGCTGAGTCATGGGCAAAAGCAATGGCTGGAAATCGGTATGCTTCTGGCTCAGGATCCCCGCCTCTTGCTGGTGGATGAGCCCGCCGCCGGGATGACACCTGCCGAGCGTGAACACACCACCGATATCCTCAAACGCGCGGCGGAAACCTGCGCCGTGGTGGTGATCGAGCATGACATGGAATTCATCCGCCGCCTTGGCTGCAAGGTGACGGTGCTGCATGAAGGCTCGGTTTTGGCCGAGGGCAGTCTGGATCATGTGACCCAGAACCAGCAGGTGATTGATGTCTATCTGGGGAGATGAGCGATGCTGAACGTCGAGAACCTCACGCTGCATTATGGCGCGTCGCAAATCCTGCATGGCGTCAGCCTGACCGCGCGACCGGGGGCGGTGACGGCGGTGATGGGCACCAACGGGGTTGGCAAGACCAGTCTCTTGAAGGCGATTGCCGGGCGGCATCCCTATTCGGGTGGGCGCATCACGCTGGACGGCGCGGCTCTCGATCATCTCGGCGCGGCGCAGGCGGCGCGGGCGGGCATCGGTTATGTGCCGCAAGGGCGAGAGGTGTTTCCGCTATTGACCGTCACCGAGAACCTAGAAACCGGCTTTGCCTGCCTGCCCAAATCCGAACATCGGATTCCGTCGCGGATTTATGATCTCTTTCCGGTGCTGGAACAGATGAAGGACCGGCGCGGCGGCGATCTGTCGGGCGGGCAACAGCAGCAATTGGCCATCGCCCGCGCGCTCATCGCGCGCCCGCGCGTTTTGCTCTTGGATGAACCGACCGAGGGCATCCAGCCCAATATCATCAAGCAGATTGGTGAGGTGATCGGTCTGCTGCGGGATGAGGGGGAAATCGCTATCGTGCTTGTCGAGCAGTATTTCGATTTCGCCTATGGGCTGGCGGATGATCTGGTGGTGTTGAACCGGGGCGAGGTTCGTTTGTCCGAACCTGCGGCAATGGTGGAGCGAGACCGGCTCTTGCGTGAGGTGTCTATTTAATAGGCCATCTGCGCTAAAAATAGGCAGATTCGGGTGACGCGCCTGTGGGATGTCAGGCAGGCGCGACGGGCTACTGGCAGGCCCCGACACAACAGGTAGCCTCTGATCTGTCACGAACTGGAATCACCCATGACCGCCTGTCCCGTCCCCTTGCATCAGCGTAGCCACGGCGCGGCCCATGTGAGCCTCTTGCCCGGCCCAGCGGGCGCGCGGCTCAACCGACTGCATCAGGCGGGATCGGCCAAGGCCTTTGTGCATTCCGGCGCCTCCGGTCCTGAGGTGGTTTTTCTCAACACCTCTGGCGGCCTAGCGGGGGGCGACAGCCTTGCCTATCGCCTTGATCTGGCGGCGGGGTGCCGGGCCACGGCCACCACGCAAACAGCCGAGCGGGCCTATCGCAGCACAGGCGGGGCTGCGCATGTCACCGTCCGGCATGAGGTGGGGGCGGGCGCGCATCTCGATTGGCTGCCGCAGGAAACCATCCTCTTTGACAGCAGCCACCTGATCCGCGAGACGGTGATTGAACTGGCCGAGGATGCCTCTTGCCTCATGCTCGAGGCCGTCGTTCTGGGACGTGCCGCCATGGGCGAAACGCTGGCCGAGGTCTCGTTGCGCGACACCCGCCGTATTATCCGTTTGGGCCGCCCCGTGATGATCGAGCCGCTGCATTTAGGCACCGAGGCACTGACCGCTGGTCCCGCTGTGCTGGGCTCTGCGGGGGCTTTTGCCACGCTGGCGCTGGTGGCACGGGGGGCTGAGGATGCCGTGGACCGCGCCCGCGCGGAACTGACCGAGGATGGCGTGATGGGTGGCGCTTCGGGCTTTGACGGCAAGCTGATGATCCGCCTCATGGCCGGTGATGGCTGGCCACTCAAGCGACAGATCATGCGGCTTGTCAGCGCCCTGCGTCCTGGTCCGTTGCCCCGCGTCTGGCAGATCTAGGAGAGAAGCGCGATGAACCTCACCCCCCGCGAAAAGGACAAGCTGTTGATCTCGCTCGCCGCCATGGTCGCGCGCGGCAGGCTCGCACGCGGCGTCAAGCTCAACCACCCCGAGGCCGTGGCGCTGATCACCGACTACGTGGTCGAAGGCGCGCGCGACGGGCGCACGGTAGCCGATCTGATGGAGGCGGGTGCGCATGTCGTGAGCGTCGAGCAATGTATGGAGGGCATCGCGCAGATGATCCATGCTGTTCAGGTCGAGGCGACCTTTCCCGATGGCACCAAGCTTGTCACTGTCCATAATCCCATCCGCTGAAAGGACCCGATCATGCGCTATCCCGTTGCCTTTTTCCTGCTTACCCCCACGCTGGCACTGGCTCATTCCGGCCCGCATCTGCATCCGCATGGGAGTGACGCGATGTGGTTGGGCGTGGTTGGCGCTCTTGCGGCGGCAGGGGGCTATGTGCTGGCAAAGGTGCGGAAATGATCCCCGGCGAGGTGCTGTGCGCCGAGGGTGAGATTATCCTCAACGCAGGCGTGCCAGTGACCGTGCTGATGGTCGCCAATACCGGCGACAGGCCGGTGCAGGTGGGCAGCCATTATCATTTTGCCGAGGCCAATTCCGGGCTTGCGTTCGACCGCACCGCTGCACGCGGGCAGCGGTTGGACATCCCCGCTGGCACCGCTGTTCGGTTCGAACCGGGTCAGAGCCGCGAGGTGCGGCTTATCCCATTTGGCGGCGCGCGGCGGGTGTTCGGCTTTAATCAACAGGTGATGGGAGACCTCTAGATGCCCTATGCGATCCCCCGCTCCGCCTATGCCGCCATGTATGGCCCCACCACGGGTAACCGCCTGCGGCTTGGCGATACCGACCTGATTATCGAGGTCGAGCGCGATCTGACGGCTTACGGCGAAGAGGTGAAGTTCGGTGGCGGCAAGGTGATCCGAGACGGCATGGGCCAATCCCAAGTCACCCGTGCAGGTGGTGCGATGGATACGGTGATCACCAACGCGCTCATTGTCGATCATCAGGGGATCATCAAAGCCGATGTCGGCCTTCGCGACGGTCTCATCGCCGCGATTGGCAAGGCGGGCAATCCCGATACGCAATCAGGCGTGGATATCATAATCGGACCGGGAACCGAGATCATCGCCGGAGAGGGGAGAATCCTCACCCCCGGGGGGTTTGACGCACATATCCATTTCATCTGCCCACAACAGATCGAGGACGCGCTGCATTCCGGCATCACCACCATGCTGGGCGGCGGCACTGGTCCCGCCCATGGCACGCTGGCCACCACCTGCACGCCGGGGGCGTGGCATATTGGGCGGATGCTGCAATCGCTGGATGCCTTTCCGATGAATTTCGGCCTCTCGTCCAAGGGCAACGCGAGCCAACCCGAGGCCTTGATCGAGATGGTTCACGCCGGAGCCTGTGCGATGAAACTGCACGAGGATTGGGGCACCACGCCCGGCGCTACTGATTGTTGTCTGAGTGTCGCCGACGACATGGATGTGCAGGTGATGATCCACACCGACACGCTGAATGAAAGCGGTTTTGTCGAGAACACGCTCGCTGCCATCAAGGGGCGTACGATCCATGCTTTTCACACCGAGGGTGCGGGCGGCGGGCACGCGCCCGACATCATGAAAGTGGTGGGGTATGAGCATATCCTACCCTCCTCGACCAACCCGACGATGCCCTATACCGTCAACACCATCGAAGAGCATCTCGACATGCTGATGGTCTGTCACCATCTCGACAAGGCGATCCCCGAGGATGTGGCCTTTGCTGAGAGTCGTATCCGGCGCGAAACCATCGCCGCCGAGGATATCCTGCACGACATGGGCGCGTTCTCAGTGATGGCCTCAGACAGTCAGGCGATGGGCCGCGTGGGCGAGGTGATCATCCGCACGTGGCAGACAGCCTCAAAAATGCGCAAGCAGCGCGGGCGGCTGGCCGAGGAAACCGGCGACAATGACAACATGCGGGTGAAACGCTATATCGCAAAATATACCATCAACCCCGCCATCGTGCACGGGATGAGCGCCCATATCGGAAGTGTCAGCCCCGGCAAACGCGCTGATCTGGTACTATGGAGCCCGGCGTTTTTCGGCGCGAAACCCGAGATGGTGCTGATGGGCGGTTCTATCGTGCTGGCGCAGATGGGCGATCCCAATGCCTCTATCCCCACGCCGCAGCCGGTCTATTCCCGTCCCATGTTCGGGGCCTACGGGCGATCGGTCGAACGTTCTGCGGTGTTGTTCGTGTCGCAAGCGGCGCAGGCGGACGGGATCGGCGCAGCACTTGGGCTGGCGAAATCGACCGTGGCGGTCTCGAATACCCGCAAGATCAGCAAGCGCGACATGATTCACAACAATCTGACGCCCGTGGTCGAGGTGCATCCCGAAACCTATGAGGTGCGCGCCAATGGCGAATTGCTCACCTGCGAACCGGCCTCTGAATTGCCCCTCGCACAACGCTATTTCCTGTTTTGAGGGCCCAACATGTCTGATCTGCCGATTGCCCGTCATCTGTTGCACGCCCGGCCCAAGGCAGTGACCGATACTGTCGTGCTCGATTATGAGGCGCGGTTGATGCGGCGCAGACGCTTGGTGTGCAAGGGGGGATTGGAGTTTCTGGCTGATCTGGCTGAGGTGAGCAACCTTGATGATCACTGGGGTTTTGCGCTCGACGATGGTCGCGCCGTTGGGGTTGAGGCCGCGCCCGAAGATCTAGTTGAAGTGCGCGGAGATTTGGCGCGGCTGGCTTGGCACATCGGCAACCGGCATACGCCTTGCGAAGTGGTCTCTGATCACCTTCGTATCCGCCGCGATCATGTGATCGAAGCGATGCTGTCCCAGTTGGGCGCACGGCTGCAGCCTGTGAGCGGCCCGTTTCGCCCCGAGGGTGGAGCCTATGGCAAGGGTCGCACCATGGGGCATGATCACGGCCCGCAAGATCATCATTCCTGATGCTGACGCCTGCACATCTGACGCTGATCCAGTGGCTCTCGCCCGCCTTTCCCACCGGGGCCTTTGCCTATTCGCACGGGTTGGAGCGCCAGATTTCAACCGGTGTCGTCACCGATGCGGCAAGCCTAGAGGTTTGGCTGACAAACGTCCTTCGATATGGTGCAGGCTGGCAGGATGCGGTTTTGCTGGCGCAGTCGCTCGATGGCGATAGTTCGGCGCTCGATGATCTGGCGCGCGCGCTACAGCCCTGTGCCGAACGGTTACAGGAAACCCGCGAACAAGGGGCGGCGCTCGCGCGGACGGTAGCTGGGATTACCGGGCGCGTTTTGCCGATGCGTTCGTTGCCGGTGGCACTGGGTGAGGCAGCAAAACCGTTAGACCTGCCGAAACTGGATGTCATCTCCTTATATCTGCAGGGGTTGGCCGGGAATCTTGTAACCATCGCTATTCGTCACATCCCGTTGGGGCAAACGGAAGGGCAATTGGTGCTCTCGCGACTTCTTCCGCTGATTCATGATCTCGCCCGCAGTGCTGCTGACGCGACGCTGGACGATTTAGGAGGTTGTGCGCTCGCGGGCGATCTTGCGGCGTTACAACATGAAACCCAAGACGTAAGGATATTCCGGACATGACCGAGCGTATGAACGGTCCTTTGCGCGTCGGCATCGGTGGTCCGGTGGGCGCAGGCAAGACCACACTGACCGAAGGACTGGCGCGCGCGCTGGCAAGCCGATGTTCGATGGCGGTGATCACCAATGACATTTACACCCGCGAGGATGCGGACTACCTGATGCGCGCACAAGTTCTGCCAAATGAGCGGATCAGAGGTGTAGAAACTGGAGGGTGTCCGCATACCGCGATCCGAGAGGATGCCTCTATCAATCTGGCGGCGGTGGCTGATTTGAGCGCCACCTTTCCCGATCTTGATCTGATCCTGATTGAATCGGGTGGTGACAATCTCGCGGCGACCTTCAGCCCTGAACTCGCGGACCTGACAATCTATGTGATCGACACTGCCGCCGGGCAGGACATCCCGCGTAAACGTGGACCGGGTGTGACAAAATCCGACTTGCTTGTGGTGAACAAGACTGATCTCGCGCCTTATGTGGGCGTCGATCTGGCGCTTTTGGAGGCAGACACAGCGCGCGCGCGGGGGGCACGGCCCTTTGTGTTGGCACAGTTGCACAGGGAGACCGGGATCGAGGCTGTCGTTGCGTTTATTGAGCGAGAAGGCGGATTGCAGCTTGGACCGCCTTTGACGAAGGCCCGTCACCCTCGCGCCGTTTAGAGATTGCGCGCGGGGGCCGCGACACCGTTGAGAAACACCCGTATCGCCAACCTGCGCCGCGCGGCGAACGTGTCAGGGGTGGCCAACCGTGCCGGATCAAGCAGCGATTCAAGTGGCCAAGGCCGCACCATATCCAGCAGTAACATGGCGGCCTCTCTGGTGTCCTCCAGCTTGATTTCTCCGCGTGCCACGCCCCGTTCCAGTTCACTCGTCAGAATGGACAGATCGCGCTGTATCAGGCCATCGACAAGATCGCACCCGATGTCCGGCGCGGTTGGCACCTGTGCCACAAAGGCGCGCAGAATCTCAAGCGGCAGGCCATAGCCCTGATGCCGGATGTTCTGAGATAGAACGCGATCCAGTCGGTCCGCAATTGGCAGGTCCGTTTCGCAAGCGGGCAGGGGGCGGATGAACTGGTCCGCCACTTTGTCCATATAGGACCGCAAGAGGGCCGTGCGTCCCGGAAAGATATCGTAGAGCGTGCGCTTGGACATGCCAGCCCGGTGCGCGATGACCTGCATTGTCGCCCCATCAAGTCCGCTTTCGGCATGCACTGATTCGAGTGCCGCAAAGATTGCCTCACGGCGTTCGTCACAGGAAAACGTAATCGGTCGACCGCGCCGAATATTCTCGCAGGTCTTGGTGTTCGGCGTGTTACTGTGCATCAGCCTAACTCAATTTCGCACAGGTCGCTGTGCGGGCCATCTGTGATCTTGCCATTTCCGGGTCCGTCATATTTATAAAACCCAACCGTTTTATAAATCACCCGATGCAATCGCGCCAATGCTTTATCGTGAAAGGGCTCCTGATGGCTCATCTTCCAAGGTTCATCCTTACCCTTGTGGTCTGTGCCTGTTTTGTGCCGGACTTAGTTGTGGCGCAACAGGAGCAAGGACCGACCCCCGTCACCGTTGTAACGCTCGAGCCGGAAAATGTGACCCTGACGTCGCTTTTGCCGGGGCGGGTGGCAGCCTCGGCCGAGGCCGAAGTACGTCCTCAGGTCAACGGGATCATCACCGAGCGCCTATTTGAAGAAGGTGCCGATGTGACCGAAGGTGATCCACTCTATCAGATTGATATGGCCACTTACGAAGCGGCTGTGCGGCAGGCGCAGGCAACTGTCGCACAGGCCGAGGCACAGTTGCGTTCGGCGGAGCGCGAAGCGCAGCGGTTGGTGGAGCTCCAATCCCGGAACGTAGCCAGCGAACAGGCACTGGACGAGGCGACATCGACCCGCGATGCGGCGGCTGCGGGATTGGAATTGGCCAAGGCACAGCTGAATTCGGCAGAGATCGAATTGTCTCGCACCACAATCCGCGCACGGCTCTCAGGGCGTATCGGCCTCTCTCTCACGTCGCAGGGCGCGCTTGTAACCGCAAGTCAGTCACAGCCGCTGACCGTGATCCGGAACATCAGCCCCGTTTATGTCGATGTGACGCAATCCGCGGCGGACCTCTTGCGCTGGCGACGGGGCGAGACGGAGCGTGATCTGGAGGGAGCCGATTCGACAGTGCGGCTAAAGCTGGCGGATGGTTCTGACTATAGCGAGACCGGCCAACTCAAGGCGGCTGAACCAAACGTAAATCCGCAGACCGGCGTTGTGACACTGCGAATGCAATTTGAGAATCCCGACCTCCTACTTTTGCCGGGAATGTATGTGCAGGTGGAAGTGCCCGTTGAAGTGGCCGAGGCGGTTTATCTCGTGCCACAGGAAGGGGTGATCCGCGATCGTCGTGGGCGGCCCTTGTCTTGGGTGGTCAACGGCGAAGGGGTGATCGAAGAGCGCGCGCTCAGCGTCATTCAGAACCGCGGCAATGATTGGGTTGTGGACGAGGGTTTGAATCCCGGTGATCGCATTGTTGTGGCAGGCTTTCAGAAAACTGCGCCGGGGGCAACCGTCGCGCCCGAAGAACGCAGTGCTGAGCCGCAACAGTAACCGGGCAGAGGATATACCGCATGGCTAGTTTCTTTATCGACCGCCCGGTTTTTGCCTGGGTCATTTCCATTCTCATCATGGGGATTGGGATTCTAGCGATCATGATCCTTCCGGTCGCGCAATATCCCCAGATTGCACCTCCGTCAGTCACGGTCTCGGCCACCTATCCAGGGGCCTCTGCCGATACGGTCGCCAACACGGTGACACAGGTTATCGAGCAGCAGATGACCGGACTGGACGGTTTGCGTTACTTCTCGTCTCGCTCGACCTCGGCCGGTAGTGCTGAGGTAACTCTGACGTTTGAGACAGGCACCGATGCGGATATCGCGCAGGTGCAAGTGCAGAACAAGCTAGGACAGGCTACGCCACTCTTGCCTGAGATCGTGCAACGGCAGGGAATCACGGTCGAGAAATCCTCGGCTGGGTTCCTGATGGTGGTCGGTATGATCTCCACCGACGGCAGTCTCGAACAGGTTGATCTGTCGGATTATATGGTGACCAATCTGGTCGACGAGCTAAGCCGGATTGAAGGCGTCGGTTCGGTCAATGTGTTCGGCGCGCAATATGCAATGCGGATTTGGCTCGATCCATCCAAGCTGGCGGGTTTTGGCCTGACACCGTCGGATGTTGTGGCGTCCGTTTCCGCCCAGAATGCGCAGATTTCTGCGGGTTCCTTTGGGGCGCGCCCTGCTGTAGAGGGCCAGCAACTCAACGCCACGATCACCGCACAATCGCTGCTCAGCACGCCCGAGGACTTTCGCCAGATCGTTCTCAGGGCGGAAACCGATGGTGGTCTGGTGCTGCTGGACGATGTGGCAACGGTTGAGATCGGGGCAGAGAACTATGCCACAACGGCGCGGTTCAACACCGATCCGGCGGCGGGGATGGCGATCACCTTGGCACCGGGCGCTAACGCGCTCGACACGGCCCGTGCGATCAAGGAGCGCATGGTCGAATTCTCACGCTTCTTTCCCGAGGGTGTCGATTACGTAATCCCCTATGACACCACGCCCTTTGTCGAGATTTCCATCAAGGAAGTGGTCAAAACGCTGTTCGAAGCGATCGGCCTCGTGTTCCTCGTGATGTTCCTTTTCCTGCAGAACCTGCGCGCCACGCTCATTCCGACTCTTGCGGTGCCGGTCGTCCTGTTGGGCACCTTCGGGGTGCTCGCGGCGGCGGGGTTCTCGATCAACACGCTGACGATGCTGGCGATGGTTCTGGCGATTGGTCTCTTGGTCGATGACGCGATCGTCGTCGTGGAAAACGTCGAGCGCATCATGGAGGAAGAGGGCTTGGGCCCGCGCGAGGCCACGCATAAATCCATGGGCCAGATCACCGGCGCGCTGGTGGGCATCGCGATGGTGCTCTCGGCGGTGTTCGTGCCGATGGCGTTCTTTCCCGGTTCCACGGGGGTGATCTATCAGCAATTCGCAATCACCATCGTATCCGCCATGGCGCTGTCTGTGGTGGTGGCGATCACGCTCACGCCCGCGCTCTGCGCCTCCTTGCTCAAGGCCAAGAGCCACGCACCAAAGCGCGGACCGTTTGCGTGGTTCAACACGGGCTTTGGCAAGCTCACGAATGGCTACGGTGGCACGGTGGGCTGGTCGGTGCGCCGCCCGGTGCGGGTGTTCGTCGTCTATCTGGCACTGGCACTGGGCATGGCGCTGATGTTTCTGCGCACGCCCACCGGGTTTCTGCCGGAAGAGGATCAGGGCATCCTCTTTACCCTCATCCAGACCCCCACCGGATCAAGCGCCGAGCGCACGCTCGAGGTCGTCAAACAGGTCGAGGATTACTATCTAAAACAAGAAACAGACGTCGTGAATTCCATGTTCGGAGTGGTCGGCTTCAGTTTCTCTGGTAACGGGCAGAACATGGGTCTGGCCTTTGTCCAGCTCAAGGACTGGGAAGAGCGTACAGAACCGAACCAGAGTGTGCAGGCTCTTGCGGGGCGGGCCTTTGGCGCCTTCAGTCAGATACGTGATGCGATGGTGTTTCCGGTCGTACCGCCCTCGGTGATCGAGTTGGGCAACGTTTCGGGGTTCGATTTCTATCTGCAAGCGCGTGGCGGTCAAAGCCATGCTGATCTGATGGCGGCGCGCAACCAGTTGCTGGGCATGGCGGCGCAGAGTGAATTGATCGCATCCGCCCGTCCAAACGGACTTGAGGATGCGGCACAGTTCAACCTTGATATCGACTGGCGCAAGGCTGGGGCGATGGGTCTGACCCCCAGTGACGTCGGGGAGTTGCTTCAGGTCGCTTGGGCAGGCACCTACGTGAACGATTTTCTGGATCAGGGCCGAATCAAACGAGTCTATGTGCAGGGTGAGGCGGAGGCGCGCGCGCAGCCGTCGGATATCGAAAAATGGCGCGTTCGTAATGCAAGCGGCGGGTTGGTGCCGTTCTCGAACTTCTCCGAAGGGGCATGGGATTACGGTGCGCAGGGCCTCTATCGCTACAATGGCATCCCGTCTGTGCAACTGCAGGGCTCACCTGCTGCGGGGGTGTCGACTGGCGAGGCGATGGCCGAGATGGAGCGTTTAGTCGCGCAGCTGGGGGCGGAGTTTGAACTGGCTTGGACAGGTCTATCCCTTGAGGAACGCGACTCCGGCAATCAGGCCCCCTTGCTCTACGCGCTTTCTTTGGCGGCGGTGTTCCTATCGCTGGCGGCGCTTTATGAGAGTTGGTCTATCCCCTTCGCCGTCATGCTGGCCATGCCCATCGGGATTGTCGGTGCTTTGACCGGCGCGTGGATTGGCGGGTTCGAGAATGGCGTGTTCTTTCAGGTGGGCCTGTTGACCGTGGTGGGCCTGACGGGCAAGAACGCGATTCTGATCGTAGAATTCGCCCGGGAACGCTATGAGGCGGGCGAGACCATTCTGGAAGCGGTGATCGAGGCCGCGCGTCAGAGGTTCCGTCCCATCATCATGACCTCGATGGCGTTCTCTCTTGGGGTTCTGCCGCTGGTGCTGAGTTCTGGCGCAGGGTCCGGCGGGCGCAATGCCATTGGGTCTGGCGTTCTGAGCGGGACAATCTCTGGCACGGTGCTGGGCGTGGTCTTTGTGCCGCTCTTCTTTGTGATCGTGACGCGCCTCTTTGGCCAGGCCAAGCCGCGCGATTGATGCAGCATAGTTCCCGGCAAGAGCCGGGGACTGTCACACGAGTGTTGCCTTCGCATTCTAAAGGCCTGAGCAACCCGGCTCGTTGAGAGCCGGAGTTGATCAAACTCAGGAGCCAAGAATGACCCATCCTCTCCACACCATGTCCCGTCGTGCCGTGCTGGCAACCGGTGCCGCCGCACTGGCGACGCCGCTGGTCGCGCGCCGCGCGCTTGCCTCTTCCGGCGAGGTCAATGTTTTTGCCTGGGGTGATTATTTTCAGAACGGCGAGATCCCCGACGCCTTTACCAAGGCCACCGGCATCAAGGTGAATGTCTCGACCTATGGCTCGAACGAAGAGGCCGCCTCAAAGTTGCGCGCGTCGGGCGGCAAGGGTTTTGACATCCTTTTCCCTTCGGTCGACACCCGCCCCAATTATGACGAAGGCAACCTCTTGGCTGAGATCGACGAATCGAAGCTCAAGGTGGACCTCATCGAGCCTGCTCTGTGGCGTTCGTCCCTGGAACTGGGGGCCGCGCATCGCGGCAAGCGCTATCTGGTGCCGTTCGATTGGGGCACTGAGGGCATCACCTGGGATTCGAGCGCCGTCGATGTGGCTCCTGCCGATCTGTCCTACGCGCACCTCTGGGCCGATGGGATGAATGGCAAGGTTGCCATGCGCCAGAAATCGGTGCTGATCACCCTTGCGATCTATCTCGACTCGATTGGCGAAGTCCCGTCGAACCGCGCCATGGACCTCTACAAAACCGAGGAAGACACGCGCCGCATCTTTGATGCCTGCGTGGCCTTTGCCGCCAAGAACAAGGCCAATATCGGCGCTTACTGGAACAACGCCACCGAGGCCACTGGTGCCTTTACCGACGCGGGCTGCTCCATCGGTCAGACATGGGATACGACCGGCATCAAGCTGCATATGGATGTGGACCCCAAGTGGCGCTATGCCGCCCCGAAAGAGGGCGCTTTGGCATGGATGGACACTGCCGCGATCCCCTCGGGCGCAGAGAATGTCGATCAGGCCTATGAGTTCCTCAACTTCCTGATGAGCCCGGAAATCGGCGGCATGTTCGCCAATGCCACCGGATATAATTCGGCGGCTGTGGGCGCATCGGCGCATCTGAGCGACGCCAACAAAGAGGCGTTCGCCTTTGCCTATCAGAATGGTGCCATCGAAAACCTGTGGTGGTGGCCGATGTTCACGCCGTGGTTCTCGGCGGTGCGCGAAGAGTATTCCGAAAAGCTGACCAACGCCTAAACCGACAAAGTGGCGCGGGGAGATGTCCCCGCGCCCATTTCATGGAAAGACCCCAATGACAGTTTCCGCTCGCGGCATGGAGATCACCCTATCCGCCGCCGCTGTGCGCTTTGCCGGGTTTCAGGCCGTGCACCCCACGGACCTGACTATTCGCGCGGGCGAGTTTTTCTCGATCCTTGGCCCTTCAGGCTGTGGCACGACCACGATCCTGCGCCTCGTGTCGGGCTTTTTGGAGCCGTCCGAAGGCGGCGTGCAGATCGGCGGTATGCCGATGGCGGGCATCTCGCCCTCGGATCGCCCCACCGCGCTGATCTTCCAGAACCTCGCCCTGTTCCCGCTGATGCCAGTTTGGGAGAATGTGGCCTTTGGCCTAGAGATGCGCGGTTGGAGCAAGGCCAAGCGCCGCGCGCGCGCACTTGAACTGCTCAAGATGGTGGCGCTGGACGAGCAAGCCGACAAACTGCCCTCGGAATTGTCTGGGGGGCAGCGTCAGCGCGTGGCGATTGCCCGCGCTCTGGCTGTTGAACCGGCGGTTCTGCTGCTGGACGAGCCGCTCTCGGCGCTTGATCTCAAGCTGCGGCAACATATGCGCGCCGAACTCAAGCAGTTGCAGCGCGAGACCGGCATCACCTTTGTCTATATCACCCATGATCAGGGCGAGGCGCTGACCATGTCCGACCGCGTGGCGGTGATGAATGCCGGACGGCTGGTGCAACTGGGTACAGCGGATGACCTCTATCACCGGCCCGCCAATGCCTTTGTCGCGACCTTCGTGGGCGAAACCAACCGCCTGACAGGGCGGATTGAGGCGGTGGACGGTCAGAGTGCCCGCATCGCCACGCCTGAAGGGGTCTTTGTTGCAGTCAATACAGCAGGTCTGAGCGTTGGAGAGCAGGCGTTTCTCTTTTTGCGGCCCGAACGACTGCATGTGCTGGAGGCGGGCGAAACTCTGGCCAATAGCCTGACCGGACATCTCGTGCGTCGTGATATGGAAGGGGCGTTTTCCACGCTGGTGATCGACACGGGCCAGAGCCAACTCACAGTGCACCGGGTCAATGGCGGTGGGCCAGCCGTGCCCGATGGGCCCCTACGGCTCGGGTTTTCGCGAGAGGCCGGGGTTATCCTGCCCTTGAGTGAGACCGCCAATGACTAAATTGCGCCGCGCCTTTGGGGCACCCCTGTCGGCACTTATTGTCTTTCTTGCGGGGATTTGGATTCTGGGCCTCATTGCCGCGCCGCAGATCATCATGATCGAGCAGTCTTTCTGGACCATGCAGCGTCCCGAAGGGGCCGCCGAACTGTCGGTCAAAATTGACGCCCTCTACAATCGCCTTGATGTGCTGGCACTGGATCACGCAGCCGCACCGGATGAAGCCGCCCGTGCCGCCGTTGATGCCGAGCGTGATGCGGTGCAGACCGAAATCAAGGCGCTTGAGGTCGAGGAAAGCACGCCCGTCAAGACATGGACCCTGTCCAACTACGGACAGATGGGTAAGGCGCATCTGGCAATTTTCGCCAAGACGATCCTCGCCTCGTTGGCCGTGACGGCCATTGCCTTTGTCGTCTGTTATCCCATCGCCTTTGCCATCGCCAAACTAGAGCCGCCGCGCCGCGCCGCGATGATCATGCTGGCGCTCGTCATCCCCTATGCGATCAACGAATTGCTGCGGGTCTTTGCCTGGCAGATGATCCTGAATTATGGCGGGCCACTCAATGCCGCACTGGGGCTGGTGGGAATTGGCCCTGTGCCCTTTCTCGAAAGCGGAACGGGCGTCTTTGTCGCCATGGTCTATGCCTATATCCTCTTCATGGTTTTTCCGCTCTACAATGTGCTTGAGACCTTGGATACGAACCAAATTGAGGCGGCGCGGGATCTGGGGGCCGGAACGATCCAGATCCATCGCCGCGTGGTCCTGCCCCATGCGCGCCCCGGCATCGCGGTCGGCTGTATCATGACCTTCATGCTGTCGGCGGGGTCTTATGCGGTGCCCTATATCATGACGCGCGGCACTGCTGATCCGTGGTTCACGCAACTGGTTTACAACCGCTTCTTTCAGGCGACCAACTGGAATGTCGGGGCGGCCTATGCGCTCAGCTTGCTGGTGGTCTGCACCGGGTTCATTTTCCTGATGATGCGCCTGCTCAAAGTACGGTTGAGGGATATCGCCAAATGAGCGGGCAGGGCAGCGGGCTGATCCTCCGCCTCTATATGGCGGTGTTCTTTGTCTATATGTTCCTGCCGCTCGGGATCATGGTGGCGGCGGGTTTCAATGCCTATTCGCCGCCCTCGGTCACGGTCTGGCAGGGCTTTACCCTGCAATGGTTTGGTGAACTCTGGGCCGATCAGCGGATGTGGTCGGGTTTGCGCAATTCGCTGATTATCGCAGGCGCGGTGATCGCGCTCGCCCTGCCGATGGGATTGGCGGGCGCGCTTTTGCTGGGGCGGTTGGGCGCGCGGGCGGCAGGGCTGCTCTACACCGTCATGGTCTCACCTTTGCTGACACCGGGCATTATTCTGGGCATTTCCACCGTGATCTTCTGGCGTAATTTCGAGGTCGCAGGGGGGCTGTTCACCGCGATCCTTGCGCAGACCACCTTTGTTGCCTCATACGCGATGCTGATGTTCATGGCCCGTCTGCAACGACAAGATGCGACCCTGGAAGAGGCGGCGCGCGATCTGGGGGCCACGCCCTTGCAGGCCTTTCGCCGGATCACCCTGCCATTTCTGCGCCCGACCATCGTCACGGCGGCAGTGATTGCCTTTCTCCAGAGCTTTGAGAATTACAACACAACCATGTTCGCGATTGGTGGGCAACATACCCTGGTCACGGAAATCGGATCGCGAATGCGTTTTGGTCTCTCGCCGGTGGTCAATGTCATCGGTATCTTCTTCATCATCGCCACGATCACCTGTGCGGTGGTCTGGGCGATCCTCAAAGAGCGTGAACGCCGCGCTGCAAATGGAGTTTCGGCATGATGGACACTTTCAACGCCCCCGGCCGGTTCTGGCGCGGCAATCTGCACACCCATTCGGACCGCTCGGATGGGGTTTTGCCCCCCGAGGAGGTCTGTCGCCGCTACGCCGCCGAGGGCTATGATTTCATAGCGCTGACCGATCATTTCGTTGGGCGCTATGGCTATCCGATCACCGATACCCGACCCTATCGCAGCAATCGCTTTTCCACCCTGCTTGGGGCGGAGCTGCACTCCGGCGCTCTGGCCAACGGCGAACTGTGGCACATTCTGGCGGTTGGCCTGCCCGATGCGTTCACCCCGTCCAATTCGCCCGAGTTCAAGCCGGTCCCGGATCAGGAAACTGGCCCCGAGATTGCCGCGCGCGCGGTGGCCGCCGGGGCGTTTGTTGCGGTGGCGCATCCGCAATGGTCGGGGTTGACGCTGGCGGATGCGCGCAGTCTGACGGCGGCGCATGCTGTCGAAATCTACAACCACGGCTGTCATATGGGCTGTGATCGCGGCGACGGGTTCGGCATTGCTGACCTCTTGCTCAGCGAAGGGCGGCGACTGAGCTTGATTGCCACCGATGACGCGCATTTTTCCGAGCCGGATCATTTCGGCGGTTGGGTTATGGTCAAGGCCGAGGAGAACAGCCCGGAGGCACTACTCGAGGCGCTCAAGGCGGGGCTCTTCTATTCCAGCCAAGGGCCGGAAATTCGCGCGCTCCACGTAGAGGAGACCGCAATCGAGGTGGAATGCTCTGCCGCGTCGGCTGTGATGGTTCTGGGCCATGGATCGGCAGGTGTGGCAGTGCATGGCCACTCGATGACCCGCGCGCGTGTTACCTTTGATCATCGCTGCGCCGCCTCACCGTGGCTGCGGGTCACGGTGGTGGATGCGTCCGGCAAGCGCGCATGGTCCAACCCAATCTGGAAGCGCTGAGCCGCGCTCAGCCCAAAGCGCGGTCCGCAAGGATCATGTCCGAGGCTTTCTCGCCGATCATGATGGCGGGGGCGTTCGTATTGCCCGAGACGATTTCGGGCATGATTGAGCAATCTGCCACGCGCAGCCCGTCAATGCCATGCACCCGGAGCCGTGCATCGACCACGGTATCCGGTCCCTGTCCCATCTTGCAGGTGCCGGTTGGGTGATAGATGGTGGTCGAATACCGCCTTGCCCAGTCAAGCGTGCCCTCGTAATCCTCTAGATCAAGCGTGCGGTCGGGGCGGAATTCTTCCGAAATCTTGGAGGTGAGAGGTGCGCATCGAGCTATGCGGCGGGCGATTTTGATCCCTTCCACGATGGTTCGGCAATCGGTTTCAGTGGAAAGATAATTCGGGTGGATCTTGGGGTAGTGACTCGGGTCGGCAGAGGCGAGTCGTATCTCGCCTCTACTCTCGGGCCGTAATTGACAGACCGACATCGTGAAGGCTGAGAATGGATGCACCCCCTCGCCGGGACTGTCGGCGGACCATGGCTGAACGTGGAACTGAATATCCGGTGTCTCGACATGGTCGCCCGTACGCATAAAGCCGGTGGCGAGGCTTGCGGCCATGGCCATGGGACCAGCGCGAAAGAGGGCGTATTTCAGAGCAATTCGCGCCTGATTGGTCAGGCTGCGCACCTCGTCGTTCAAGGTGGGTTCGTTGCATTTGAAGACCAGCCGCGCCTGCAGATGGTCCTGCATATTGCGGCCCACGGCGGGCAGATCATGGCGCACTTCAATACCATTATCGTGCAAATGAGCCGCTTCGCCCAACCCCGACAGCATCAAAAGCTGCGGTGATCCGATCGCCCCCGAGGACAAAATCACCTCGGCGTGCGCTTTGGCCACATGTTCGCGTCCGGCGCGGTCACGGTAGGCCACACCTATTGCGCGTCTGCCGTCAAAGAGGATGCGGCTGGCCTGAGCATGAGTGACGATGGTCAGGTTCGACCGCTTGCGGGCTGGGTTGAGAAAGGCCACGGCGGCAGAGCAACGCCGTCCGTTGCGCGTGGTCAACTGGAAATAGCCGACCCCTTCTTGCTTGGCCCCATTGTAATCTGGGTTGAACGGATAGCCAGCCTCTTGGGCTGCCGCCACCCATGCGTCACATATGGGCCTTTGCAAGCGCATATTGGACACCCAAAGCGTGCCTTGATCGCCGTGATAGTCATCAGCACCGCGCTCCTGACGTTCTGACCGTTTGAAGAGAGGCAACACATCGTCCCATCCCCAACCGGGATTGCCCATCTGCGCCCAGCGGTCGTAATCCTGCGGTTGACCACGCACATAGAGCAGCCCGTTGAGCGAGGACGACCCACCCAGAACCTTGCCGCGCGGCCAATCCAGCGCACGGCCGTTCAGGCCGGGATCTGGCTCTGTCCGATAACACCAATCCACGCTCGGATTGTGCATCGTCTTGAAATATCCGACCGGAATATGGATCCACGGGTTCCAGTCGCGCCCGCCAGCCTCAAGCAGAACCACCTTGATCGTGGGGTCTGCAGAGAGACGATTCGCCAGAACGCATCCAGCAGAACCGGCGCCGATGATCACGTAATCCGCTGAAATCTCCGACATTCCTGCCTACCCTCCTCAATCCTGACGCGAGGAAAAAATTATCCTTGCCAGATCAAGGATAATTCGATCATTATTGAGACTGCAAGTATCAAAAATGCAAAATAGGGAGGAGACCATGAAAGTATCGAAAGCCCTGAGCGAGATTTCTCGCCGGGATTTGTTCCGTCTGTCAGGTCAGTTCGGCCTGTCATCCGTGGTGTTGGGCGCGGGCGCTCTGACTGGGGCGGTCTCGCTCCCGTCTTTGGCGCGTGCCGCCGAGAGCACCTATGACAAGCGGTTCGGGAAAGAACCCAAACATACGCTGAAACTGGGAGCCTCAGGCTTCAACGCGCGCAACCTGCTGATCGAGCGTGCTGGCGTTCTGGAATTCGCCCGCGATCTGGAGGAGCGGACCGACGGCGAAATTCGCGTTGAATTCATTGGCGACAACCAGATCTGCGGTCAGCTCAACTGTGTTGAAAAAACCCAGTTGGGGGTCGTCGACATGTATGCGGCCTCGACCCAAAATTCTGCCGGTGGCGCGCCCTATCTCAATGTGCTGGATTATGCCTATATGTTCCCCAGCCGTGCCGCACAGTATCATTTCCTCTACAGCCCCGCCTCGCAGAAAATCCTACGCGAGCCTTTGGAGCAACGGCATGGCCTGAAATTCCTGTTTTCGCATTGCGAACTCCGCGGTCTGCAGATGGGTCAATCCTTTGCTCAAAAGCCAACAGTGACCAAGATTGAAGAGTTGTTCGGCACCAAGAACCGCGTCACTGGCACACAGTTGGGGCGCATCGCCATGCAGCTTCTCAATCTCAATCCGGTGCCGGTGGCCTGGGAAGAGACGCTTGATGGTCTCAAGCAGGGTTTGATCGACGGTGCTGAGACATGGGCCTCTGCTGTGGCCTATGCCAATATGTCGCCAGTGGTCAGCCAGTCTGTTGATCTCAAGTTCTTCTGTGGCACCGAGCATACCTCGATGTCGGCCAAAGTCTTCGACGCGATGGAGGGGCATTTACAGGATGCGATCATGGAATCCGCCTATCTGGCGCAGGTCCATGTGCAGGCCGCCAATGAGGCGGCGCTGGTCAAGACCGTCGGGTTCTCTGATCCGCAACTGCCCGGTACTATTTTTGCCGAGAACAACGTGCGCCCGGCCTTTCTTGCGGATGACCAGATCAAGATCGCCGAGGAAATGTGCTCGCCAGAGTTCAACCCCGAGCCTTGGGCGCAGTGGCGTGAGCGGCTCAATGGCTGGTCAGGTGGCATCGATACCTATCAGGCGATTTATGACGTGGCGCGGGAAATCCCGGTGGATACTCTGCCCGAAAACGTCGAACCGCGCCGGTGGTGGCGGTCGGCCTGAGCCTTTGACACAGGAACCGGGCTGCCCTCCGGGTGGCCCGGGCGACAACGCAACGATTGATGTTGCGCAATTGGAATGACCCGAAGGGAGATTCAAGCATGACCGGCTGGTTTCAGGGCACAGGCGAAATCCTGAGCGCCCTCATGGCAGGCGATTCCTGGATGTTGAGCGCGGCGATGAACCAACCTGCGGTTTGGCCGCTTGGTCTCGCTGCGATGTTGGCGCTGTCCCTGTTGGTCCTTTTGCTCTATCGCCTCAGCCCTTGGGCCGAGCGCAATCTGGAGCAGACACTCATGGTCGTCTCCTACCTTGCCATCGGTGGTATCATTTTCGTTGAGGTGTTCCGCCGCTTCGTCTTCTCGCAACAGGTGCCGTGGTCTACAACGTTGCCGCCATTTCTCTTTCTCATCATGACGTGGTTCGGATGCAGCTATAACGTTAAACTGCGCACGCATCTGGCCTTTGCCGAATTTCGAACCGCCATGCCGCGCGGCGGGCAAATTGCCTGCCTGATGCTGGATGCGGCTCTGTGGATCGGATTTTCATGGGTGGTTGTCGTCACCTCGTCCAAGGTCGTCGCCAATTCCGCCTCGAATTTTCAAATCATGCTGGGCACCGACAATGTCATGCAATGGTGGTTCCTGCTTTCCGTGCCGATAGCGTTTATAACCCTAGTGGCCCGTGTGATCGAGAATGCCCTGACGGATATTGCGAACTTCCGTAGCGGTGAGACCCTGATTACCCAAGCCGTTATCGGAGGTGATTGAGATGTCCGATCCAACCCTTATCACCCTGATTTCTATCGCAGTTACCTTTCTCTTCATGTTCGGCGTGCCGGTCTTTCTGGTCATCGGTTACTGGGTCATCGGCATTTCCTTTGTGCTTGGTATGTCCTTGCAGAATATCGGCGGGGCATTGGCAGATGTGTTCACCGATGGCTTTGCACTTCTGGCGATGCCGCTCTTCATCCTGACCGGAGATCTGATAAACCGCTCCGGCATTGCGCGGCGCCTAAGTGATTTCGCCTATGCGTGCCTTGGATGGATCCGGGGCGGGCTTGCCATGGCCGCACTGGGGGCCTGCGGGCTCTTTGCCGCAATCTCCGGTTCGAATTCTGCCACGACCGCGACCATCGGCTCGATGTTACACCCTGAAATGGTCAAGGGAGGCTATGACGAGCGCTTTTCGGCGGCCACGGCGGCGGCGGGCGGCACGGTGGGGATCATCATCCCACCTTCGATCATCTTCATCGTCTATGGGTTCCTTCTTAATCTGCCGATTTCAGAACTGTTCGTCGCGGGCATCATTCCCGGCACCCTGATGGTGCTGGCGATGATGCTGGCCGCGTTCCTGATCTGCTGGCGCAACGGCTGGGGCATTCTGATCGCGCTCAGCCCGATGCGCGTGCTCAAAACAGCCATCGGAGCATGGCTTGGCTTCTTCGCCATTGGTCTCGTGCTCTGGGGGATCTACACTGGCAAGTTTTCCCCGACCGAGGCCGCAGGTGTGACCGTCGGCTTCTGCGTGATCGTGGGCTTTGTCAGCTTGCCGCTTTACAAGCTCATGGGCGGGGCCAAGGGCCGCGATGTCAGCGAAAAGAAAATCTCGGAAATGCTGGTGGTAGAAGGATTCAGCCCTCTGGAACTGCCGTCGATCACTATGCGTTCGGCACAGATTACGGGTATTCTGGCCCCGCTCATCGCGGTGTCGGTGGTGATGCAACAGATCCTTTCGGTACTGGGTGCGCAGGAGACCATTAGCAGCTTTGTGACGTCGATGGGCGGCTATTACGCTGTGCTTTTCACCTCCATGGCCATCGTTTTTGTCTGTGGCATGGTGCTGGAAAGCTTGCCGGTCACGATCATCCTTGCACCCATTCTAGCCCCGATTGCACATGCCGTGGGTGTCGAGCCGGTGCAGTTTGCGGTGATCTTCCTTGTGGGCGCGTCGATCGGATTCATCACGCCGCCCTATGGTCTCAATCTCTATGTTGCCTCTGGGGTGACGGGCGTTCCCTATTTCAAGCTTTTGCGCTACACGGTTCCCTATCTCGTGGCTCTGCTCGCGGTCTGGTTCCTTGTCGCACTGGTTCCCGGTCTCTCGACAGCGCTGCTTCCACAACGGTGAAGATGGGCTAGGCATGGACGGCGAGGACTCAGCAACGATACCGACCAACCTGCGGCTGTTGCTGGTGATCGAAGAGATTGCGCGCGTGGGCGTCCCCATCACGCCGACCGAGGTCAACGCCGCGATTGGCCTGCCCAAGCCTACCATCCACCGCCTCTTTGCCACGTTGGAGGAGGAGGGGTTTCTACAACGCGATCTTGATGGGCGAAGCTATTCTCCGGGGCCGCGCCTGCGTACCTTGGCGGGGGGAGTGCTGTCATCGCTGCGAATTCGCACCGCTCGGCAGGCGGTTTTGCAACGTCTCAGCCGTCAGATCGGCGAAACCTGCAATATCGCCCTGCCGGATCGGGACGCGATGATCTATCTTGAGCGGATCGAGACGGAATGGCCTCTGCGTATCCAACTTCCCATCGGTACGCGTGTGCCGTTTTATTGTACGGCCAGCGGCAAGATGTATCTCAGTACGCTCGCGCGCAGTCATCTGATGCGATACCTCGGCGCGACTGATCTTGAGGCGCGCACGCCCAACACGCTGACAGATCCTGACGCCCTCTTGCACGAGATTCAGCAGGTGCGAGTTCAGGGCTATTCTCTCGACCGCGAGGAATTCATGGAGGACATGATCGCCCTCGCCGTGCCGATTTTGGACGTTAACGACCGGCTCATGGCGACACTGGCGTTTCACGCGCCAACGCAGCGTTTCAGCATCGAGAAGGCAATGGATTATCTCGGTATCATGCGCGAGGCAGCGTCCGATCTGTCACAGCTCGTAGCCTGACACGGGGTCAGAGCCATTTCGCCATCGGCGGAAGGCTCATCAACACGGCGTTCGCATCATGCCCGGTGGCGAGACCGAACTTCGTGCCACGATCATAGACAAGGTTGTATTCGGCATAGAGGCCGCGATGGACCAGTTGGGTATCCTTGTCGGCCTCTGACCAATCCTGCACCCGGCGCTTTTCGATCAGTGGCACATAGGCGGGCAAGAAGGCACGACCGATGTCTTGCGTCAGGGCAAAATCCGCCTCCCAGTCGCCGGTATTGCGATCATCCATGAAAATTCCGCCAACGCCACGCGCGCGGTTGCGATGCGGTACAAAGAAATACTCATCCGCCCATGCTTTGAGTGTGGGGTAGAGGTCAATGCCATGCGGATCGAGATGCGCCTGTTGTTGAGCGTGAAAATGCGCCGTGTCCTCGGGATACTCGATGCAGGGATTGAGATCGGACCCGCCCCCGAACCACCATGCATGCGGCGTCCAGAACATCCGCGTGTTCATATGCACCGCAGGCGCGTGCGGGTTCTGCATATGCGCCACAAGGCTGATGCCCGAAGCCCAGAACCGCGGATCGCTGTCCATCCCGGGCACGCCGCGCGCCGCCATCGAACGCTGTGCCGCCTCACCCAAGGTGCCGTAGACCTCTGAGACATTGACGCCAACTTTTTCAAACACCCGGCCCCCGCGCAGCACGCTCATGAGGCCGCCACCGGCGTCCGATCCGTCCTCGCTGTGGCGGCGGGTGTCGCTGACCTCAAAGCGTCCCGGCGCGGTGTCTGACAGGGGACCGTTGGCGTGACTGTCCTCCAGCCCCTCGAAGGCGGCGACGATGTCATCGCGCAACTGGCGGAACCAAGCGGCGGCGCGGGTTTTCTGTTGGGTAAATTCGTCGGTCATTCGTCTTGTCCTAAGGCAATTATGCCTATTAGTGCGCCGGGGCTGCGCAGGGGTCAAGCAGGGTGCGACCACCATCGACCGTCATGATCTGCCCGGTCATAAAGGCCGATCCGTCGCAGGCGAGGTAATGCACCGCCTCGGCCAGTTCCGCAGCAGAGGCGATCCGACCGAGCGGAGTGTGGCACTCGATGTCGGCACGATAGTCGCTGTGTTCGCGCAGGGTTTCCTTGAGCGAGGCGCTCATGACCGACCCAAAGGCCAGCGCGTTAACCCGAATCCGATGTGGTGCCAGTGCAAGCGCAAGACTGCGTGTCATCTGGTCAAGAGCTGCGGAAGAAATCGAATAGGCCAGCAGAGAAGGATGGGTGCAGCGCGCGGCAATCGACGAGATGTTGACAATCGTGCCGGCACTTCCTTCGGTTTGGCCTTCGGATTGTTTGATCATCCGACGCGCGACCTGTTGGCTCATCCGTAGCGCAGTCAGCAGGTTTTGCTGCAACAGCATCTCGACCGCATCATCATCCGGGTTCAGTGCATCAGAGGGGACAATCTGACGGCAGGCATTCACGAGGATGTCGATCTGCTCGAATGCATCAATCGTGGCGGATATGAGATTGGCTTGGGTCAATTTCTCGCGCAGATCTCCGGCGAAATAGCGGACATTGCTGCTATCGTCATTCTCACCCAATTCCTTGATCAACCGCGCCTCGTCCATGTCGGCAAAAACGACATTGGCGCCCTTGTCCACGAAATGACGACCGATCGCGAGACCGATTCCGTTCGCCCCGCCGGTGATGATCGCGGTTTTGCCAGAGATTGAGAATGACATGCTGGGCCTTTCGAGCTGGGTCCAAGACGTACGCGCTGGATGTCGCTAGTGGGTTTTCCGCGCGGGACGGCTGGCGTGAAGGATCTTGAAGCGGGTATCGCCTGCTGCCTCTGCGACCGACGTGAAGCATTGTGCAAGCGTGGTTTCATAGGGGAGATGGCGATTGGCCACCATCCAGAGGGCGCCCGAGGGTTTGAGCATTCCCGCCGCTGCACGAATGAAGGCGCGGCCCAGATCCGGATCGGCGGCGCGACTCTCGTGAAATGGCGGGTTCATGATAACGGCATCGGCGCGCGCCTCAGGTTGCCATCGGGTGGCGTCAGCCCAATGAAGATAGGCGCGGGAATCCATGACGTTCTTGCGCGCGCAGGTGAGTGCCGCATGGTCCGCCTCGACCAGATCAAGCCGGGCAATGCTGTCGCGCTCCAGCGCACGGGCGCTCAGATAGCCCCAGCCGGCGCCCAGATCAATCACATACGCGCCCAGCTTGGGCGGCAGGCTGTTGGCCAGAAACTCGGATGCGGGATCAATGCCATCCGCAGAAAACACGCCGGGTGCGGTGACATAACCGCCTTCGATCTCTTGCGGCACGGTCGCGGCCCACTCGGAGAATTCCGGCCCGGCGGCCAAACTGAAGATCTTGCCATGCGCCTTGGACAGCGGCGCGCTGATTGTCACGCGGCGGCGACAATCCCGCAGCACCGATTCTATGCCATCGGTTTTCAGACCATCGACGATCACCGGGCCATCGGTCACCGATGCAGCCTCTGCAAGCGTGGCACGGGCTCTTGCCTTGGCCCGGGGCAGACAGAGGATCGCCGCACCATATCGCCCTTCGGGCGCAACAGCGCAGTCATATCCCAAACCTGCAAAGTAATCGAAATCGGGTTTTAGCGTGGTGATCACCTGCACCCGATCCATCGGCAACGCCGACAGGTCCGACTCCACACGCGGCGTGAAAACGGCAATCCGCCCCGCTTCGGGAATGGTAACAACCCCGTCGGCTAGGGCAATGGTCAGGCGTGTGGCAGTGGCCAAGTTATTCTTTTTCCATTGTGCATTGCAGCGGGTGCTGGTGGCGGCGGGCAAAATCCATCACCTGCGCCACCTTGGTTTCGGCAATCTCATGACTGAACACACCGACAACGGCGAGGCCTTTCTTATGCACCGTCAGCATGATTTCAAACGCCTGTGCATGTGACATGCCAAAGAAACGTTCCAGCACGGCGACCACAAACTCCATCGGCGTGTAGTCATCATTGAGCAGCAGAACCTTATAGAGCGGTGGACGCTTGGTCTTGGGCCGGGTGGCGACCACGACCGCAGGATCTCCCGCGTCCTCATCGGGCCCGGCCATTGTAATCGGATGTTGGATCATTTGTGTCGCACTATCGGATTATTGCCATGGGACAGGGTCTGTTTCATGACGTCTATATATCTTTTGCCCCCGGTTAGAAAAGGGTCAGCGTGAAAGAAGCGGTTCAATCCGTTGTGTCCGCTCCCGGCTCGATCAGCGCGGGGCCACGCGCGCGGCTGGAATTGACCCGAGGATCGACGCGCCACATCCCTAATGTGGTCTCCGGTGCGGGCCGCATGAGGGTGTTGTCACGTTAACGGGTCTAAGGTCGCTGGTTCATTGATCTGGTCTTTGGCGGTGGCGATGCAGACAGAGACAATCAGTTACAAGCGCCGCCGGTTTCCGCCCCGGACCATTGCGCATGTTGTCCGGCTCTACGCCCGGTTCAACTTGGCTCTGCGCGAGGTCGCGGGTCGGTCATGCAAAACCTGGGTTTCGAGATTCTAGCTTGAAGTGGAATATTCGTAGTACATGTTTGGATCGCTGGGTCCAAAGAACGAATAGGCGCGAACAGGAACACTCAAAACCTAGCCTCAGAGGTTTCGGGCAGTTCAAGGTCTTAAACTGGAGAATGCGGCCGCTAGCTCACAAGTTTGGGGTCACTACCGGTATACCGCGTCCCTTGGAGGAATCCGTTTCTAGAGACCGGCGGCGTCGAGCATTTCGTAGAAAAAGGTTGTCGAGCGAACAGCGATTGCGCGTAAAGGGTAGAATGGAACTTTCGGGATGCTTGCGCGCGCGATCAGTGCAAGGTCATGTGGTTGGCCGGTCATGCGCCTGGCGATCTGGTCTCCGACAAAGCCCGACATAGCGACACCGGCACCGTTGAAACCCGCCGCATAGCCAATGCGGTTCGACAGGAGACCAGCTTGTGGAAGACCGTCAAAGGTCAATGCAACCTGACCGGACCAGCGCAGCGCAATCGGCACATCGTGCAGTTCGGGAAAAATCTTGCGCATTGCGCCTTCCAGTCGTCGAAAGGCGGCTGGTGCATCCACGGCCCCCAATGCGCCGCGCCCCCCAAAGATCACCCGCCCATCCACCTTGCGGAACCAGCGCATCATGCGGCGGGTTTCAGTATAGCTTCGGCATGTGGGCAGCAAAAGCTTGTCCAGATGGTCGGGCAAAGGCTCGGTTGCGACCATGGCACTTCGGAACGGCACGATACTCCGGGCGATAGGCTTTCCCGCTGGAGTAAGCCAAGAGTACGCGTTGGTGGCCAGCAGAACGCGGTCAGCGATGACGCTTGCGCCCGGTGTCGTCAAGACCACCCGTCCGCCCTGTTCCGCGATGGATTGCACGGCGGTCTGGGCAAAGACGCCAATGCCACGGGCTTTGGCTGCTCTCCATAGGCCCAGCAGATAGGCGAGGGGCTGAATGGTTCCGGCACCATCCTGCAACACGCCGCCGACAAAGCTGCTGGAACCTGTCTCCTCGGCGACGGCCTCGGGGCACAGCACGTGCAATCCGGTGTCGCCCAAAGTGTTTCGTAACCAGTCCGCCTCTTGCCGCGCGTGGTAAAGGGCCTTGGCTGAATGCGCGCATTTCAAAGCGCCAACCCGGCGAAATCCAGTGTTCGACAAATCAAATCTGTTGAGGGTCGTCGTCAGATGCTCGACGCTGGCGGTTGCGATGGTGTGCATACGTTGCGCCATCTCAAGACCGTGCGATCGGGCAATGTCGCTGAAACCACGGCGGAATTTAGCGGATACGACGCCGCCGTTCCGACCGCTGCCGCCGATCCCTGGCTCTCCAGCCTCGAGGACAATCACGCTTAAACCTGCATCGGCAAAGGTGTGGGCCGCGTGCAAACCGGTATATCCGCCGCCAATGATCGCAATGTCATACGCGCAATCCTGCAGCAGCGCCGGATAGTCCGGGCTGGCGGGTTCTTGCTCTCGCCAAAGCGATTTGGCCGGCGGCGGAAGCGGCATCATGCGGCCCCAAGTACGGCGTCGGCAAGCGCTTTGAGGCTGGGCAGGCGCAGATCAGGTTCGGTAAAGCTTGCCGGATCCGGGGTTGCGCCGTAGCCCACCTGATCATGCCGTCGTTCGATCCAGCATGTTTTATAGCCCAAGGATTTAGCGACGCCGATATCGTGATGCTGGCTTTGGGCAACGTGCAGAATTTCGCTTTGTTTGTAGCCAAGCGCCGATTGCCGACCACGGTTGAAAGCAAAGAATTCCGGGTTCGGCTTTGCGCATTGCGCTTCGTCGCAGGTCACTGCGTCGTGAAAAGGCAGACCGAGTCGATGCGCATAGGCGGAGTATGCCGTGCGATCCGCGTTGGTCATCGCCACCAGACGGAACCGCGTGCGCAAACGCCCGAGGGCCTCGACAGAGTCTGCGAACGCAGGCCATTCTAGGACTGAAAGCTGAAAGTCGCGGGCGGCATCTGGGGTGGTCGGTAGGCCGAGCTCTTGGGCGAGATGCACGTAAACATCTGCGAAAACCTCGCTGGAGCGCCCGTAGTTCAGGTCGCGACCCGCCATGTAGGGGCCAAAGATGTCATCATCAGTCAGATGGGCGGCGGCACTGCCACCGATGCGGCGCACGGCGTCCAGAACGCCCTTTTCAAAGTCGATGCAGGTGCCGACGATATCGAATGTCAGCATCTTGAACGCGGAAAAATCCATGGAAGCCTCGTGTTGTTTGCCCCGGTCGGGCGTTAGTATTGAAGTGACAATGATGCAGAGCCCCCCATTTGAGCAATTGCCAAATACTGAGACTTTCCATAACTTGAGATCATGAATGGATTACGTCGAAAATTGCCCTCTGCGAATGCGCTCTTCGTGTTCGAAGCCGCTGCACGGCATGAGAATTTCACCCGCGCTGCTGAAGAGTTGAACGTGACCCAGCCTGCGGTTAGCCGCACGCTCGCGGGTCTTGAAACGCATTTGGGGGCGCAACTGTTTTTGCGTGGCAAGCCCGGAGCCCGACTGACGGATGATGGATTGCTGCTGAAAGAGGTTGTGGAATCGGCATTCTCTCAGATAAATGGCGTTCTCGATCAGTTGCAGGAGCGACGCACGGGCAAGGCGCAGGTTACGATATCGGTTTCTACCGCCTTTACCACGCATTGGCTGATGCCGCGCATCGCACAGTTTCAACAGGCTTTTCCAAGTGTCGATCTGCGCTTTCAACTGATCCCCGGTCCGGTGACTGGCCCGACAGCCGGGGTCGACATTGCCATGCGTTATAGCAGTGCATCAGAGACGTCGGGGCGTTTTGTCATGCGTGAAGCTTATGTTCCGGTCTGCGCGCCCGGCTATCTGAACCCGCCGCCGCAGGATGGGCCCGCGTTGATCCGTTTGGATGGCGAGGCCACCGAAGGGGTGGCGTCCTTGATGCCAGGACTGGGTCTTCGGCGCGAAGGACAACTGGGATTCTCAGACTATGCCGTGGTGATTCAGGCAGCACTCGTGGGGCAGGGTATTGCCGCGGGTTGGATGAACATTGTCAGCTACTGGATGAACGAAGGACGCCTAGTGCCCGCGGTCAACGAGTTGGTCTTTCCAGGTCGAGATTGCCGTATCTTATCGCGCACCGATGGCGCGAATGCCGATGTCGTTCAAGCGGTGAGAGACTGGTTGGTGGACGAGATACAGTCTGACCTGAGGAAAATTGCGACGCTCTATCCGCCACTTGGTGTCGATAGCGTTCTGAAACCAAGAGATTATTTATGAAATTGCATCCATCGGTTTACGAGGCATTTCAAGTCGTCATGCGGTCAGGGACCGTATCTGGTGCCGCAGACTATCTGGGCCGTAGTCAACCAGCCGTCAGCCGCATGATCGACAAGTTGGAAAGCAGTGTGGGCGTGAAGCTGTTTGAGCGACGCAAGGGGCGTGTTGTGCCCACCCATGCAGCGCATTTATTGCTGGACGAGGTGGAACGGTTGTTCGTGTCCCTGTCGTCACTGGATGATTTCAGCCGTCGGATGGAAGAGGGGCAGGATGGTGGTGTCAGAATTGCCGCTCTGCCAGCTCTTGGGTTGGATTTCCTACCGGAAGTCATTTCGCGGTTCTCGAAAGATAGACCCCAAGCCCGTGTCAAGCTGAACGTGCGCATGTCGGTCAGCGTTGAAAAGTGGGTTGCGACCCAGCAAGTGGATTTTGGGCTTGCTGAAACGCCGTTCCAGCTCTCCGGGTTTGGAACACGGATTTTTGCAGATACAGTCTATATCGCCGCCATTCCCGCCGATCATGCGCTCGCCGAGGAAGAGGTCGTACGCCCCGACCATCTACGCCGTGAGCCGCTGATCGGTTGGACCGTCTCGGTTTCCGCTCGCCGCATTTTCGACGACATTATGCAGGGCGCGGGGATCGTACCACAGCAGCTGATCGAAACCACGATGTCGGCCACCATGTGCAGCATGGTCAAGCGCGGCTTGGGGCTGGCGGTGGTGGATCCCTTCACGGCATGGGCCAATCCGGACCCCAGAATTGTTTATCGCCCGTTTCTTCCTCAGATTCCGTGCAGGTTTGCATTGCTGCGACCGGACACCCGGACGCCAACCGTGCTGGCCACCGAGTTGATCGGCCATGCGGAAAGTCTGCGGGATGAGGTACTTGCCCAGATGAGGTAGGCGGCGACACCTTTCAGTATGCGCTAAACGTATATTGAAAGGCTAACTTTGCATTTTGATTCTAATGACCGCTGGTTCTTAATACGGTCCATGAACCAGAAATCCGGCTCAAGTCCCGCGTCTGACGCACAAGAATTTGACGTTGTCATCATCGGTGGCGGCGTCAACGGAACCGCCGCTTTGCGTGAACTGGCGCGGGCGGGATACGCGGTTTTGCTGGTCGAGGCAGAAGACTTGGGCGCGGGGGCCAGCGGTCGGTCTTCGCGGATGCTCCATTGCGGATTGCGCTATCTGGAAACGCCCAATCCGGTATGGAACGCACTGCGCCACCCCATCCGCTTTGCGCGCGCGTTGGGCATGGCGCGCGACGCTATGACTGCGCGGGCGGAGTTGTCGCAGGATACCGACGTCGGGACACGGCCCATCGAATTGTCCTTTCCAATCTGGCGCGATGGGCCGTTTCCGCGCTGGCAACTTGATGCGGGGTTGCGACTGCTTCAACTGATCGGGCCGTCGGTGCCATCGCTTGACCGTACGATCCGTGACGCGGATGCCGCGCGCGCGCATCCCATCGGCCGCAATCTGCGCAATCAGGACGCGCTTCGCGGCATGGTCAGCTTTCGCGAATACCTGTTTTCCGCACCTGAGCGGCTCTGCATCGACAATGCGCTGGACGCGGAGGCCTATGGGGCCAAACTGCGGTTGATGACCCGAGCCGAGTTGCGCGGACGCGACGGTTCTGGGCTATGGCGGATGGCCTTGGATGGGCCAGAGGGCAACACCGAAATTCTGGCCCGTGCAGTCCTGAACATGGCCGGAAGCTGGGCTGACGAGGTCGGGAATTTTGGTAAACGGCTGATACGAGGCACCAAGGGAGCGCATATCATTCTGCGCTTGCCCGATGGTTTTGCCAATCGCGGAATAGCGACGGTGCATCGGGGCGGGCATCCGTTTTACGGCCTGCCATTGGGCGATGATCGTTTCTATTTCGGACCGACGGAAACCCTGTTCGAGGGGGATGCGCGGAACGCCCATGCCGATGCTGACGATGTGGCCTTCTTGTTGGCGGAGGCAAACTATCTGCTACCGGGGCTCGGCCTGACGCGAAACCATATTGAACAATGCTGGGCCGGTGTGAGACCGCTCACCGAAGACCCTGATCGCCCAATGGGCGCGCGCGAACGCCGTGTGCATGATCTGGCACCGCAGGGGTTTGAAAACGTTTTGGCGATGACTGCGGGGCCAGTGATGAGCCTGCGCAGCGCCGGACGGCGGATGTTGTCTGAGGTTTCAGCACGGATCGGGCCGCCGCCTCCACGTGCAACCATCAGCCTGCGTGGCGTGTCCCAAGCTAGCCAAAATCCTGTCGAGTACGCCGTGACCCACGAACATGCGCCAGACCTCTATTCGGTGTTGACCCGGCGCACCGGAGCCATCTGGCAAGGGTTGATCAGCGGCGAGGACGCGGCACGGGTGGCCGACACTGTTGCCCCGCTGTTCGGCTGGTCCAGTGCGGAAAAAGATCATCAGGTCGCGGCATTTCTGGCCCGACAGGAAACCGAATTCTGTGCGCCTTCGGATCACAGGAGATAACCGGAAAAGCCGGCAAATTAACGGTAGAGACCCCAACAAGGAGAGACCAATGATCACTCTAAAAACACTGCTCGGTACGATCGCAATCACTGCACTGACTGCGACAGCGAGCTTTGCCCAAGACGTCGTAAACGACCGTTTCAAGGAAGTGTTGGAGCGTGGTGTGCTGCGCGTCGGCGTTCAGGGCGCGTTCAAACCCTGGGCCTTTCGTGCGCCAGAGGGCACCATTCAAGGCATCGAGGTCGACCTCGCACAAACGGTCGCCGACCGTATGGGCGTGACCTTGGAAACCGTGGTGATTTCCTCGGCCAATCGGATGGAATTCTTGCAACAGGGCAAGGTTGACCTGCTGATTGGTGCCATGTCCGACCGCCCTGACCGCCGCAAGGTCGTAGGCATCATCGAGCCTGCGTATTGGACTTCTGGTCCCACCCTCATGGCCAAAGAAGGTGTCATCTCTTCTTGGGATGATATCAAGGGCAAGCCGGTTTGCGGCAAGCAGGGCGTGTTCTACAACAAGATCGCGGAAGTCGAGTTTGGTGCGAATGTCGTGGCCTTTGGCGGCAACACCGAAGCGAAGGAAGCGCTGCGTTCGGGCAAATGCCTAGCATGGGTTTATGACGACACTTCGATTGCGGCAGACATCGCAAGTGGCGAATGGGACGGCTATGAAATGCCTGTAGACACGGTGTTTTCCAACCCGTGGGGCGTTGCTGTGCCGCTCGAGGAAAAGGACGGCATCTGGGGCGCTTTCATGTCCGGCATGGCCTATAACTGGCACAAGGACGGCACGCTGATTGAGCTTGAAAAGAAATGGGGCGTCAAGGCGTCGCCGTGGCTTGCCGCGCTGCACGAGCAGTTGCAGTACGACAATTCTTATCTCGACAATTGATGATACCGGGGGGGGTAACATCCCCCCGACCTTTGGACAGGATAACACGCGTGCTGGACCTTATCGCGCCGTTCTTTGAACGGCTATACGACACCACCGGGCTTAACTTCTCGCCGTTTTACAACTCCTATGACTGGGGTCGGCTGGTCGAGGGGATGTGGGTTTCGGTCAAACTTATCACGGCGATCATCGCGGTTTCGTTGGTGATCGGTGTGATCGGTGCGGGTGCGCAAACATCACGGCTTCGGATCATACGTTGGATGGTGTCGGCCTATATCGAGATTTTTCGCAACACGCCCCCCATTGTGCAGCTTTTGTTCTTTTACTTCGGGCTCGGTGCGATCACCCCGCAGGTGGATATGGGCGGTTGGTACGAGCCTGCAATTGGGTCGTTTGGGTGGGCGGTCATTGCCATCGGCATTTTTGGCGGCAGCTATAACGTCGAGATTTTTCGTTCCGGTATCGAGGCGGTGCCAGCCTCGACGAAAGAGGCGGCGGAGTCGCTGGGCTTTTCCGGGTTCAAGATATTCGTCTACGTGACCTTTCCGCTGGCCTTGCGCATCTGCCTGCCCGCGCTCACCAACAACATCGTCTCGCTGGCCAAGACGTCATCGCTGGCCTATGTGATTGCGGTTCCCGAGATCACGTATTCGCTAAGCGGCATCTGGTCGGACAGCGTGAACGTGCCAGAAATGATGCTGCTTCTCTTTGGCTATTACATCGTTCTGATTGCGATCATCGCGCGGATCATGACCATGATCGAGCGGAAAATAGCACTGCCGGGGTACGGACAATGACGCCGAATTGGACCGTTTCCCGTCTGACGTGGCGGGCCCCCGTTCTTGCGGCAGGGCTATGCGTTCTGGCTACATTGGCCGCTATGGCACAAGATGGGTCAACCGGACGCCCTTCGGCGTTGGCCACGCTGATCACCTGGATGCCGTTTATCCTCAAAGGGTTTGGGTTGAACTTGGTGATGAGCGTTCTGGCTATGGCGCTGGCCACGGTTAGTGGTGTGATCTTGGGCTTTATGCAGATTAGCCCAGTCACCCTGATCCGGCTCCCTGCCAAGCTGGTCACGAACCTCTTTCGCAACTCACCTTGGCTGGTAATCTTGTTTGCGATCATGTTTCTTGTGCCGTTTCAGATCACGCTGCCGGGTGGAGACAAGGTGATGGTTCCCGACTGGCTTAAGGCCACTTTCGGCTTTTCCTTGCCGGTCATGGCGAATGTTTCGGAAATTCTGCGCGGAGCGGTGGCGTCGATCCCTTCCGGCCAATGGGAAAGTGCTGAGAGCCTTGCATTTACGCGCGGTCAGACGCTTCGTCATATCATCTTGCCGCAATGTATCCGCCGGATGCTTCCGCCGTGGATGAACTGGTACGCGCTGCTGACGTTGATGACGCCGATGGCGGCAATCCTTGGCGTCAACGAGGCGCTTGGCAACACACAGGCAGCCATGGAAGCGGCAGGGTCGCGTCCCGAGTTTCTGATCCCTTTCTACCTCTTTCTGATGACGATCTTCTTTGTCGTCATCTATCCGATATCAATTTGCACCCGTCGGCTTGAAAAACGCTTCGCCACTGGGTCCTGACAGGAGACTTGACGATGATGTCCCCCACCGGAAACCGGACCGTCGAACAGCCGATCGTGGCCTTGCACGGCGTCCACAAAAGCTTTGGTAGCCTTGAAGTGCTCAAAGGCATCGATATCGACGTCATGAAGGGTGAAGTGGTCTGTATCATCGGACCGTCCGGTTCAGGCAAATCCACCCTGATCCGCACGATCAACGGGCTAACCCCGGTCAGCAAGGGATCGGTAAAGGTCGAAGGGATTGAGGTGCATGATGCAAAGCTCGACAAGCTGGCGCTGCGGCGCAAGGTCGGGATTGTGTTTCAGCAATACAACCTCTTTCCGCACCGCACTGTTTTGCAAAACGTGATGATGGCGCCGCTGCTGGTGCTCAGGGAAAACCGCACAGAGGTCGAGGAGCGGGCCCGCGCCCTGCTGGCCAAGGTCAAGTTGAAGGATAAGGAAAACGCCTATCCTGCGGAACTGTCGGGCGGTCAGCAACAGCGTGTCGCCATCGCCCGCAGCCTGTGCATGCGGCCCGACGTGATGTTATTCGATGAGGTGACGGCAGCACTCGACCCCGAAACGGTCAAAGAAGTGCTTGTGACCATCAGGGATCTAGCGATGGACGGGATGACCTGCATGTTGGTCACCCACGAGATGGGCTTTGCCCGCGAGATATCGGACCGGGTCTATTTCACCGATGCAGGGCGTATCGTGGAAAGTGGCCCGCCGTCGCAAATCTTTGAAACACCGCAAGATCCGCGCACGCAGGAATTCCTGTCCAAAGTGCTCTGATCCGGACCCTGAACGATAGTCGACAATTTGACGGGCCTGCACGGCCGCGTCCCAACCGGAGTTTATGCCATGGCCATCCAGAGCCCCATCCGCGCGAAAGACCCGCTGCTGCAACCGCTCCAGATTAAAAAGCTGGTTCTGCGCAATCGGATCATGAGCACATCGCATGCCTGCGGGCTGGAGAACGATGGCTTTCCGCAGGAGGCCTATCAGGCCTACCACGAAGAAAAGGCACGGGGCGGCATTGCACTTTCAATGTTTGGTGGGTCGTCGAATGTCGACATCGACAGCCCAAACATCTTTCAGCAGCTCAATGTCGGCACCGACCAGATCATTCCGCATCTGCAACGCTTTGCAGAGCGGATGCATGCGCAAGGCGCGGCGTTGATGTGCCAGATCACACATCTCGGGCGGCGGGGTGATCCCTATGCGCAGGATTGGCTGCCGCCGATTGGCCCGTCTCCGATCCGCGAGACATTGCACCGTGGCATCCCCCGAGAGATGGATGAGCACGATATCGCGCGGGTGGTCAAAGCCTATGGTCAGGCCGCGCGCCGCTGCGAGGAAGGCGGGCTGGACGGGATCGAAACACTTGCTGCCGGACATATGATCGGACAGTTCCTGTCACCCAAGACAAACCACCGCACAGACCGGTTTGGCGGGACATTGGAGAACCGTGTGAGGTTTGCCTTGATGGTGCATGACGAAATCCGTCGCAATGTCAGCGACGATTTCATCGTTGGCATGCGCTATGTGGTGGATGAGGGCATTGACGGCGAACTGTCCGCAGAGGACTGCTTGGCGGCGGCGCAGATCCTTGAGCGCGAAGGCTCTGTCGATTTTTTCAATGCGCTTTTCGGGTCAATGGACACCTCTCGGTCGCTGTCGGAAGAGGTGTTCCCCGGCATGGGCATGCCAGCAGCCCCATGGGTTGCGGCCGTTGGCCGGTTTAAACGCGACGTGAAGCTGCCGGTTTTCCACGCAGCGAAACTCTCCGACATGGCCTCGGCACGCTTTGCCGTTTCGGAGGGGCATGTGGATATGGCGGGGCTGACCCGCCCGCATATCGCAGACCCGCATATGGTGAACAAACTTATGCGCGGGGAAGAGCACCGGATACGGCCATGTGTCGGGGCCGGTCATTGCCAGTCACAGCATCGCCCCAAATGCCTCCATAACGCATCAACCGGACGCGAGTTGACGATTGGCCACCGCATTGAACGCACACAAACCCCGCGCGATGCCGTTGTTGTGGGGGCTGGCCCTGCCGGGTTGGAAGCGGCGCGGGTTTTGGCGGAACGTGGTCACAACGTCCGCCTCTTCGAAGCGGCCGCGCAGCCGGGTGGTCAGGTCCTTATGGCCGCAGCGGATTGGCGACGAGATCTGATTGGTATCATTGATTGGCGTTTGGCCGAGTTGGAAATTCTGCGCGTCGCGGTGGAATGCAACCGCTACATGGACGCGGAAAGTGTCGCCGCGCTCAATCCTGATCTGGTCATTCTGGCAACGGGCGGCATCCCGCAAACCGAATTTGGCGCAGGGGATGATCTGGTGCATTCGGCATGGGACATCGTAGGTCGGCAGGTCAAGCCGGTTGGAGATGTCCTGATCTGGGATAACACCGGCCGACATCCGGCGTTGTTGGCTGCGCAGAGTGCGCAGGCGGAAGGGGCGAATGTGCGGCTAACATCCATCGATGTGAACATCGGTCAGGATCTCGTCTATCCGGAGTCCACGCGCTGGCACAAAGAGTTTGCCAAGTCTGGCCTGCGTCCCGAGGGCAACCTGCGGCTGATCGGCGTCGCGCGCAAAGGCAACAAGCTACAGGCGACATTAATGAACGAGCTGACCCATGCCATCGAACAGACCCTCTATGATCAGGTGATCGTCGAAATGGGCACGATACCGATGAATGAGATGTTCGAGGAACTGCGCAGGCAATCGGCCAATGATGGGGTCACAGACCTTCATGCGCTCAAGAACCTTACGTCCCAACCCAGACACGGCAAAGGGTATGAGCTTTACCGCATCGGCGATGCGCAGTCGTCACGCAACATCCACGCGGCGGTTTATGACGCCTTGCGGCTTTGTTCGGTGGCTTAAGTCTCGCTTACGCCTAACACCGATATCGGGTCTGATGCCGGAGCGTTCAGAATCCTACACCAACGCGGTTTGATCACCTTTTGGGCAACCTCTATTCTCTGGTGAGAAGGATGTGGGTCCACCCAAGTGGCGAGATGTGCGCCAAAGGTCTTGTCACGTTAACCCACCGGGTTTGCCAAGTCTGGCCTGTTGTTCGTCGATCACACGACGTTTGCCGCTGATGTCCAGGCCTCGCATACGTCGAGCCGATGGTCGCGAAACGTTTCACTCCGACTGGTAATCGGAGACCCCAGATGACTCGCTGTCGTTTTCGGAAAGGCCGATGGCAGGTCGCGGCGCGGTTATCGAGTCCCTTGTGTGACCAATGATCAAGACCCGGCGCGACCTCGCGCAGACCCAAGTTGAACCGGGCGTAGAGCCGGACAACATGCGCAATGGTCTGGGGCGGAAACCGGTGGCTCGGCGATGGTTCCGGCAGATCGTTGTCAGGGGCCGTCCCAAAGACCTGCGCCATGGCGTCAGTGGGCAGGGCGATGACAAGACGACCGCACCTCCTTGGCTGGCCCTCGGTCCGGTCAGGGTTGGCGAGGCAGGCCGGTGCCGATCATTGAATCACGGGTAACAAGGCTGGCCAGCTGCTCTTGACTCAGTCCTTCGGTCCCCTCTGGTCGGGCAGGCAACACCATATAGCGCATGTCGGCGGTGCTGTCGTGAACCCGAACCGTGACACTCTCAGCCAGATCAAGACCGAATTCCCGCAACACAGCGCGCGGCTCGCGCACTGCGCGGCTGCGGTATTCGCGAGTTTTGTACCAGTCGGGCGGCAGGCCCAAGAGGTTCCGGGGGTAACAGGAACAGAGAGTGCAGACGATCAGATTATGCGCGTCTGCGGTATTCTCGACAGCAATCAGGTTGAGCGGGCCGATATCGAATCCCATCTCGCGGCTTGCGGCAGAGGCATCAGAGAGCAAGTGCGCCTTGAAAACGGGATCAATCCACGCCCGCGCGACAACCGCTGCACCATTTGCGGGGCTGCGGGCGTCCATGACCTCGATCTGAGTGGCTATCTGAGCAGGTGTCAGGTGAGATTTTTCCACCAACAACTCACGAACGGCAATTTCCAGGCGCTGCCAATAGGTCAGCGGGCCGTCATTGTCAGCGCGATAGGGATGACCCGAGGAGCTCATGCCCTCGTGGTGATAGTCGTCGTGATCGTGGTGGTCATGCGGCATGGATGACCACCTTCTCCAACCAATGGGCGTAGATCTCGGCATCGAGCGTGTCGTTTGGGTTCTCTGCCGCATCACCCCAAATTTCTGCCATGGAAAAGCGCACGCGATAAAGCGGCTTTTCTTCGGCCGACAGGCCATAGGCCAATTGCTCAGGATTGTGAAACGCGCCCAAGGGCCGCTCGATCTCACCCGTCTTGCCCCTGAGATACCACGGCACGCGGACATGACCCGGCGGTGTCAGCGCCTTGACTCGCACCCGCTCAGCCATGTTGCGCCTCGGCATAGGTCGGGCCACGCGCGGCGATCTCATCCATCCGGGTGGCCAATTCCTCTAGGGAATAGACCCCCGCTTCCAGCAAGTTCTGATTTACGGCGGCGATCCAGCGTTCGTAATAGCTGTACTTTTCAAAGGCGTCTTCGCCCATATCCTCAATCGCGCGGCGGAGCCCGTCGACGGTAAAGAGCCCCTTTTGCCCGCAGAGCACCATCAGCGCATCAATGCGTTTTTCCCAGAGAGCAAAGTCATGCCCTTCCATCGGCACAGGCCCGGCTGCCTGTCCGCCCATGTCGTGCCAGCGGCGTCCATCCCAATCACTCATAGGTCCAAGCCTATGTCTGGCTTTTCCGCTTGTCCAGTGGTCAGTCGCCGCTCTGCTCCTCATCTTCCGGGGTGACAAAGCTGATCTCGCCAGCCGCTTCTAGCGTGCGTACGGCATTGACGACGGCTGTCATCGCCTCTTCGGCGTCGCGCAGACGGACACGACCCCGCTCTTGCATTTCCTCGCGGATCGCCTCGGCCATGCGTTTCCCGAGATTGTTCAGAATGAACTCCGCCACCGTCGCGACATCGCCTGAGGCTGCTCCGGCGAGGGCCGTGACCAAGACCGCCTGATCCAGCTCACGCGTGATCCGGGGAATATCGGTGGGTTTCACCCGGTCTGGTATATGCACAAAGGTAAAGATTGCGCGGCGGACAAGTGCCGCGAATTCCTGATCGGTTTCCTCGAGACCGGTCAGCACGTCATCGCGGGTGGCCGCAAGTGAGAAATTGAGGATTGCGCCCACGCGTTCCACCGCCCCTTGGGTAAATGCGGTTTCAGGCACGTCATGCAATTCTGCCGCCAGTGCCAAGCCGATCCTGTCAACTGCTTCGGGACTGACCGATCCGGTTTGTGAGACCGCATAGGTGATCCGCCGCGCCAGTTCACCCGGCAATTTGCCCAATAGGTCCGCAGCGCGCGATACCTCGAGCTTGGACAAAAGGACCGCCGCCACCTCTGTGCTTTCGCGCTCAATAATAGGAATGAGAGCCGTCAGATTTGCCTCCTTTACCTGGTTCCAAGGATCGCCGTATTGCCGCACACCCGCCTCTTTGCGGAGCCGCGCGGCGGTTTGCGGACTGATCCGACCGCCAAGAGTCGACAGCGCACCTGCCATGCCACGCGGAAAGATCAGCCCCATGCCCTCTAGCTCCTGCGCAAACTCCGCGACGACATCGGCCAGCGTGCCGCGATCGACATAGCGCATGGAGCCCATTTGCGTCGTCAGGCGCGCTTGTAACCCGTCAGGCAGGTCAGTCAGCGCAATCTCGGCGCCCTCATTGATCAAGAACCGGACAATGATTGCAGCCTTTTGCGACCGGGTCAGATGGGCCGCGGCCCCGCCGCGTGGCGCTGGCGCTATCCGGGCAAGTGGGGTGGTTGCTTTCATTTTTGGCCTCTGCTCGGGTCTTGAAAGACCTTAGAGGTCAAAGCGTGAAGAAATCTCTAAACCTGCCCCGGCATTTTGACGGTTTCCCGGATGACGTCGCTTTCGCTTCGTGCTAGGGCCAAACCATGAGCCAGATGCCCAACAAAGACGAGATCCTGCAATGGATCTCGGATAACCCGACCCTCACCGCAAAACGTGATATTGCCAAGGCTTTTGGCATCAAGGGGGCTGCGCGGATCGACCTCAAGCGCCTGCTCAAGGAGTTGGAGGAAGCAGGCCATCTTGAGAAGCGCAAGAAGACCTACCGCGATCCCGACCGGCTGCCGCCTGTCAGTGTTCTTCAGGTTACTGGTCCGGCCTCTGACGGCGAGCTGTTGGCCAAGCCTCTGGAATGGACCGGCGAAGGGGTGGAGCCAATCGTTCTGCTCATCCCGCGCGCCTCTGATCCGGCAATGGGCGCGGGCGACCGTATTTTGGCGCGCCTGCAAGAGGTCAAGGGCGAGGCCCATCACTACGAGGCGCGGCTCATCCGACGTATCGGAACCAACCCGCGCAAGGTCTTGGGGGTGTTTCGCAAGGGCGCCGAAGGGGGCCGCATCCTGCCCATCGACAAGGGCGACGGCAAGGAATGGACCGTTGCCCCGGATGCCACCGGCGGCGCGCAGGACGGCGAGCTGGTCGAGGCAGAACAGGCCGGGCCTGCGGGCCGCATGGGCCTGCCGCGCGCGCGGGTTCTGGAACGGTTAGGCGATCCCTCCGCCCCCAAGGCGGTCTCGCTCATCGCCATTCATCAGCACGGCATTCCGGACGCCTTTCCCGACGACGTGATCGCCGAGGCGGACGGCATGAAACCGGCGGGCCTGAAGGGGCGCGAGGATCTGCGTGACATGCCTCTGATCACGATTGATCCCTGGGATGCGCGCGACCATGACGATGCAGTCTGGGCGCATGCCGACGACGATCCCAAGAATGCTGGCGGGCATGTGATCTGGGTCGCGATTGCCGATGTGGCACATTACGTGCGCCCCGCTACTGCGCTCGATCACGAGGCCCGCAAGCGGGGCAATTCGAGCTACTTCCCCGACCGCGTGGTGCCGATGCTGCCCGACCGCCTGTCGGGCGATCTGTGCAGCCTGCATGAGGGCGTGCCGCGCGCCTGTATCGCAGTGCGGATGCAGATCAACGCCCATGGCGACAAGATCGGGCACCGCTTTGTGCGCGGGCTGATGCGCTCTGCCGCCTCGTTGAATTATCAGCAGGTTCAGGCCGCACAGGACGGCAACCCGGATGACAAATGCGGGCCACTGGTGGAAGACGTGATTACCCCCCTTTATGCGGCCTACGCCGCATTGGAGGAGGCACGGCGGCGCAGGCAGCCGCTCGACTTGGATCTCCCTGAACGCAAAGTGGTGCTGAGCGACGAGGGCAAGGTTCTGTCGGTCAATTTCGCCGACCGGCTGGATGCGCACAAGTTGATCGAGGAATGCATGGTGCTGGCCAACGTGGCCGCCGCAGAGACGCTGGTTGCCCGGAAATCGGCGCTCCTGTTCCGCGTTCATGAGGAACCTGCACCAGAGAAATTGGAAACGCTGCGCGATGTCGCCGAGGCGGCTGGTCTGGTTCTCGCCAAGGGGCAAGTGCTGAAAACTGCGCATCTCAACGCGCTCTTGCATGCCGCACGCGATACGGATCATTCCGAGGTCATCAACATGTCCACCCTGCGCGCCATGACGCAGGCCTATTACGCGCCGCAGAATTTCGGGCATTTTGGTCTTGCCTTGCAGGCCTATGCGCATTTCACTTCGCCTATCCGGCGGTATTCCGATCTGGTGGTGCACCGGGCGTTGATTTCGGCGCATGGCTGGGGCGATGACGGGCTGAGCCATGAGGAAGAGGCGCGGCTTGAGGCGACAGCGCAGCACATTTCCGACACCGAACGCCGCTCGATGATGGCTGAGCGTGACACGAATGACCGCTATCTGGCGGCGTTTCTTTCGGAACGGCTGGGTGAGGAATTTACCGGTCGGATCAGCGGCATCGCCAAGTTTGGCGCCTTCGTGAGACTCGATGAAACCGGGGCCGATGGACTAATTCCCGTGCGCTCGCTGGGGCGGGAGTATTTCCATTTTGACCGGGACGCTGGCACGTTGATGGGGTCTGATACAGGCTTGACGATTGGCCTTGGACAGCGCGTCACGGTCAAGCTGGCAGAGGCCGCTCCTGTGACGGGCGGCATCGCGCTGGAACTCGTCAGCATCGAGGGCACGACCATGCCCAGAGGGCCGCAAGGTTCGCGTGGCAAACCCCCGAAACGCAAGCTTGGGAGCGCCAAGCGCAAGGCCGCTGTGGAAAAACGCAAAGTGGAACGCAAGCGCCGATAGGTCGTCGCACGAGAGTCGTGTGATTTGGTGTATGACCTTGAAATGCCGCACGATCATCGAGCGCTTCGTCGCGCAGTAGATCGGCGGTCACGCGCGCGCCGACCGCGAGATTGCTTTTGATTCGGAGACAATCGAGCTATCCTGTCTCCAGAGCCACATCACAAGGGGGCCAAGCCATGCGAGCGGTACACCTAGGACTACTGAGCTTTTTGATCGGAACGACACCGGCTTTTGCCGGTGCAGTGGAGCAATCCTTGCGTCCACAAATGAGACCCGGTTCGGGCGTCATATCAATGGCGGTCATCGTTTCAAGCGACCTGCCGGTGCGCAGTCTGCGGCCGCAATTGCGACCCGAGACACAGGGCAACGCTGTCATCGTGCAGGCCAGTGCAAACCCCGGATTCGACAATTGGATCGCTGGCTTTCGCGGACGTGCGGTGGCGCAGGGGGTCAATGGGCAAGTGTTCGACCGGGCCTTTCGCGGTGTGACCTTCAATCCCGAGATCGTCGCAAAGGACCGGAACCAATCAGAATTCAAGCGCGAGATATGGGATTATCTCGACAGCGCGGTGTCGCCGGTCCGTGTCAAAAATGGCCAGGAAGCGCTACGACGCAACCGACGTGCTCTGGACCGGATTGAGGCGCATTACGGCGTCGAGAAAGAGGTTGTCGCCGCCGTATGGGGTATGGAGAGCACCTATGGCGAGCGGTTGGGAGATCTGCCGCTGATTCAGTCACTGGCAACGCTGGCTTATGACGGGCGGCGGGGGGCGTTTTTCGAAAAGCAACTCATCGCGGCCTTGCAGATCCTGCAATCGGGCGATGTGACGCCTGAGAACATGAAGGGATCCTGGGCCGGAGCCATGGGGCACACGCAATTCATTCCGACCTCCTATCTTGCCTATGCTGTGGATTTCACCGGAGATGGCAAACGGGACATCTGGTCAGACAACCCAACCGACGCTCTGGCCTCAACGGCGGCCTATCTCAAGCGCTTTGGCTGGACCAAGGGTCAACCTTGGGGCGTCGAAGTGCGATTGCCGCGGGGGTTCAGCACCGGGTCGGCCAAATCAAAACGAATGCCCTCCCAATGGGCGGCGCAGGGTGTCGTAGGTGTCGATGGTCGCGCGGTCCGGGATTATGGCGGCGCGTCGATCTATCTGCCAGCGGGGCTGCAAGGACCGGCCTTCATGGTCTTTGACAACTTCGGTGTCATCAAACGCTACAACAATTCCGATGCCTACGCGATGGGGGTCGGCCATTTGGCGGATCGGATTGGCGGAGGGCCCGAAGTCCAGGGGGCATGGCCGCGTGGATATAATCCACTGTCTTTTGACGAACGGATGGAGATGCAGCGACGCCTGCAACGCAAAGGCTTTGGGGTCGAGAAGATCGACGGGATCATCGGTCCCAACACGGTCAATGCAATTCGCGCGTTTCAGCAATCGGTTGGGGCAACGCCGGACGGGCTGCCCTCACAGGAGTTGCTGGCGCTTCTCAAGCGATCGTGAGTGAGCCATCCGACCATCGCGATGATCTGGCCAGATTGATCGCCTGTCCGGAATGCGATCTGGTCTATACCGCGCCACAGGTGGCGATGCGGCAGCGCGCGGTGTGCGCGCGCTGTCACACGGTGTTGATTGCCCCCCGGCGCAAGGCCGGTAAGCAACTCATCGCTCTGGCGTTGACGGTCCTCATTCTAATTGTGGCGGCAACACTCTTTCCGTTTTTGTCGATCGGCGCGGGGGGCATGCACCATGATGCGTCGATCCTTCAGGCCGCCTTTGTATTCGAGGGGGGGCTATCGGTACTTTCCATCGCGGTTCTGTTCTTTATCGTGCTGATACCGGCGCTGCGCCTTGTTCTGCTGATCTACGTGCTCGCTCCTATCATTCGTGATCGTCCCCCCGCGCCGCTCGCACGGTCTGCGTTCCGCTTGTCGGAATCGCTGCTGCCATGGTCCATGGCCGAGATATTTGCCATTGGATGCGCGGTCGCGCTGGTCAAATTGAGCGATCTGGCCGATGTGGTGTTTGGCCCGGCGGCGTGGATGTTCGCGGTGTTGGTGGTCTTGGTGGTCGCCACCGACAACCTGATGTGCCGCTATTCGATATGGGCCTCGTTGGACGAATGAGAACGGCGCGCGACATGGGCCTTGTGGGGTGTACCCGCTGCATGCGGGTGAGCCACTCTTGCACGCAGATCTGCCCGCGCTGCGGGAGTGCGCTGCAGTCTCGTGATCCGTTCTCGCTGCAAAAGGTTTGGGCTTGGTGGCTTCTCGGGCTGGGGTGTTACATTCCGGCAAATATCTATCCGATGCTGGAAACGCGCACCTTGGTCAGCACGCAGAGCGATACAATTGTTGGCGGTGCGGTAACGCTGGCGCAGCATGGCAACTGGGGCGTGGCACTGATCATTCTTGTAGCCAGCGTGGTGATCCCTGTGGCCAAGTTCTTCGCATTGGCGGGACTTGGCATCGGGGTCTGGCGCGGCTCGCGCCTGTCCGAGAGACAGCGGCATCTGCTCTACGAGGTGGTAGAATACATCGGGCGCTGGTCCATGATCGACGTGTTTGTGGTGGCGATCCTGTCCTCCCTGGTGCAATTGCAGGCGCTGGCAACCATAACACCGGGGCGTGCCAGCCTGTTTTTCGCTCTTTCCGTGATTTTCACGATGCTCTCGGCGCAGAGTTTTGATAGCCGGTTGATCTGGGACAGTGCCCGCAGACCTGATCGCAAAGAGGACACCCACCCGTGACGCATGACGATATGACCCCGCCTGAGGCCACTGTGAAACCGGCAGACCGCCGCCTGTTGGAGCGGGTCTCGGTAATTTGGCTGGTGCCCTTGGCGGCGCTTGTCATTGTGCTGGGTGTGGCGTGGCAGACCTATGCAGATCGTGGTCCGCTCATTGAAATCGGGTTCGACAATGCCTCCGGCGTGCGGCCCGGCACCACCGAATTGCGCTACCGTGATGTGTCCGTCGGCTTGGTAGAGGATGTCAGCTTTGCCCCCGGATTGGGCCGGGTTCTGGTCAAAGTGCGGGTGGATCAAGAGGTTGCACCCTATATCGACAATGCTGCCCAATTCTGGGTCGTGCGTCCGCAGGTCAGTGCGCGCGGCGTGACCGGATTGGGCACGGTGCTATCGGGCGTTTATATCGAAGGGCTGTGGGATGAGACGCCCGGCGAGGTGTCGGAGCGGTTCGACGGTCTGTCGGATGCGCCGCTGGAACGGGTGGGCCAGAGCGGTTTACGCCTGATGTTGCGCGCGCAAGGCAAGGCGTCTTTGGTCGAGGGAGCACCGATTGTCTATCGCGGAATCGAGGTCGGGAGGGTCGGCAGGCCGACCATCACCGCGGACGGTTCGTCAGCACAGGCCGAGGCGTTGGTTTTTGCCCCGCATGACAGCCTGATCAACAGTGCGACGCGGTTTTGGGACACGTCCGGGTTTTCCTTTTCGTTGGGGCCAAGCGGCGCGCAGCTCGATTTCTCTTCGGTGGCGGCGCTTGTGTCGGGGGGCGTCACGTTCGAGACCATGATCTCCGGTGGGACACCGGCGCAATCGGGTGACGTTTATACAGTTTTTCCTGAAGAATCAGCGGCGCGCGCCAATCTCTTTGTCGGCGATGACAGCGAAGTCCTCTCGCTTTCGGCGGTCTTTGAGGAGAATATCGCTGGCCTTAGCGTTGATGCACCGGTTGAATTCAATGGCTTACGCATTGGGCAGGTGAGTGCGCTCAACGGTTTTGTCGATAATGAACGCTTCGGTGATGGACGGGTTCGGCTCTTGGTGACGCTGGCGATCCGGCCCGGGCGGCTGGGGTTGGAGGGCGGGGCAGGGCGCGATGCGGCGCTTGCGTTCCTGCGTGAGAGTGTGGCCTCGGGGCTTCGGGCACGCTTGGCATCTGCCTCACTTCTGACCGGAGGGCTCAAGGTCGAATTGGTCGAAATTGCAAATGCGCGACCTGACGAGATCGAAGAATTCGGTGAGGATGGCCTATTCATTCCCACCACCGAGAGTGACATTGCAGATGTGTCGGCCACCGCCACGGGGGTATTCGAGCGGATCAACGCCCTGCCTGTAGAAGAGGTGATGTCCGAGGCTATCGCCTTGATGCAAAACGCAAATGCGCTAATTTCCAGCTCCGATATCCGCGCCGTTCCGGGCAATGTCAACGCGCTGTTGGATGAGACGCGGGGCGTCGTCGGCGCGCCAGAGGTGCAAGGCTTGCCTGGGCGGCTGGACGCGGTCTTGACGGAAATGGAGACACTGGTTGCTCAGATTGCGCAAGAGGCCGTGGCCGCCAAGTTGAGCGCGGCGCTCAGCGATGCGTCTGCGGCCTCTCAGGGGGTCAGTGATGCGGTGAGTGGTGTGCCGGACCTTGTGGCGCGGATGGATGCTGTGGCGCGCAAGGCTGAAACGGTTGAAATTGACGCCATGGCAGCAGAACTGACCGCGCTCATTCGGTCGGCTGAGGCGTTGTTGGCCGGGGATGGTGCGCAGGCTTTGCCCGAGACGTTGAACGCAACACTTGAAGAATTACGTAATGTTTTGGCACAGTTACGAGAAGGCGGGGTGGTCGAGAACGCAACCGCCGCCCTTGGGTCGGCCCGCGATGCGGCGGATACTTTTGCCGAAGCCGGGCGGGATCTGCCGGGGTTGATTGCCGAGGCGGAAGCGGTCTTGGCGCAGGCGCGGGGGACTTTGGCGGGATATGCGGCGGAAAACGGGGTGGGCCGGGATGCGCGGGCGGCGCTGCGCGAGGTTGAACGGGCAGCCCGAGCCGTGTCATCCTTGGCCCGAACGATTGAACGCAATCCGAACTCTTTGCTGTTAGGACGTTGATTATCATGAAAAAAATATCCGCTTTCGTCGTTTTGGCCGCCCTCATCGGCTGCACCTCTGTCCCCGAGCAACGGCTGACTGTGCCGCGTGCGGCGATTGAGACCAAGCAGCGGATTGCCTTTGGTTCGGTCGCGCTGCGCGAGGTGTCATTGCCGCGGTATGCAGCGGGGGAGCAGATCTATCTCTCTGATTCTATGGGAGTTTTAAGCACGCAGCCGGGTTTGTTATGGGCGGATGATCCGGGTCGGGCGATCACGCTGGAGCTAAGCCGGCATCTTGCGCAGATGACGGGGGCGCAGGTGGCGGCTGAACCTTGGCCGTTTGGTGGCCTCCCAGAGGCGCAGGTTGAGGTGCGGATTGAAGAGATGCTGGCACAGGATGTGGGTGTTTTCCGCTTGGCAGGCCAATATTTTGTGTCATCTGAGAGCGGACGTGCGCGAGCGCGGCTGTTTGATCTGAGCGTTCCAGTGGCCACGGGAGAGGATGCAAGCGTCGCGGCGATTGCCGCCGCACGCGGTCAGGCGGTGCGGGATCTCGCGGTCGAGATTGCGCGAAACGGGTTGCGATAGGGTACACCCGGTACATTTTGTCCCCCGGTTATGTACACAAGTCCAAGACGGTGCGGATGCCTATGGGATGAAAGCGGTGTTTCCCCCTGATCAGGGGCCATCGCGCTTGGGTCACAGGTCCGGTCAAGACAGGGTTCCCTCACGGGTCGGCAAATTCTCTGCAAGTCTCTCTGAGATACTCCAGACATAAAAAAGGCGCGGCGATGTCTCGCCGCGCCTCTCGCGTTTTGGTCGTCAGGTCCGGTCAGACCAGATCGAAGCGGTCTGCGTTCATCACCTTGGTCCATGCGGCGACGAAATCGCGCACGAATTTTTCTGGGGCGTCGTCCTGTGCATAGATCTCGGCATAGGCGCGCAGGATCGAATTCGACCCGAACACCAGATCGACGCGGGTGGCCGTGTGCTTCACCGCGCCCGATTTGCGATCCACGATGTTATAGGTGCCATCGCCATTCGGGTCCCACTTGAAGCCCATGTCGGTGAGCGTGGTGAAGAAGTCCGTCGTCAGTGCGCCCACCTTGTCGGTAAAGACGCCACGCGCCGTGCCGCCGTGGTTGGTGCCGAGCACCCGCATACCACCGATAAGGCAGGTCATTTCATGCGCGCTGAGGCCCATGAGCTGTGCCCGGTCGAGCAGCATTTCCTCGGGGGTGACGATGTAATCCTTCTTGAGCCAGTTGCGGAAGCCATCGGCCAGCGGTTCCAGCACCTCGAAGGAGTCCCCGTCGGTCATATCCTCGGTGGCGTCGCCGCGACCGGGGGCAAAGGGCACCTCGATGGCGAAACCTGCGGCTTTGGCCGCCTGTTCGATCCCGAGATTACCGGCCAGAACGATGACATCCGCTACGCTGGCCCCGGTTTCTGCTGCGATCGGTTCGAGCGCTGCCAGAACCCGCGCCAGACGGGCAGGCTCGTTGCCCTCCCAATCCTTTTGCGGGGCAAGGCGAATGCGCGCGCCATTGGCCCCGCCGCGCAGGTCAGAGCCGCGGAAGGTGCGGGCGCTGTCCCAAGCGGTGGCGACCATGTCCGACAGGCTCAGACCGCTTGCGGCAATCTTGGCCTTGACGGCGGCGACATCGTAGCCGGTCGAACCCGCCGGGATCGGGTCTTGCCAGATCAGATCCTCTTGGGGCACGTCCGGGCCGATGTAGCGGGCCTTGGGGCCGAGATCGCGATGCGTCAGTTTGAACCATGCGCGGGCAAAGCAATCCTCGAAATAGGCTTGATCCGCCATGAACTTTTCGCAGATGGCGCGATAGGTCGGGTCCATCTTCATCGCCATGTCGGCATCGGTCATCATCGGCATGACACGCTTGGACGTGTCGGTTGCGTCAACCGGCATATCCTCTTCCTTGATGCCGATGGGCTGCCACTGTTGCGCGCCTGCCGGGGATCTGGTGAGTTCCCAGTCATAGCCGAACAGCAGTTTGAAATAGCCCATGTCCCACTTGGTCGGATTGGTGGTCCAAGCGCCTTCGATGCCAGAGGTGACGGCATTGGTGGCCTTGCCGCCGAGGTTGGGGTTGACCCAGCCAAAGCCTTGCGTTTCGAGATCGGCGGCTTCGGGTGCATCGCCCAGAGTCTCGGCATCACCATTGCCATGCGCCTTGCCGACGGTATGACCGCCGCAGGTCAGAGCCGCGGTTTCCTCGTCGTTCATGGCCATGCGGGCAAAGGTCTCGCGGACCTGTCCGGCGGTCTTGAGCGGATCAGGCTGACCGTTCACGCCCTCGGGGTTCACATAGATCAGGCCCATCTGCACGGCGGCGAGGGGGTTTTCCATCGTGGCCGGGTTCTCGACGCTCTCATAACGGCTGTCACTGGGGGCCAGCCATTCCTTTTCCGCGCCCCAATAGGTGTCTTTCTCGGGGTGCCAGATATCTTCGCGGCCAAAGGAGAAGCCAAAGGTTTTGAGGCCCATGGATTCATAGGCCATGTTGCCTGCGAGCAGGATCAGGTCGGCCCAGCTCAGCTTGTTGCCGTATTTCTTTTTGACCGGCCAGAGGATGCGGCGAGCCTTGTCGAGGTTGCCGTTGTCGGGCCAGCTGTTGAGCGGGGCAAAGCGGATGTTGCCATGGCCACCGCCACCGCGCCCATCGGCCAGACGGTACGAGCCCGCGGAATGCCATGCGAGGCGGATCATCAACCCGCCGTAATGGCCCCAATCAGCGGGCCACCAGTCCTGGCTGTCGGTCATCAGCGCCTTGACGTCGGCCTTGACGGCCTCGAAGTCGAGGGTCTTGACCTCTTCGGCATAGTTGAAATCCGCCCCGAGCGGATTGGTTTTCTGGTCGTGCTGGTGCAGGATATCGAGGTTCAGGGCCTTGGGCCACCAATCCATGACGCTGGTGCCTGTTTCTGTCACGCTGCCATGCATGACCGGGCATTTGCCAATGTTGTTGCCGTCCATTTTCGTCTCCTACTTGAATGTTGTCTTCGGTGAGGTCGCCCAGAGTCGTCGCGATGGGTGCGACTGATTCCTTGGGCCTGCGCGGTATCCTTGATGGGTGTACCAGATGCGTTCAATAATTAATAATTGGTTTTACTAACCGTATTCATAGTCTGGGGTTATGGATTTCGATCCCGCCGATAGCGAAATACGCCGGTGCCCGTGGCGAGGAGCGCGCCGGTTTCATCCCGCACGGTGCCTTCGGCAAAATAGGTGGATTTGCCGCCGCCCGTGCGCCGTGCCTCGGCGATCAGCCGTGTTCCGGTGGCCTGCCCCAGATAATTGACCGTCAGCGACAGGGTGAGCGCCATCTGCTGCCGCTCCGGGTCGCCGGTGTAGCACCCGGCAAAACCCATGGCGGTATCGAGCATGGTGGCGTGGATGCCGCCATGCGGCAGACCCTGACGGTTCATCAAGAACGGCTCCAGCGGCAGTTCCAGGCGCGCAAAGTCTTTGAACCAGGCGCTCAGGCGATAGCCGAGATGGGTTTGCAGTGCCGAGGGCGGTTCGAGGAGGTTTGGGTCGATGTCCTGGGTCATGTCTTGTCCTTGGTCGCAGAGAGGCCCGCGCGGGCGAAGTCGGGCACATACTCCCCGAGGCGCAGGCCGCGTGCGGGGTCAGAGGCATTGCCATCCAGCGCGCGTTTCTTGACGCCTTGCAGGATGGCTGCCATGCGGAAATAGCTGAAGGCGAGGTAGAAATGGAACCCCTCGATGGGGGCAATCCCGCGCCGTTCGCAATAGCGGGCGATGAAATCCGCGTCTGACCAAAGGCCAAGCGCGGCGCGGTCCACACCCGCAAGGCCGCGCCCCTCTGCGGTGGCGGGCATCGACCATTGCATGATCACGGCGGCAAGGTCGGCGTAGGGGTGGCCGAGGGTGGAAAGCTCCCAGTCGAGCACGGCGACGCAGGCGGTGCCATGGGGCGCAAAGAGCAGATTGTCGAGGCGGTAGTCCCCATGCACCAGCGTGCGTTGCCCATCCTCCGGGGGGATATGCGCATCGAGCCATGTCATGAGGGCGGTCATGTCGGGCAGGTCATCGGTGGCGGTGGCGGTATATTGCGCGCACCAGCGGTCCACCTGACGACGGTAGTAATTACCGGAAGGGCCATAGTCCGTGAGGCCGGTTTGCGCGAGGTCAATGTCATGGATGGCGGCCAGAACGCGGTTCATCTCGTCGAGGATGGCGTGACGTTCGGGCGGGGTGAGGCCGGGCATCGCGGGGGCGTCAAAGCTGCGGCCTTGCACCTCGTCCATGATGTAGAAGGGCGTGCCGATGACCTGCGCGTCTTCGCACAGCAGGTGCATACGGGCGACGGGGACGGATGTGTCTTGCAGCGCGCGCTGCACGCGGAATTCCCGCTCGACCGCATGGGCGGATTTCAAGAGCACGCCGGGCGGTTTGCGGCGCAGGACGTAACTGCGCGTGGGGGTCATCAGACGGTAGGTGGGGTTGGATTGCCCGCCGCTGAATTTCTGCGCCGTGAGCGGTCCCGCAAAGCCCGGAAGATGCGCGGCAAGCCATGCCCCGACGGCGTCTGTATCAAGCGCGCTCATGCGCCGTCCCTGCGGTGGTCAGGGTGGATGTAATTGGCGAACTGGTCGCGCAGCGTGAGTTTCGAGACCTTGCCGGTGGCGGTCAGCGGCAGCGCCTCGACCCAGAGCAGATCGTCGGGCAATTGCCATTTGGCGAAATGGGTTTCCATATGGGCGCAGATCTCTGACAGTGCGGGGCGGTCCGGCCCTGTGGCCACCGCGACCAAGATGGGGCGTTCGCCCCATTTCGGATGCGGCACTGCGATCACCGCGCAGGCAGCGATGCCGGGATGCGAGAGGGCCGCGTTTTCCAGATCAATCGAGCTGATCCATTCGCCACCCGATTTCACCAGATCCTTGGCGCGGTCGCGGATCGTGAGCCGCCCCTCGGGGCCGACCGAGGCGACATCGCCGGTGCCGAACCAGCCCTCGCTATCCATCGCGGCACGGGTGGCCTCGGGGTTCTCGAAATAGCCGCTGATGACGGTATTGCCGCGAATGAATAGCTCGCCCGCCGCCTGTCCGTCATGCGGCAGGCGCTGGCCCGCGTCATCAACGATCTTGTACTCCACCCCAAAGAGGCGACGCCCGGCACAGCATTTGGCGGCGATGCGATCCGCCATCGGCGCCGCTTGCAGCGCCGGAGACAGGACGCCGTAAGCGCCGATCGGGCTTGTTTCGGTCATGCCCCAAGCCTGCGAGACCACGACGCCGCGCGTCTCATAGGCCTCGATCATCACACGCGGCATGGCAGAGCCACCGACCACCAGATCGGCAAATCCGGCGGGGATGCGCCCCTGCGCCTTGATTTCCGCCAGCAGCCCCGCCCAGACCGTGGGCACCCCCCATGCGGAATAGACGCCCTCAGCGTCCATCAGGCGAAAGAGGCTGGCCCCATCGAGATGCGGTCCCGGCATCACCAGCGTCATGCCGGTGAGCGGTGCCACATAGGGCAAACCCCAGGCATTGACGTGAAAGAGCGGCACCACAGGCAGCACGCGGCCCCCTGCGCGAAAGCTGGAGGTTTGGCAGAGCGGCACTTGCAGCGCGTGCAGCAGCGTCGAGCGGTGGGTGTAGAGAGCGCCCTTGGGGTTGCCGGTGGTGCCGGAGGTGTAGCAAAGACCGGCGGCGGTCTCCTCAGCGAAGGTGGGCCAGTCAAATTCGGGCGGCTGCGCGGCCAGCAAATCCTCGTAGCAGAGCGCCTCAAAGGCGCAGTCTGGCATATGCGCGCGGTCGGTCAGGATCACAAAACGCAGGTCCTGCGGCAGAGCGGGCAAGAGCGCCTCGATCAGCGGCACGAAGGTCAGATCGAGACACAAGAGCCGGTCGCCGGCATGCGCGATGATATAAAGCAATTGCTCATGCGAGAGGCGCGGGTTGAGGGTATGGCACACCGCGCCGATGCCCGAAATCCCGTAATAAAGCTCGAAATGCCGGTGGCCGTTCCACGCCAGTGTGCCGATCCGGTCGCCCGGGTCCAACCCAAGTGCCGTGAGCGCCTGCGCCAGCTGTGCCGCCCGCGCCAGCGTTTGCGGATAGCTCTGGCGGTGCAGATCGCCCTCGACCCGCGCGGAGACGATGCCGTCGGCGGCATGCGCCTCGGCGGCGTGCAACAGGATGTCGATGATCCTGAGCGGCCGATGCATCATCTGGCCCTGCATGGTGGTTCCCTTCCTCGTCCCTCGCGGACGGACGGTGGCATGAAAGCGGAGGGGGATCAATCGGGGCGGAGGGGGTCTTGACTTGTTGCGAATAATTCTCATATTCATTCTCATGTCACATCATATCACAACCTTTCCGCCTCTGACCCGCCGCCGCGCGCTTAGCCTAGCACTCGGCGCGGCCGTTCTTGCCTCGCGCCCTGCAGTCGCCCAAACCGCCCCGCTCGAGGTGGTCGCCACCACCGGCATGATCGCCGACGCCGCGCGGGTCGTGGGTGGCGACCGCGTTGCGGTGCGCGCCCTGATGGGGCCGGGGATTGATCCGCATTCCTACCGTCAGACCCGCAGCGATATTGCCGCTCTTGCCCGCGCCGATCTGGTGCTCTGGCACGGCCTTTATCTTGAGGCGCAGATGGAGGAGTTTTTGCTGAAGCTTGCCGCGCGCTCGCCCGTTGTGCCGGTGGGCGAGGCGGTGCCCGACGCCGCGCGCATCGCGCATGAGGATTACGAGGGCCGCTATGATCCGCATGTCTGGATGGTGCCGGACCTGTGGGCCTCTGTTGTGGACCGCATCGCCGAGACGCTGAGCGCCGAACGGCCCGAGGATGCGGAGCTCTTTGCCAGCAATGCCGCGCGCTACAAAGAAGATCTGGCGCGGCTGGGCCGCTATGCCACGGGCGTTCTGGCCTCGGTGGCTGCGCCTGCACGCGTACTGGTTACGGCGCATGATGCCTTTGGCTATTTTGGCCGGGCCTATGGATATCAGGTGGAGGGCATTCAGGGGCTGTCCACGGAATCCGAGGCCGGTCTGGCGCGCATCCGTGATCTGGTCGATCTGCTGGTCAGTCGCCAGATCAGGGCGGTGTTTGTCGAGAGCACCGTGTCGGATCGCAATATCCGCGCGCTGATCGAAGGGGCTGCGGCGCAGGGCCATGAGGTGATCGTCGGCGGCGAGCTTTTCTCGGATGCGATGGGCGCACCCGGCACCTATGAGGGCAGCTATCTGGGCATGATCGACCATAATGTGACCACCATCGCGGGTGCTCTGGGCGGCACCGCCCCGGCGCGCGGCATGGATGACCGTCTGGCGGTGGGGGGATGAGCATGGCACTGGAACTGGTTGGCAGGGCCACGGCGCCAGACACTGACAGCCCGCTGTCGATCCGGGGGTTGACGGTCTCTTATGGTGAAAAGCCGGCGGTGTTTTCCGTTGATGTCAGTTTTCGCCCCGGTCAGATGACCGCCATAGTTGGCCCCAATGGCGCGGGCAAATCGACGCTGCTCAAGGCCGCACTCGGGATCATCCGGCCCCTGTCGGGGCAGATCACAAGCTATGGCCGCCCGCTGCACGAGGGGCGCGCGCGGATTGCCTATGTGCCGCAGCGCGCCAGCGTGGATTGGGATTTCCCGGCCCGCGTGCTCGATGTGGTGATGATGGGTCTCACCCGTGAACTGGGTCTCTTGGGCCGGGTGCGGGCCAGCCACCGCGCCCGCGCCACGGCCTGTCTTGACCGGGTCGGGATGGCAGGCTTTGCCCATCGCCAGATCGGGCAGCTCTCGGGCGGGCAGCAACAGCGGGTGTTTCTGGCGCGGGCCTTGGCGCAGGAGGCGGATCTCTATCTGCTGGATGAGCCCTTTGCTGGCGTCGATGCCGCCACGGAAAAGGCGATTATTGCGGTGCTGCACGGGTTGCGCGCCGAGGGCAAGACGGTGATTGCCGTGCATCACGATCTGGCCACGGTGGCCGAATATTTCGACCGCGTGTTCCTGATCAACACGACGGCCATTGTCGAGGGGCCGGTGGCCGAGGTGTTCACCCCCGAGCAGCTGCAAATCGCCTATGGCGGGCGGCTGGCGCTGGCGCAGATGGGTGGGGCGGCGGCGGGCTGAGCATGCTTTGGGACGCGCTCACGCTGCAACTGGGCTATAACGCCACGCTGGTCACGCTGGGGGCGACGATGCTCGGCGTGGGAGCGGGGGCCACGGGCACCTATCTCTATCTGGGCAAGCGCGCGCTGGTGTCGGATGCGATCAGCCATGCCACGCTGCCCGGCGTCGTGCTGGGGTTCATGGTTATGGTGGCGCTGGGGGGTGAGGGCCGGTTTCTGCCGGGGCTGATGCTGGGGGCGGCGCTGTCGGCGGGTCTGGGTCTCTTGGCGGTGACAGGGTTGACGACGCGCACGCGGCTGCATGAGGATGCCGCGATTGGCGCGGTGCTGTCGGTGTTCTTTGGCTTTGGCGTTGTCCTGCTGACGGTGGTGCAGGTGATGGATGCCGGGCGGCAGGCGGGGCTTGAGACCTTTTTGCTGGGCGCTACGGCAGGCATGCTGCGCGACGAGGCGCTGACGATTGCGGCGGGCGGCGCCGTGGTTCTGGCGCTGGTGCGGCTCTTGCATCGGCCGATGATCCTTGTGGCCTTTGATCCCGAATATGCGGTGGGGCAGGGGATGCGGCTTGCGCGTGTCGATCTGGCGATGATGGGGCTGGCGCTGGCCATCACCGTGACCGGGCTCAAGGTGGTGGGTCTCGTGCTCATCGTGGCGCTCTTGATCATTCCGCCGGTGGCGGCGCGGTTCTGGTCCGAGCGCGCGGGGCATGTGGTGATGATCGCGGGGGCGATTGGCGGGGTTGCGGGCTATCTGGGGGCTGCGGTGTCGGCCACGGCACCGGACCTGCCCACGGGGCCGCTCATTGTGCTGGCAGCCTTTGCGCTCTTTGTGCTGTCGCTCTTGATGGCGCCGGGGCGCGGCGTGCTGGCGGCGGCGCTGCGTCATCTGCGGTTTCAGCGGCGGGTGCATCTGCGCCAAGGTCTCTTGGCGTTGGCGGCGGGGCAGCCGGTTTACGAGCCGTTGACCCTGCGCCTGATGCGCCGGGCCGGGCT